>CANLYR010000027.1 GCA_947495425.1 uncultured Aquimarina sp.
TCTTACAACTATCGAAAATCATTCAAAAAATAAACAAATTGAAATTAGCGTAGCTATTTTCTGAAAGTGCCTAGTAAATGTTATGTTATAGTATTTTTATGAGATGTAGAAAATATCTCATTTTAAATCTCTTAAATAAGATAAGCTTTACCTCAATTCGGCTCCCAATTTATTTTCAAAATTATGTTGTAGCTTATTCATAATCTTGTCTATTTGTTTGTCAGTAAGTGTTTTGTTTTCATCTTGGAATATAAAACTTACAGCATATGATTTTTTACCTTTTGGTAAATTCTTTCCTTCATAAACATCAAAGAGATTAATGTTTCTCAAAAGTTTCTTTTCTGTTTGCTTAGCAATAATATCGATGTCTTCAAATTTAATGTTGTCATCCAAAAGAAGTGCAAAATCACGACGTACTTCAGGAAATTTCGGAATGTCTTTAAACGAAATTTTATTATGTTTAGCATACTCAATAATAGTATCCCAATTAAAATCAGCATATATAACTTCCTGAGAAATTGAGAAGTGTTTTAGAATAGCTTTTTTTACCATACCAAAATCAACTAATTTGGTTTTGCCTATACTAAGAGAAAGTCCTTCAGAGAATAGATCGTTTTTAATGGGAGTTGTTCTTAGTGATTTCAAACCTAAACGTTCTAAAATAGAAGACACGACTCCTTTTAAGAAAAAGAAATCACTTGGTTCTTGATTGATTTTCCAGTTTTCTTTTGTTCGATTGCCAGAAATAATGATGCTTAAGTGCTTGTTTTCTATTCTTTTGCCATCATAATCGTGATACGTTTTACCAAACTCAAATAATTTAAGATCAGTACGTTTTCTATTTATATTATAGGATACGGCCTCTAAACCAGAAAATAACATTGACTGCCTCATAACCGCCAAATCATTGCTCAGAGGATTCAGCATCTCTACATTGTTTTCATCTTTGAGCTGTGCGCTCAAAGCAATGTAATTTGAAGTAGTAAGAGAGTTCGCTAACATTTCATTAAACCCTATACCAACCAATTGATTAGATATTGTATTTTGAATGGTGTGATCAGAAAACTTGTCGATATTGGCTATCGAAGCATTTAGTTTTTGTGTGAACCCAATATTATTATACCCATACACTCTAAGGATTTCTTCGATAACGTCAACTTCTCTTTGGACATCATTGCGATATGCCGGTATGGTTAATCCTATTCCTATTTCAGTAATACTGTTGATTTTGATATCTAACGAGGTAAGAATAGATTTTATAGCTTCTTGAGGAAGTTCTTCGCCGATTAATTTGGCTGTTTTTTCAAATGATAAAAATACTTGAAAATCCTCAATTTTTCTAGGATATAAATCAATGATTTCGCTAGAAATATTTCCTCCTGCAAGCTCTTGTATAAGTAATGCCGCTCTTTTTAAAGCATATTCTGTAATATTAGGATCAATACCTCTTTCGAACCTAAAAGAAGCATCTGTATTTAGTGCATGACGCTTTGCGGTTTTACGAACACTGACCGGGTTAAAATATGCACTTTCTAAAAAAATTGAAGTCGTAGTTTCAGTAACGCCTGAGTTGATGCCTCCAAAAACTCCTGCAATACAGAGTGGCTTCACTGCATCACATATCATAAGATCCTCCTCATGCAATGTTCTTTCTACATCATCCAAGGTAGTGAATTTGGTACCTGCCTCTAATGTTTTAACTTCAATTTTGTTACCTTCAATATGATTAGCATCGAATGCATGTAAGGGTTGTCCTAATTCATGAAGCACATAATTGGTTACATCTACCACATTATTTTTTGGAGTAATTCCTATAGCTTTTAGCCTGTTTTGCAACCACGAGGGGGATTCGCTAATTTTAATACCTGAAATAGTAACTCCACAATATCTTGGAGCCAAATCTTGATTTTCTACTTTGATATCTATTTTATGGAGTCGATTTTCTACTCTAAAACTACTTACTGAGGGTGTAATAAGTTCTAAGTTTATATCTTTTTGCATTAGCCCTGCTTTGAGATCGCGAGCTGTACCCCAATGACTCATTGCATCAGCTCGATTAGGTGTAAGACCAATCTCAAAAACCCGATCATTTTCAATATTAAATATCTCAGAAGCCTTAGTTCCTACAGAAATATTAGGATCAAGAACCATAATACCATCGTGGCTTTTCCCTAGTCCTAATTCATCTTCGGCACAGATCATACCATGGCTGTCTTCGCCTCGAATTTTGCCCTTTTTGATCGTCCATTCTTTTTCATCTTTGTCATATAGTTTTGTACCTATAGTTGCAACAGGAACTTTTTGGCCAGCTGCAACATTAGGAGCACCACAAACAATTTGTACGGGTTCATCATATCCCAGATCGACCTTGGTTATTTTTAATTTATCTGCATTTGGGTGTTTTTCGCAACTAAGGATCTGCCCAACAATAACTCCTTCTAGTCCCCCTTTAACACTTTGGTAGGTTGCAATTCCTTCTACTTCAAGACCTAAATCTGTAAGTAATTCCCCTGTTTTTTCTGCATCCCAATCTGGATTAATAAATTGTTTTAGCCAGTTATATGAAATCTTCATTTGTGATTGTTCTAAATTCAGTCGGTAAAGATAGTATTTTGAGTAGAGGTTACAAATAGTAATAATGCGATATCTTAAATAAAATCCATCACTATTTTTATAATCAAAAAACCAGTTTTTGTCCAATACGTTAAACTAGTATTCCTAAAATTTCAATGAACAATCTTTTTAGTATTTTTGATGAAACTTTAAAAATCGAAAATATGAATAGTTTCAAATATATTTTAGCATGTTCTGCATTTTTATGTTTTGGTATACAAGTCACTTCTGCTCAAGAAAAATTGAATAAAGAAGCGGTAAAAAAAGAAGCAGATATTATATTGAAAGATCCTAAAAAAATAAATCTAAAATTGGAAAACTACACCAGTAAGGATAAAGTGTTTATCAGTGAAAAACTACCATATATTGATGAAAATGGGAATCCTGTATTTCCAGAAAATGAAAGTAATGACACGATAATCAAGTTTACAAACGAAAAAAATAAAATGATTAAAACAGAAAAGAATGATAGCCTAAAAAACAACAAAAAAGTGAATTGAAAAGTGAATTGTTCATAGCATTACTGGTATGAAGTATTTTAATCATTTAGCAGTTTGTTGTAAGAAAAGTAAATGACCTCATGGCAAGCTAAGAGGGATATGAAAATTAAAATATAGAGGAAAGTTTATTTATGAAGAATGTAATAACTTATTATGTAATTATTTTTACTACGTTGGTTGTAGTTTCTTGTAAAAAAGAGGAAGCTAAAGATCCGGCTAATTTCAAAAGCGGTCCATGGAAAGCTACCATACAGGTTCAGGATAATAAGCAACTTCCGTTTTTGTTCGAGGTGATGGATGATCAAACCATAAAGATTTTTAATGCAAAAGAAAGTATTGATGTTGATGATATTATGATCAAAGGGGATTCGATAATAATAAAGTTTCCAGTATTTGAAGGATATATTGCCGCTAAGTTTTTAGACTCAATGACAATTTCTGGGGGTTTTATTAAAGAAAGTCTGGATAGAACTGTACCTTTTAAAGCTAAATATGGCGAGCAAGATCGATTTGAAATAACTTCGAAGCCCTTATATGATATCACGGGTAATTGGGAAACTATATTCAGTAAGGATAATACAGAGGATAGGTATGTAGCTAAAGGCGTATTTGCGCAAAACGGAAATATGGTTACAGGTACATTCAGAACCACCACTGGAGATTATAGATATTTAGAAGGCGTATTGAATGAAGATCAATTACAACTGTCTACATTTGATGGAGCTCATGCATTTTTATTTACGGCAAAAGTAACAGATAGTACCTTGAATGGTCATTTTTACTCGGGTAACCATTGGAAAGAACCATTTGCTGCAAAGAGAAATCAAGATTATGAACTCCCTTCCGAAGACTCATTGACGTTCTTAAAAGAAGGATATAATAGGCTAACATTTAGTTTTCCTGATAGTAACGGAAACCAGATTTCTATCGATGATGCCCGTTTTAAGGATAAAGTTGTACTTGTTCAAATTATGGGGACATGGTGTCCAAATTGTATGGATGAAACGAAATACTATGTCGACTTTTATAATCGCAATAAAGATAAAGATATTGAAATCATTGCACTAGCTTTTGAATATGCTAAGACAAAAGAAAAAGCTTACAAAGCGATTGAAAGGTTACAAAATAAACTTAATGTAACGTATCCCATTCTTCTTGCTCAATATGGAACGTCTGACAAACAAAAAGCTCAAGAAAAATTACCAATGCTTAACCATGTATTGTCATATCCAACTAACATATTTATAGACAAAAAAGGAAATGTACGCAAAATACACACTGGTTTTAATGGTCCGGCTACAGGTAATAAATATGCTGATTTTAAAACAGAATTTGAAAGCTTTTTAAATAGGTTATTAAAAGAGTAAATTTGTTTTTAAGAGTAGTTTATTCCTTAATAGTTTTACGTTAAAACTGTATTAGCGTATCTTTGCTTAACCAAATTTAACCGAATGAGTAAAGCTGTATATATCGCCACTATTGAGCCTAATAGTGGTAAATCTATTGTTGTTTTGGGGATGATGCGTATGCTACTTGGTAAAATAGCCAAGGTAGGGTACTTCAGACCTATTATCAATGATCCTAGCGAGGGTGATGTTGATAATCATATCAATACCGTGATCTCTTATTTTGAGTTAGATATTGACTTTAAAAATGCGTATGCTTTTACCAGAAGTGAGGTACTTCAAAAATATAACAAGGGTAAATCTGGTGAGGTTATAGATGGTATTATTAGTACATATAAAAGTCTTGAAGAAAAATTTGATTTCATATTAGTGGAAGGTACTGATTTTTCTGATGAGGGAAGTATTATTGAATTTGATATTAATGTAATTATTGCCAAAAACCTCGGAATTCCTGCAGTACTTGTCGCTAGTGGAATTGATAAAAAGAATAAAGAGATTGTTGGAAACCTAAAATTAGCCTTCGATACTTTCAATAGTAAAGACGTAGAAGTTTTGGCAGTAGTAGCCAATAAGATTACTCCCGGTTGTGAGAAAACGTTACATAGTGCTCTTAAAAAAGATTTAGGAAATGAAGTAGAAATAATAAGTATACCAAAAGTCAATTCTTTAATAAATCCTACAATCAAAGAAATTGTAAGTGAATTAGGTGGAACTGTTTTATTTGGTAAGGAATATTTAAATAATCTAGCAGGTAGTTATGGAGTTGGAGCCATGCAATTGCGTAATTATCTTACGCACCTTAAGGATAATAGCTTGGTCATCACTCCCGGAGACCGTGCAGATATCATCCTCGGAGTTTTGCAAGCTAATATATCTGATAATTATCCGAAAATTTCAGGAATTATACTTACCGGAGGCATTGTTCCAGAAGCCCCAATACTCAAATTGATAGAGGGAGTTTCGATATCATTTCCAATTATTTCTGTACCTAGCGGAACGTTTGCTATAACCAATCAAATCGGCTCGATTAAATCAAAGATCTATGGGGATAATCTACAGAAGATAAACACTTCAATTAGCACATTCGCTAAGCATGTAAATGAGGATCATCTTGCAGATCAACTGATTACTTTCAAATCTGAAGGGCTTACTCCCCGTATGTTTCAGTATAACCTTCTACGACGTGCTTTACAACATAAAAAACATATTGTACTTCCCGAAGGGTCTGATGAAAGAATTTTGAGAGCTACCTCCAGACTATTAGCATCAGATGTGGTAGAAATTACTTTGATAGGAAATGAAAAGAAAATAAAGAATAAAATTTTAACCCTCGATATCCCTATTGATCTTAGTAAAGTAAACATTGTGTCACCTATAGATTCTCCTCATTATGATGATTACGTGAAAACTTTTTATGAACTTCGGAAACATAAAAACGTAAATCTGGATATGGCCAAGGATATGATGGCAGATGTATCTTATTTTGGGACTATGATGATTTACAAGGGGCATGCAGATGGGATGGTTTCTGGAGCAGTACATACTACGCAACATACCATTAGACCTGCTTTACAATTTATAAAGACGAAACCTGGGGTAAAAGTAGTCTCCTCAGTATTCTTTATGTGTTTAGAAGATCGGGTTTCTGTATTTGGTGATTGTGCAATCAACCCAAATCCTAATGCCGAGGAATTGGCGGAGATAGCAATTTCTTCTTCAGAATCAGCGTTAGCTTTTGGAATAGAACCCAAAGTAGCCATGCTATCCTATTCATCTGGATCCTCTGGTAAAGGAGAAGATGTAGAAACCGTAAGAGCAGCTACAGCCATAGTGAAAGAGAAGCAACCAAATCTCAAAATTGAAGGGCCAATACAATATGATGCAGCTGTGGATATGAGTGTGGGGCAAAGTAAGCTTCCAGATTCTGAAGTAGCAGGGCAAGCGAGTGTATTAATCTTTCCTGATTTAAACACAGGGAATAATACGTATAAAGCGGTACAGCGAGAAACAGGGGCATTGGCAATAGGTCCTATGCTACAAGGGTTGAATAAGCCAGTTAATGATTTAAGTAGAGGGTGTACCGTTGATGATGTATATAATACAGTAATTATTACAGCGATTCAGGCGCAGGGATTATAAAAAAAGGGATATGCAACTATTAGTATTAAACTCAGGAAGTTCTTCTATAAAGTTTCAATTATTTATTATGCCCAATGCCGATGTAATTTGCTCGGGCTTGGTAGAGCGAATTGGATTAGAAAATGCAAAAATAACATATAGCTCCAATCAAAATACAATAGAGAGTGTTGAAACAATTAGTAATCACCAGGATGGTTTACAACTGATAGCCGAATACATCATGGATCCTAAAGTGGGAGTAATCAAATCTGCTGCCGAGATTCAGGTTGTAGGACATAGAGTAGTTCATGGTGGAAGTACGTTTGCTAAGACGGTAGAAATCACTAAAGAGGTAAAGCAAAAGATAGAAAAACTCTCTGCATTAGCACCATTGCATAACCCCGCAAACCTAGAAGGAATTTTAGTTGCCGAAGAAATTTTTCCGCAAGCAAAACAAGTAGCGGTATTCGATACGGCTTTTCATCAAACGATTCCTGTTGAAGCTTATAAATATGCTATACCCAATAGATTTCTTGATGAAAATAGTATCAGGGTATATGGTTTTCATGGTACAAGTCATAAATATGTATCTGAAAAAGCAATTAATTTCCTAAGTAAAGAAAAATCGAAAATCATCACGATTCATCTTGGTAATGGTTGTAGTATGACAGCTATTAAAAATGGAAGAAGTATTGATCATACCTTAGGTTTTGCCCCAATGAATGGATTGATTATGGGAACACGATCTGGAGATATAGACCCAGCAGTGATCTTTTACATGGTTAATACTTTGGGGTACACATTAGAAGAGGTGAATTCACTTTTGCAGAAGGAAAGTGGAATGTTGGGGCTTACAGGTTTCAGTGACCTTAGAGATATAGAATCTGAAGCCGAAAAAGGTAATGCCGATTGCAGATTAGCATTAAAAATGAACGCGTATCGTATCAAAAAGTTTATTGGTGCATATGCATCTATAATGAATGGTTTAGATGCAATTGTTTTTACTGCTGGAATAGGAGAAAACTCTGATGTAATTAGAAGTTTGATTTGTGAAGATCAAGAATTTTTAGGAATTCAATTAGATAAAGAAAAGAATCGTATTCGATCAAAATCAATACGAGATATTAGTACCTTATCATCGAAAGTACGTATACTGGTAATTCCGACTAATGAAGAACTTGAAATCGCAAAGCAATCTTATAAATTACTTGGATAATAAAAGAGGCTGAATGGTTTGTTTTACACATAGAATTCAGCCTCTTTTGTTTTAGGATTATCTTTTAGGTTACGCAAATATACAACGCCCCCATCGATCGCAGTAGCCTGGCTCACAAAAGGATTGACCTCCCCAACTAATAAGGCAACCTCTGCCTGTTGGACAACAAGTAGCTCCAAAAAAAGAACCTTTTACTTGCTTTTGCTGTTCCTTGTCTAATTTTTGAATTCCGGTTAAATTTAAGATTGTTTTCATTGTGTTGATATTTAAAATTAAGCCCAAATACAACTGCCATTTGATTGACAGTATCCATAATCGCAGAATGTGAATCCACTACCGGTTGTAACACAACATCGTCTTGGACCTCCACAATAAGGTCTAGACCGCGCAGCTCCTTTAATTTCCTGTTGTTCCTCTTTAGTCATTTTATGAAGACCAGTTAGATTTAAGATTTTTTTCATTTGTATAAATTTTAAAGTTAGAATTCTAAAATTAGAGTATGAAAGGCTGTAATACAAGAACTTGTTCTTGACATTTATAAATCCAGACTTATAAGTTTTAATCCACATTATGAAATTTGATTCTCCTAGGCTTTCCTCGAAGTCAAAAATTTTGTTTTCGTTGGATGCCTGGCGTACTTACCCCGTAGCAGTTGGCTCAAACTAATCCCTAAATGCACATGAGACTAAAAAATAATCAGGATAGATAAAAATCATATGAAGGCTTGCCTGTAATCCTACTTTTTTGTAAGAAATAACTTATTAACATGTGTTAAAAAAACAAACACCTGATTGCCAGTTACTTATGTGTTTTGTATTTCTAAATATTGGATTATCAACATACTGCATAATGATTTGGTAACACAAGGCACTAGTATGTTATGGAAAATAATTTTAGCTTCGACTTCGTTTAATTAAAGTAAGATAGACTAATTAACTCACAACAACACAATGAAAAAAGTACTATTATTATTGTTAGCATGTACTGCTATTGGATATAGTCAGATACCAACATATTATAATGATGTTAACCTTGCATTATCTGGAGATGCTCTTAAGAATGAGTTGGGTATAAAAGTTACAAATACGCATGTCACTTTTCTTACTTATACACCAGGTGTTTGGGACGCATTAAAGCAAACGGATGTAGATCCCAACAATACTTCAAAGGTGATTCTTATTTATGGATATAATGATACTGATGGAAATTCTATTACCGATAGAACACGAGGAGTCGATAATAATGGAGGGGGATCAACAGATTGGAACAGAGAACATGTATACCCAAAGTCATTGGGGTCTCCAAATTTGGGAACAGAAGGACCTGGTGCAGATGCACACCACCTAAGACCTGCTGATGTACAGCGAAACTCATCACGGGGAAGCAGAAAATTTGCAGACGGATCTGGAAATTCGGGCCCGACTCCACAAGGGTACTGGTATCCTGGTGATGAATTTAAAGGTGATGTAGCTCGAATGATGATGTACCTTTACATTCGTTATGATAATCGTTGTTTGCCTACAAATGTTGGAGTAGGGTCGGTTAGTCCTAATGATAGTAATATGCTTCAGTTATTTTTAGAATGGAATGCAGAAGATCCGGTATCCCAATTAGAACTACAGCGCAACCCGTTATTAGAAAACATACAGGGTAATAGAAACCCATTTATAGATAACCCGGCTTTTGCAACACAAATATGGGGAGGTCCTCAGGCTGAAGATAGATTTGGTAATACCGGCGGCGGTATTGATACAACTGCACCAAGTACTCCTGTAAATCTAGTTGCTAGCAATACTACTCAAACTTCAACGGTAGTATCATGGAATTCTTCAACAGATAATGTTGGAGTTACCGGATATAATATTTATCAAGATGGGGCTTTATTAAGTACAACAGGAACAACAAGTATTCCTGTTTCTGGTTTATTAGCTAATACTACATATTCATTTTTTGTTAGAGCAAAAGATGCCGCGGGTAATTTGTCAACTTCAAGTGTAGCTATTAGTGTAACTACACAGGATAATACTTCTGGCAGTGTAGCTACTGAGCTTTTTTTTTCAGAATATATAGAAGGCTCGTCAAATAACAAAGCTTTAGAAGTTGCGAACTACACAGGGTCCTCTGTAAATCTTTCGGAGTATTCTATAAAAAAACAAACTAATGGATCTGGATCATGGTCGACCGGACTAAATTTTTCTGGAACTCTAATGAACAATGATGTATATATTGTTGCAAACAATTCGGCTACAACTACTATCAAAAATGAAGCAGATATATTGTCATCTGCTACAGAAATGGTATTTAATGGAAATGATGCCGTTGGGCTTTTCAAAAATAATGTGTTGATTGATATTATAGGAACATTCAATGCAGGGGCTTCAAATTTTGCCAAAGATGTAACATTAAGACGAAAATCAGATATATCCTCACCTTCAGCCACATACATAACATCGGAATGGAATTCATACCCGCAAAATACTTTTGATGACTTGGGGAAGCATACTTTTAATGGAAGAGAAGGAAACACAGATACTACAGCTCCTTCTATACCTTCAGGTTTGACGGCATCAAGCGTAGGCCAAACCAATATTGGTTTATCATGGATTGCTGCTACTGATAATATTGGGGTGTCAGGTTATAATATATATCAGAATGATGCTTTATTAAGTACAGTAACAGGAACAAATTATAATGTTACAGGTTTAACACCGGGTATTACCTATACATTTGAGGTAAAAGCTTTTGATATTTCAGGGAATATTTCACAATCAAGCAATTCAATATCGGTTACTACCAAAGATCTAGAGGTACTATACTGTTCTTCTAAAGGAAACACAACAGATTATGAATATATTGATTTTGTAGGTATTGATGGAATTACTAATGCTACACTTGCCGATGGTGGATATGGTGATTTTACTTCTCAAGTAGGAAACCTTTCTTATGGTACCAATACAATAATATTGAGTCTTGGATTTGTTAGCTCATCGTATACCGAACATTGGGGGGTATGGATTGATTTTAATAAAAACGGAACTTTTGAACTCTCTGAAAAGGTGGTAACCGGAGCTACCTCAAACCCTGGTAACTTATCTTATGATTTTACAGTTCCTTCAACCGCAGTATCCGGTATTACCAGAATGCGGGTTTCTATGAAGTGGAACGGAGCTCCAACTTCTTGTGAAACTTTCGGATATGGAGAAGTAGAAGACTATACTGTAGTTATAGGTAATGCCTCAGGTAGGACAAAAGGATTTTCTGACATACAGATTGATGGAAAGTTAGGGCAAGAAAACCAAGTGTTTGTAGCAAATGTATATCCTAACCCTGCGACAAATTATATTATTATAAGGGTTGCAGATCAAAGAGAAATTGGGTACAGACTTACTGATTTACGTGGAAGTGTTTTAAGGTCTGGTGTGACTACAAGAGATAGAATAGAATTAGATGGTATGAAACCAGGGATTTATTTTGTAGAGATTAATGATAATGGCCGTAAAGTGTCTGAAAAAATTGTGATTAAGTAATTTCAAAAATTGTTTACAAAAGAAGTCTTTTAAAGTAATATCTGACAGTATCCAAAATTTTGTGTAAACAAAACTTCGGCGGGTTTGACTTTTTTAGCGTTGAACCCGTTTTTCAAATATAGTTAAGAACTGATTAAGTATTAATCCCCAATTATGTATTGATCTGTAATGGTTTTTATGAACCTAATAATGGGAGGTGTTTTACTTTGTGATATTTTAGTGCCATTGATATGCAGTGTTTTAGTTCATGCTCAGGAATTTTACTATTTAGTTTGAATACAATAGCTCTGTTATCTTTATATTCAAATATATCTTTATAGATAGTTTTAAAAGTTGGAATCAGTTTAGAGGTACATTTGAAGTATATGGCAAATTGTTCTGGCTTTTTTTCTTTCCAATCTATTCTAACAGTGCTTCCGTGTTTTGTGAGATAGCTTGGTTCACCCCATTTTAGAGTTTCCTCTAATTTTGTAAGTTCTTCAATTTCTGATGCGACTTTTAAGATCAATGCTCTTAGATAAAGTAAATGTTCTTGTACTAATTTTGGATAGTTATCAAAAACATCTTTAACTTTTGGATCACTTATTAGTTGCATGGTGTTCTGTTTTTCTATTCCTGATAAATATAATATATCCATATAACTACAAAATCAAATTAGCGCTTTTCTACAAACTTCCTCCCAAACAGACACCAAATATTCTATTGTTACATTGTTTTATTGGTGCTACCAAAGGGTATAATACCCCCGAGGTAGTTTACTAGAATTTTTCACTCATTTCAAAAATAATCTCACCACCATTACTGATATCATCATGTGATACTTGAGTTCCTTCAATTGTTCTTCCATTTATAGCAATACGCTTCACATAGACATTTCTCTTACTTTGATTTTTAGTCTTAATAGATAGTGTTTTTCCATTATCCAAATGGATCATAGCTTCTTTAACTAAAGGACTACCTAATGCATAATTTGAAGAACCAGGGATAACAGGATAGAATCCTAAGCTGCTAAAAATATACCATGCGCTCATTTGTCCTGCATCGTCATTACCACATAGACCATCTACAGTAGGTGCGTACATAGTATTCATAATCATGCGCACACGTTCTTGGGTTTTTTCGGGATGCCCCGTCCAATTATATAAATATGGGATATGGTGCCCTGGTTCATTGCCATGTACATAGTTACCAATGATACCATCGCGTGTTATATCTTCATGTTTGGCAATATACTTTTCATCTATTTCCATAGTAAAAAGGGAATCCAAATGTTGAGTAAATCTCTCTTCTCCACCCATCATCGCTATCATTTTTGTAATATTCTGGGGTACATACAAGCCATAATTCCAAGCGTTTCCTTCAATAAAGCCTTGACCATGTGTATCCATTGGGTCAAAATCTTTTCTGAATTTACCATTCGATAGTTTTGGTCGCATATAACCAATTTTAGGGTCGTAAATATTCTTGTAATATTCTGAACGCTCCATAAATTCTTTGCTTAGACTAGTATTGCCTACTTGATTAGCCATTTGAGCGATACACCAATCGTTATAAGCATACTCTAATGTTTTCGATACTGAAGAATGATTTTTATCATCGGGTACATATTTATAATCGATATAATCTCCAATACCATCAAAATATCGAACATTAGCAGTATTTACTGACGCTTTTAAAGCACGCTCGTAATCAAAGTTCCCTACATTTTTTGCCATCGCATCTGCAATCACAGATGTTGCATGATATCCAATCATACACCAATTTTCATTGGCATAATGAGACCAAATGGGTAGCATATTGTGTACACTTTGATCATGATGCGCTAGCATTGATTTTATCATATTATTATTACGCTTGGGTTGGGTGATGTTAAATAAAGGATGTAACGCTCTATATGTATCCCAAAGCGAGAAAATTGTATAGTTAGTAAAACCATCTGAACTATGAATATTTTGATCTAATCCTCTATATTGCCCATCAACGTCTTCATATACAATTGGTGATAAATTTGTATGATAGAGTGCTGTATAGAAGTTTACTTTATCGCTGTCATCTATAGTGGTTACTTCTATTTTTGAAAGCTCAGTATTCCACTTTGCCTTAGTTTCTTCTTTTGTTTTATTGAAATCCCAATGCGGAATTTCGGCTTTTAAGTTTTTTAGCGCACCAGAAGTACTTACTGGCGATAAAGCAAATTTAATATTGATTTTTTCATTATGTTCAGTTTCAAAATTAAAATAGGCTCTGATATTTTTACCAGCCATTTCAGGGAAGTTTTGATCTTGGTTAAAACGTCTGTAAAAACCATCGTATTTTATATCATCATATTTTTTATGACCATAGCTTTTAAAAGGTTTTGAAAATTGCATAGCGAAAAATACTTTTTTGTCTCTAGCCCAGCCCTTTGTTTGCCTGTAACCCGTTATTAGTGAATCATTTTCTACACGGATAAAAGTCCAAATGTTTTTATTATCATGATGATATACATTATATACCATATCAAGAATTATATGTGCGTTTTCTGATTTTGGAAATGTATATTGATGGAAACCAACTCTTTCGCTTGCAGTAAGCTCTGCGGTTATAGCATAGCTTTCTAAATTTACTTTATAATAACCGGGTGAAGCTTCTTCACTATCATGTGAAAATATAGAATAAAAACCTTTATGATCTTCTTTTGTTTGCATTGGGTCTAGGATTAGATTTCCAGTAGTAGGCATCACAAGAAAATCACCTAAATCTGCATGACCTGTTCCACTAAAGTTTGTATGTGCAAAACCTATGATTGTAGAATCTTTATATTGATAACCTGCGCAGTATTCATACGTTTCAGAATTATAGGTGCCATCTTCATCAAACATGACTTCAAAATTGGTTTGCGGACTTAGTTGTACCATTCCAAAAGGAGCAGTTGCTCCAGGAAATACATGTCCCATTTTACTTGTTCCTATAAAAGGATTTACGAATTGCGTATAATCAGCTTTATTATCTTTAGAAGGTGTGATTTTTTCTTCCTTTTCTTTACACGAATTGTATAGTACTAAAGAAAGAAGGAGTGCGACTAGTTTTCTCATGTTTTTTAATGATAGTTGACAATTTGTATAGAAAACGTAATGTAGTAAAAAAGAACCTTCGTTTCATATAAAGTTTACATATTCAGCGTTCTTAGGTTTATTTCTATAGATCTGATGAAGCCATGAAGAGGTTTTGTAAATCATAATTTCAGATCGATTAAAAAGTCTACGATTCTTTACTTGTTTTAGGTAAGAGTTTTTACACTTTGATTTTTTAGAACAATTAATCTAAATCCTCAGAGTTGTATGTTTTGATTTTGGATTTCATTTTTTGATTTGATGAGGTCTCTTTTAATACTTGGTAACTCACTTCTGGGGTAAGCTCAAGAGGCATTCTAAATGCAAAGAGATTAAGGTTTCAAAGTCTGCTTCAGCCCATTCAAATCTCACTGTGTCTGCCTGAGGCAGGAGTATAGAGTGTATATTTTTACTGTGAATCTGCATTTTAAAGCCTTATTATTACTACTATAGCTTTATTTATCTGCAATATTCTTTACCTTATTTTAGTACTTAGGTGACTTTGTAGTACGTTTTCAAGTTTGAGTACATGCTTTATTCACCCTATTACTTTTATAATAAGATAATATACGCTTTACTTTGTGATTTTAAAGTATAATGTAGTTCCCAGTGTTCTCCAAAAAATGGATTTACGTATTCACGATACTTAAGAACTCATTTCTAAGTTGCTCGTCCTCAAAACAACCTCCATACTCTATGGTTGTGGTAAAACTACTTTTATCTTTAATTCCCCTAGACGAAACACATAGATGTTTTGCAGAGATCATTACTATTACATCATCTGTTTCTAGTGTATTTTGTAAGTCTCTCAAAATTTGAAGAGAAAGTCTTTCTTGCACTTGCGGACGGTGTGCGTAGTAATCGACCAATCTATTTATTTTTGATAGTCCAATCACTTTATTTTTTGGAACATAGGCAATATGAGCTTGCCCTGTTATTGGTAAGAAATGATGTTCACAAGAAGAATCAATACCTATATTTTGTTCTACTAACATTTTCTTATAGCCATATTTATTATCAAAAACAGATAATTTTGGCTTGTTTTTAGGATTCAAACCATAAAAAAGTTCTTTTACATACATTTTGGCAAATCGATACGGCGTACCCGATAAGCTGTCATTAGATAGATCGAGACCCAGCTCTTCCATGATTTTTCTGAAATGATGCTGAATATTTTTAATCTTTTCTTCATCAGGTTTTTCAAACGCATTAGCACGTAAAGGAGTGTTGACACTCGTCGATATATGATTATCACCTATGGTTTCAATTTTATTTTTATTCATTATGAGTACAACAGGTATTGGCTTTACATTGGCAAGATTTCAAATTATAGATATGTAACATTGCAAGTGTAATAGCGGTTATATAAATTATAGTTTCGGGTAATGAAATAAACTTTATTTTTTCGTTTATGATTAATAAAAATAGAGTGGTCCAGTTTATCCAAAGTGCAGGTTTTATAAAGCTTTTGGACGTGTTTTTAGCTGACCGAGCCACTGCAAAGAATGAAACCATCAAAAAAATGTAATCTAAACTCCTCCACCATACAGGACTAGATTCACCGCTAGTAACATAACTGGTATGGGCTATAAAAATAAAAGGAGTAGCAAAGCAATGCAGTACACATAAAGTACTTGCAAGTGCTCCAAAAATGTCGGATTTTTCTAAAATTAATCTCACTGAATATTTTTATTAATGCAACTAAGTTGCAAAAGTAATCATATTATTTATGATCACAACGTAGTTGTATAAATTTGTTTGTGAAAAGTAATACAAAATGTAACCTGTTTATATTATTGATTTTAAATAGAAGCGTATAGTAATAGCTGTTTTAGGGAAAGCTACACTTTTATATGCAAGCTATATCCAACCGTAACAGTTACGATTACTGAGAGTATCTGAAAGAATAATTTCTGATGATGATTTTGATTTTGAGCAAATTGCTCGTGAAAAGATTTTATTAATTCCTCTTACAATTCCATTTTTTTTCTAATGACGCACAATGTGTTCGTGTATGGCTCGTTGCGGAAAATCAGCTATGATTTTCCGCCATAACCGAAAGATAGTGAATTGCAATGAATTCCGATTAAGGAATTCAGTCGCAATGAGCTATAGACATTGCTGTGCGTTCGTTTTTTTTAATATAACAAAATTAATTATTCAATATTTTTAGCTAAAAGGATGTTTATAGAAATGAATCCTTTATTTCTATCAGGGATTAATGATTGATACGCCGAACTATTAAACATTTTTAATAATGCATTTTTAGATGGAAAGTCCATTATTAATAAAAAGTCAAATTCCTTTTTCCCATTAAAAATATCAATAATCTTACTTCTTTTTATGACTTCTCCTTTTAAGGTCAATAACATTGGCATTACCTTTTTGACATATGCTTTAAGTGCAGATAAATTTTCTTGATTAGCTGTGGAAGTAACCACTAATGTTATTATTGAATCTGTGTTTTCCATATTAATAGTGCTTTGAGAATAAAGTAGGTTGGTTATACAACTAACACAAATAACAAATAATAATTGGAATGTTTTTTTTGATTTTTTTTTCATTATTCTATTTTGAAATTCCCTGGTGTAAATTGAAAAGTTTTCATCAATCTAGTCCAAGTATTAACTTGTGATATTGCCAAAGTTAAGTAGCTAATTTCTTCTTTAGTAAAGTAGACTAAAAGAGCATTGAATGTTTCATCGGGAATAGAAGTTCTAGCTAGTTTTGTTAATGTGTCCGTGAATTTTAAAACAGCTCTTTCTTTATCTGTAAAGTAAGGTGTTTCTTCCCAAACACATAATGATGATAATCTTAATTCTGTTTCTCCTTCATGTTTTAGTAATTTATGATGCATATCAACACAATATGCACAACCATTTTTTTGACTTACGCGTGTTCTAATAAGCTCTAATAGCTTTAAATCTAGTGCAGAGTTATTAATAAAATCTTCTAAATCGTTTAAGTGTTTAAACATTCCATTTGGAATATCTTGGTAAGAAATTCGTTCCATAATATTGTTTGTTTTAAATTATAAAGCAAAATTATATGGATGATTTTTGAATCTACTTAAGATATATTAAGAAATGATTTAATTACTTTTTTTTCTAATCTCACTTAAATATTCAGGTGTAATATTTAAGTAAGAAGCAATCATGTACTGTGGTACTCTTTGTGTAAAATCTGGAATTTTTTCGACCAAATTATAGTATCTATCTTTACTCGTTTTCTTCATATATACTTCGTCCTTTCTTTGAATGGCAATCAGCATATTTTCTGTAATAATCCTAAATGCTCTTTCTAGTTTTGGTATAGATATATATAGTTTTTCTAAGTTCGATTTGCTGATTTGAAGTACAATAGTCTTTTCTAATGCCTGTACAGATTGTCTAGAAGGTGTTTCGTTTATAAAACTATCTAAATCAGTTATCCACCAATTTTCAATTCCGAACTGATTTATATTTTCGTTACCGTTATTGTCAATTTCAAAGAATCGTACTAAGCCTTCAATTAAAAAATATTTGGATTCGCATATTTTTCCTTCTTTTAATAAAAACTCTTTTTTGTTGAGTTTAGTTACATCAGTATTTTGGTATATAATTTCTATTTCCTCATCAGAAAGATTTATGTATTTATTGAAGTAATTTTTTAAACTTTCTTTCATTGATTAATAGAATAGGTACTACTACTGCCAACGTCTCGGCTATGGTTAGTACGGGATTAAAAGTAGTGAACTTTCGATTAAGTACTTAGCCAAAACTTTTTATTTTGTTTTATCTTTTCTGTTCTAAAGCCAAATCAAAAGATTTGGCGGACTCTTTTAAATATACCCAAACTTAGGGTTACGCACCAAAACCCGTATTAATTATAACCATTGTTGGTGATAGTAAGGTAATTACTTATAGGAATAAAAACTAACTTTTTCCTTAGGCAAAATTATCAGGTTTTCACGAATAAGTTCATCAGTAATGTCAGAATAAAGTATATGATAGAGCCACATAAAATATTCTTCGTAGCTCGTTTCTCGACTATGCTTGGAATTAAAATATAAGTTCCTCATCATCTTATCATTTTTCAAAAGAATATCTAATAAAGCAGGTTTGAAATAGTTAGCTAAATCACTCAGTTCGGCATAACATTCGTTATTGATTTGCGGATAGTTGAAATCGGAATTATTTGAACGTTTAGAATATGCTAATATTAGCTCTTCTTTTTTTATTATTACTTCAGGTGTATATCTTAGATTTCCATATCTGGCTATGGCAAAACTATCAATTCTTTCAATTTGATTTCCGTAAATTCCAAAAGACTCCTTTGTCGAACCATTGGGTTTACCCAAGTAAGCTGCGTAGTAAGTTTTGCCATGACGATTAGGTCGTTTCGCTCTCAAATATTCTCCTTCTACATTTTCAATCTGCCAATTATCCAATAAAACATTACTTAGTATAAAAAGAGAGATACTTTGAAAATCAAAACTTTTAAGGCAACTGATTTGTTTGGTTCGGCTTTTAATTGAATCGATTTTTGACCTTATACTATCTACAGTCTGTGTCACGATAGGGTCAATTGCCGTTCTAATTTTTTCGCCTTCTTCGTTAGAAAAGACTGCTATGTTAGGATTGTAATTCTTATTTTTAATTGGTTTAATAAATTCAGCATCAAGTAGTATCTTGATTTTTTGATCAAATTCCTCTCTTTGCCAATTGAAATGTTCACGAATTTCAGATAATTTGAATCCTTCGTGGAGTAAAACTACTATTAAATGGATAGAATCTTTTGTAGTTTGAAAATTAGGAAAATTATCTCCTTTGCTAATCATTTTATATTCCCAATCCTCCAATAATGATGAATGTCTAATTTCATATGTATTGCTCACACATGTTGTGAATAAAACAGGAATAGCTAGAATCAATAAGATTTTCATTTTACTTTTTATTATCACCAACGTCCCGACTATGATTAGTGCGGGTCTTAAAAGTAGTGAACTTTTGATTAAGCACTTAGCCAAAACTTTTTATTTTGTTTTATCTTTTTGTTTATAAAGCCAAATCAAAAAGATTTGGCGGACTTGATTTAAAGCTCAAAACTTTGGGTTAAGTACCAAAACCCGTATTAATTATAGTCATTGTTAGCTGCTGGTACGACACATTCGAGTAAGCACATTTTAATTCCGTCTCACTTTTTTCCGCCCGAGTAAAGTCCATTTACATAAACAAGTTAAGAATTCCGTATCAACAGTTTCGTCTGAGTGCGGTCCATCTGTGTAAAATAGCTCAGAATTTCATTACTCAATATGTTGTTAATTTGTTATAACAAAATAACAGATTGTGGATAATATAATTAGTCCAATAATTGCCATTCCTAAAGGGAATCTAACTAAGAAAAGGTTAGAGTTAGTTACTATTTTATAACTTCGATTTCTTTTTAAATATATTATGCTTAATCTTTGCCCAATCATGTAACTTCCATCTCCTTGGCCCAATTCTTGAACAATTTTATTTCCACTTGTATCGCGAAATTCTACAACTGGATAAGTTGATGTTCTATCGCCATATTCTAAATCTTTTTCTGTATATAATTTTCGGTCAATAATTGTGGCAATCGTTTTAATACCGTTTTTCTTAATTACTGAATTTTTAATTAACCCATTTACTCCTCCAATTAGAAGAATCAGACTAGGGATGCCAAACATTAAAATCGGTATGATATTATCTTCCATTTTATTTTTTTTGAAGTACTTGCAGCTAACAATGTTATAATAGCAATTGCTATTATTTCTCGGATATAAAAATAACAATTACCAACAAAAAAGCCAGACAATTTTGTCTGGCTTTGAACAATGTTGTCCAAAATATGAATACGTAGGGGTTAACCACGTTGATCGTGCCCCCTTTGCAAATACAAAACCACGAGCTATAGCTTTATTTCTTTGTTTTTCTACAAAACCTTGATGCTTTTAGCTTCAGGTTTCTCCAAAAATCAAAGAACCATGCCTTTGGCGTGGTTTTTTGCTTGTAATGACCGAGATAGGATTCGAACCTATGACCGTCCCGCTTAAAAACACGGGATGCTCTATCCGGCTGCTCGTATTGGATGATCAATGTATTTTCTTGATTTTCGTTTTTTGTTTTCTAATTCACGTTGATAGGCTTTAGATTTATTCTTGTAGTTTTCTGTATGAGCGATATACCAAGCATTGGTTTTACCGGTATCCACTCTGTGATTTGTATTATGTTTTCTAAGGCGTTCCTCTAGCGTATCACCGGTACAGCCAATATAATTGCGATCTGGTTTTTTTGAATAGAGCATGTAAATAGTATATACCCGTTGTGCATTTTGACTGTTTTATTCAAAATTCGTCTATTCGAGTGCTTCGACCGAAGGAAGAAGTGTATCGAGAATAGGATTCTGGATACGAAAAGCTATTCTCGATACAATTTTTCTTCATTTCATTATGAAAAATCACTCGTACGGACGCTTTCCTCTACTATATATTTCATAATGCACAACGTGTAGTAGATATAATTTATAGCAACAAAAAAGCCATACTAATACAAGTATGGCTTGATGTGAGCCCGATAGGATTCGAACCTATGACCGCCTCCTTAGAAGGGAGGTGCTCTATCCAGCTGAGCTACGAGCCCGTAACTCAAAAAAGTCGGGGTGGCAGGATTCGAACCTGCTACTTTTCCCATATGTTTATACTATTATTTGACGTTTTCAGCGCAGCAAATATACAACACATCGGGATTTCTGCAAGTATATCAAGGGATTTTTTTATTTATTTTTCATGACACTTTTTAAACTTTTTGCTGACTACTACTGACTACTTTTCAAACATCTGAAAATGTGCTTATTATAATCAATTATTGACTACTTAGGCATTGGAAACCTAGTGGTTAGTGCATTTTCGAATTCCCAAATCTCAAATACGTTTTCTAATGCGATATCATAATCCGGATATGCGTAATTATCCATAGAAACTCTTATGAGCTTATTCTCTTCATCAAACGCGGTTATTCTTCTAACAATGATCTTGTGCTCAAGGACTATTATATATATTCTATTTATATTAAAATGATTTAGTTTTCTTTTTCTTACACCAAATACCCAATCTCCGTGAAAAAAATTAGGTTCCATATCATCACCATTGATTTGAAAGCCTCTAATACTTCTAATATCGCTATCTCTATTAGCAAAAGTCATAAATGATAATTTCTGTATGTATTCTTCTTTTTCGTGATTATACACATAATTTTTAGTGTTTTCGTTACTCACCATAGCTGCTTGCATACTGTTTTCAATATCTACATAAAAAGCTAATTCAGTTACCCCAAAGGTTTTTGGGTCATAATATCGATGTTTTTCACTTGTATCACTATGTCTTTTCCATAAGTCATCATTAAATACTAAACTTGGATTAATATCATATCTCTGGAAGAATTTATAGATCACTTCAAGGGGAAGATTTCGTTCGTCATTTTTAACCTTATCCAAAGATTGTGGTGAATAGTCCAAACTACGAGCCATAGCACTCATAGATTTCACCTTTTCTTCCTTGATAATCAAGTCTATGATTTTTAATATTCTCTGTGTTACTACGTGTTGTGCCATTTCAAAATTTGTAAAAGTTCGTAAAAAAAAGTAAGTCTATTTGAATATTATGTCGATATAATTATATTTATAATCAAAATAATGTCGTCAAAATACTTTTAATATGAATTTTATTGTCAATATATGTCGTTAAACCTATCATTTTATATCATAATTTAAGATAATGATACAATAATACAAAACTTTATCAAAAGTTACTATAAAATAACTACAAATTGTATATAAATTTACACAAGAGTTATTAAAACTTGCCATTAAACTAGCCCTTATATAACTAAATAAAAACCATTAAAAACTTGTAAATCAAACTTTGAACTAAAAAGCAATAATTATGTCAATAGAAATGAATACAAACAAGAGAAAGTATAATATTTTAAAGTTTTTAAAAAAACTTCCATACAATGAGTATGCAATTGCAAAAAGAAAGCTACCTGTTGCCTGTAGGGTAAGTAAAAGAACTTTTGAACGATGGTTATATGTAACCAAAGAAGAACGTTTGGAGATATCTGCGGATAAACTTGCAGTAATAGCCCGTTTCTTTGGTTGTAGTATTGAGGAGTTATTAAACAATAGAATCCCAAAACATGATACCCGTACTTTAAAGCGATTGCATAATCAAAAACTGATTAAATCTTTAAATCTTACCAAATGACAAGAAAAAAATTCATCAAAAAAGCGAATCAGTCCTATAAAGCAGTTTCCAAAACAGATTTTCATTTGGCTTATGGGTGTTCACCATATACCTTCAGGCAATAGATAAAAGGGATTGGGGAATTATTAGGAACCTTTAGGGGAGTATTGTATACTCCAAGACAAGTCGCTCTAATTGTAGAACATCTGGGGGAGCCTCCACAGATAGAATATATTATTTATGAGCGATGATTTTAAAAAAGTAACTGAGGCTTTTGAACAAGCAGTCATTTCACTTCGAAAGGATGTGGAGTATTTAGCAAATCATTCTAATGTTAGTGATAAGTTTATCGATCGTAAGAATAGGGTTCTATTACATCTTATCAATTATCAAAAACACATTGAAAACTATATTGACGAATTACACCAAGAAAATAGGCAGATGAGAACACATATTACTAGCTTAAAAGCGATATGTGTAATTCATAGGGTTGAGGATTATCCCATATACTTACTTAGGGGGAAACCACTTTTGGTTATGATGGCTAATGAGTTGCAAGAAGAGGAGAAATTTCGATTACCATACATGATGAAACAGAAATTAGAAAAACTTCCTTTAAAAGAACGGGCAGGAATCGAATCTATTTTGTTTAAAGATACTGATCAAGAGCTGCAAGAGTTGCTAATAAGAATTAAGAAGCGTAAAAACAGGTTTATTTATGGCATTGGAACACAAAGAAATCAAAAAAAGGAAGGGCAAGAAAGGGAACCGATCAGGTCAAAATCCACAACCTCTTAATGATATTACCCAACTCAAAGATTATTTAAACCTACATTACGAAATACGCCACAATAGAATCACATACAATATTGAAGTTAGATCTTTTGAAGAAAAGACATTTCGAATTATGGATGATTTTATCTTTAACGATATGTATCTTGATATGCGCGAAAAAGGTTATAATCATAGTTTTACGATGCTGGAACGGTTGTTAAAATCAAGTTATGCTAGACCTTATAATCCTGTAAAAGCATATTTTGAAGAGTTGCCTGCTCATGATGGTAAAGATTACATCAAAGAATTAGCTGATACTGTAGAAATTGAAGATCTAAGTTCTGAAAATATTCATCTTAAAGATCTTTGGGTTCCTTACCTTAAAAAGTAGTTAGTGGCTAGTGTTGCAACTGTACTAGGTAAAGGAAACAACCATACCTGCTTAATTTTAGTAGGAGCTCAAGGAAAAGGAAAAACCACCAGGCTCAACAAATTATGCCCAACAGCTTTAGAAGATTATCTGGTATACTTTCATATCAATCCAACTCTTACCGATCAAAATACAAATAATTATTTGGCAGAGAAGTGGTTTGTAAATATTGATGATCAATTAGAGGTCATTTTCGGAAAAGATTTTAATTCTATGAAAGCGATTCTCTCAGCACCATCGGTGACCAATCGAAAAGTGTATGCCCGTATTATCAAGATACGAACCCTTATTTGTTCATTTATGGGATCGGTTAATGATGCCAAGTTTTTATCAGATATCCAAAACAGAAGATATCTAGTTTTTAGTGTTACTGATGTAAATTATCTTCATACCGTTGATATCAATAAAATATGGGCACAAGCTCTTCATCTTTTAAACGAGAAATTTGAGTATTGGCTAAATAGTCAAGAAATTAATGAGCTTAATAAGATCAATGAGATCTATCGACAAAGCACTCCAGAAGAAGAGTGGTTGTCTAAATTATATACACCATGTGAATCCAATGATCCTAAAGCTCGATTTATGATGGCTTCTAAAATGTTATCACAAATGAATGCCAATGCTGGACTGCGATTATCTCCCAAAAAGCTTTCCCGGGCGATGGATAAACTCCAATTCGGGAGTCCCATCTCAAAACGATTAGAAAATGCAGGTTCAAGAAAGTGTATCCGGTAAGATTTCTATCCGACGAACAAGAGAAACAGTTGCAATCTGAATTAAGGAAGGAACAAAAGAAGTAGATATTTCAAGAGATTATTTAGTGAATCTTAAACCGATGTTACAGCATTGGTTTTTTTGATTAAAATAGTACTACAATTTTATATATGCTGACTACATGAGTGTATTCTTATAAAATGTTTATATAGAATAGCTTAGGATTAAATTAGCTCGATTGTACCAAATTAAATAATTCATGTACTACTGCTACTACAATTATATAATGAATTGATTATTAATATAATAATAGATTATATAGAGTGCTGTAAAGTAGCAACTGTGGTAGTTGTAGTAATGTAGTAGTGTGGTATATCGGTATATGAAAAAATATTCTTTTAAAAGAGAAAGAAAGAGGTGTGAGAAAATCGTTGAGCTATGAATTGAATTAAGAACTGGAGAATAATATGATGATGATTTTAAATTTTAATTTCTTAACTATCAACAATATTTGATGAATTCTTTAAAGTTGAAAATTGAAGTTAGAGGGTAATTACGAGATATGATTATTCGATTTAACCGTTTGTAAACGGATAAAAATAGTTAATTTTTTTTAACTAATCTAGCTTTTCAATTTATATCCCCTATAAATTAATTGATGCTTTTTCCTGTTTTTAATTGATATCAGGGTGAAGGTATTTTCCGGTTTCCGATATTGATGGAATTTAAACTATTTACGAGAGAGAAAAGTCTTAACTCATCGCTTTAAAGCATAGTTCTAGCTCCCTCTTATAGGAAATAGTTCCAGCTCACTCTTATTAGAAAATAGTTTTAGCTCGTTCCTGTAGGGGAAAGTTCTAGCTCATAGCTATAGGGAAGAGTTCTAGTTTTTTCTTATAGTTGATAGTTACAGTTCACT
Organism: uncultured Aquimarina sp.; assembly: GCA_947495425.1. Taxonomy (GTDB): domain Bacteria; phylum Bacteroidota; class Bacteroidia; order Flavobacteriales; family Flavobacteriaceae; genus Aquimarina. The sequence goes on from CANLYR010000027.1 coordinate 25,555, forward strand.
CCTATAAGAAATACTTCAAGTTTCTGCTGTAAGAAAAACTTACGTGTCATCCCTAAAGGCAAAACTAAGTCGTTGCTATAGGAAATACTTCAAGTCTCTACTATAATAAAAACATATGTGTCATCCCTATAGGAAATACTTGGTCATTGCTATAGTAGTAAAAACTCACATGTAAACCTATAATAAATACTTAGTCATTATATTATTAATTCGATAGTAGTAAATTTCACGGATGTGTTTTTACTATATTTTTATGAGGACACCATTTAAATCAGGTGTTTTCAATTTATGTCCCCTATAAATTTATAGTTACTCTAAACTTAATTTATAAGAGCAATTCTGTTTAATTTAATAATGTAAAAAAAGAAAAGGATAATTAACAGTGGAAAACTTTAGTTGTTATTACTCACCATGCACTTTTGTAAAAAGTCCAAATCTAACCAGCTTTTAACCGAGCAATAAAAATTGGAATCAGAGACCTAAGTTTTTTTAGACTTAATGGTTTTTAATATAAGTTAAACAGTATGTACGCCAAACAGTCTAACCTCTTGATTCTATTTTTATCTTCAATGTTAATAGATGTTTGTAACCTATGTAACAGCTTCTCTCATCATGCTACAAATAATGATGTAAGGTTTTGTAATACTTTTGTTATTAATTGAAATGCCTTATTTTCATGGATACGATGAGATTAAGTTATTTTTGATATTTATTAATGTATCTTAAGGCTTATATAAATGTAACATCAACAGCAAGGGAAGATGTGCATAAGATTTACGCCGACCAAACTTGAGATAATATTATTTTTTCCAATTTATGAACGCGTTGTAGACAAATAATTAATTTTATTTTTTCTTTACTTGTTTAATATTTGATCCCGTTTATATGCTTAAAATCAGATTCACCACCATCAATAATAGGATATTTCGTAGAAGTTTGAGCCTCTATATTGGTTTACGAAGAAAAATAACCTGTAACTCTAGTAGTGGCCTATCTGATGGTTCAATTTTCTACGAAAGACTTCTCGAAGCTATTAACCATGATGAAATTGCCAAATCATTTTTTGGAAGTAAAAATCACGAATATCATATTAATTTTTTTATACAGTCGTCTTTGGTTCATTTAGCAATGTTGAAGATTTTAGTATAACCCCAAAATAACATGACAAAAGAAGAAATAATGGGTTATTTACCCTACCAACCACCATTTTTATTTGTAGATTATCTAGAATATGTAGATAATGAAACGGTAATAGGTTTTTATACTTTTCCAAAGGATGCTTTTTTTTACGAAGGACATTTCAAGGGATATCCGATTACACCAGGTGTAATCCTTACTGAATGTATGGCTCAAATTGGGGTAGTATGTTTAGGGTTAAAGTTGTTGCATAAGATCGAGGCTGGCACTATTCCACTTGGAGTTTTTATTAATAACGATGTGTCTTATAAGAATCCAGTACCGCCGGGTGAGACCGTTAAAGTTGTCTCTAAAAAACTATTATACCGGTTTGACGTCCTCAAATGTGAGGTTATACTATATACAAGTAACGGAGAAGAGGCTTGTAAGGGAATAATTACTGGGATGGTTAAACTTCAAAGTCAAGAGGAATTGGAGCAACTTGCTCAAGCTTCTCGATCAAAAATATAACTTTTCTTTTCGTTGGGTTAAAAACTAGGATGCAATTTCTTTCGGTATACTGTTTAATAGAATATAAAGGGATTAATTTACTCAAGTTTCCTATTATAGGATTTTTTTCAAACTGAAAGGCCATCAGGAACAGTATAAGTCTGATGATGAACCCATCGGACGTCACCGCGTTGATGTGCCTGGGCATCAATGCACAAATCTGGCTTATGGATGTCTCTATGCGCTTTCGTATATGTTCCTTTATGAAGGGATGTCCTTTCGTTTCAAATTTTTTTTTCTGCTTGTCATCAACCTGACCTGTTCGGTCTCGAAGAGCATGTCCTCGATTTCGTAATTGGTATAGGCACTATCGCCATAAAGCTCGCTCTCGGGAGGCAGGTCATGGTACATCCTTTTGAGTATCTGCGAATCGTGCTCGACACCCTCGACTAGGTACATCTCCACGGGGATGCCCTCGGCAGTGGTGACCAACTGCACCTTGACACCGTAGAAGTTCTCACGCTTCGATGCGTTCCAACCCCTGTATTTTTCTTCCCTGAAGAGCCTGCACCTGCTTATCCGTATGTTGTGGCAGGCCTTAACGGGAAAGGAATCGATGATATACTCCATCTCACAGTGCAGGTACTTGAAAACCCTGCCGATACGCAGCAGGATGAACATCACTACCTCTTTCAGCCTGTACAGGCGTTTGGTGAATCCGCTCTTCTTCAGTACCTTTCCAAAGATGTGGCTGTCCATGTAGCACAGTGCCATGGTCTGGTTTCCGCTGAAACAGAGGGCGGAGACTAGGGCCGTGGTTATCACTTGGCCATCGCTGAATTTCCGGTGGTTGTGCTCTTTATGGTTCATTTCTTTCAGAAGGTCATCGACCAAACAATATATTGCTATAACTTTGTCTTGGAGCATTTTGGACCGTTTCTGGAGTTCGCATTTCAAAATTACAAACTCATCTTGCTCCATCTTTTTAGGAAACTCGGGTTAATTCATACTTTATATTTGAATTCGTGTATTTCTAACTTCTTAATTAAGTACAAATTATCGTGAAGCCTTCATTATTGATTTATAAGAAAACCCTATCGTTTTCAAAACATAATCTTACGGGGCTAGACTTATTTAATAACATATTTATGTTGTAACAAACCTAGATGACAATTTGTGCATTTCTTCGCCTCATTTTAAAAGCACTCTTCTATTTTCTTTTATGATTAAGAAAAATTGAGTTTAGTCTAAAAATTGAATTTCCTGAAAGATTATTTCTGTTTAATGAGTTGGGTGATAGTTCTGGCTGAATTGATGGAATTGTGCAAACAATATGCTTAGAACTGATCTGAAAACTATTTAACACTATTCTAAGTTGGTTCGTATTTACTCTATATTCGGAAAATTATTTTGGACAATTGCAAAGAAAATCTCTTAACATATCATCTTACTTGTGGATTAGATAAAGATCCAGTTTTATAATAGATGAGACTAGCTGGAAATAATTACTATATGGATAGGATGAAAATAAGTATAAAGCTTTTCTGATATTGGCTAAAAGAACTATGTAAGTTTTTGTAATAGCAATTGTAGTAAATTGTAACCTATCGTTTTCAGACTAGGTACTAGATCTAGATTATCTTTCACTATTTATGGTTTGATTTCTCTAAACAAAATTTTCGAGAATGCGGATTCTTGAAAAATTCATTGAATTTATATAAAACCCATTTTGAGATAAATCACAGTGTTTTTCAGCCTATATTAATTCAAAATGATAGTTAACAAAATTTGCTTTGATAATATAAAATTAGAAGTTATGAAAATAAATTCTCCAGATAAAGAAAATGAATCAAAATTATTCTCACAAAAGACAACACATCAGAGGACAGCGGATGAAATAGAGGAGTGGTTAATAAATGCAATTGCCCAAGCCCTTGAAGTTGAAGAGGATGAGATTGATCCCAGTATTCCTTTTGAGAGATATGGATTAGACTCTGTAGCAGTAATTGGCCTCACAGGTGAGTTGGATGAATGGCTTGACCAACGTATAAACCCTAGTTTACTCTACGATTACCCTACCATTGATGCACTTGTTGGTCATTTATCTAAATCTGATTCTACTTAAATATTATTGATTCGAAAACAATCATTGCCCTTTCCAAATTTACCAATTCCTAAATTTATTATATGCAAAAAACTATCCCCAACCATATCAATGAGCAAATTGCAATCATAGGTATGGGTTGCCGATTTCCTGATGCAGAGAATCCGTCTTTATTTTGGAAAAATCTTATCACAGGTATTGATTCAATTAAGGAAGTCCCCTCAGTAAGGTGGTCTCTTGATGACTATTATAATAAGGAGGCCAATATTCCCGGAAAGATGAATACACGTTGGGGTGGTTTCTTAGATGATGTTGATCAATTCGATGCTGGATTTTTCAATATATCACCTCGTGAAGCTCAACGTATAGACCCACAACAAAGATTACTGCTTGAAGTTTCGTGGGAAGCTCTTGAGAATTCAGGTATAGTCCCTTCTTCACTTTCAGGTAGCAATACAGGGGTGTTTGTAGGGATTAGTAATAGTGATTACAGTCGCCTACCCGTTGCCGGACCTTCCAGCTTAAATGCATATTCGGGTACAGGTAATTCGTTTTCGATTGCAGCTAACCGAATATCATATGTTATGAATCTAAAGGGGCCGAGCCTTTCGGTGGATACAGCCTGTTCTTCGTCCCTTGTTGCACTCCATTTAGCTTGTCAGAGCCTTCGTTCTGGCGAGTCTTCAATGTGTTTAGTTGGAGGAGTTAATCTGATGTTATCACCGGAAGCGACTATCGTATTTTCGCAAGCACAAATGATGGCTTCCGATGGCCGTTGTAAGACTTTCGATGCTCTTGCCGATGGGTATGTACGAGGTGAGGGTTGTGGAGTAGTAGTACTTAAGCCTCTAGCTCAAGCAATCAAGGATCAAGATAATGTTTTAGCTTTGATTCGAGGTTCTGCGGTAAATCAAGATGGGCTTACTAATGGTATCACGGCACCCAATGGACCCTCACAACAAAATGTGATTCGGCAAGCTCTAAAGAATGCTAAAGTAGCTCCTAACGAAATCAGTTACGTTGAAGCCCATGGAACAGGTACAGCTCTTGGTGATCCCATCGAATTTGGTGCACTTAGGGCGGTGCTGATGAAGGACCGTGAACCTGATCGTTACTGTTGGTTAGGATCTGTAAAGACTAATATTGGACATTTGGAATCGGCTGCTGGAATGGCCAGCCTCTTAAAAGTTGTCCTTTCTTTAAAATACAAAAAGATTCCGCCGCACCTGCACTTCAAGGAGTCTAATCCCTACATTTCATTTAAAGATACAAGCTTCTCGATACCTGTTGAAGCCCAAGATTGGGAGATTGATGAAGAAGGATCACGATTGGCAGGTATTAGTGGTTTTGGCTTTGGGGGTACCAACTGCCATGTAATTATTCAGGAGTTTAAAGCTTCGGTTGGAATACAGGAGCAACCTCAAAAAGATGTTTCTTCTCATTTCCTCCTACCTTTATCCGCTAAAACAGAAGGGTCTTTAAGAGTTTTGGCTGATAAATATCTGGATTTACTGACTTTGAATTCTGAAGTTTCTCTATCTGATATTTGCTTTGTAACGAGTGTTAAGCGTACTGATTTTCCTTATAAATTAGCATTAATCGCTGATTCAAAAAAACAGTTACAAGAAAAGTTATCAGATTTCGCACAAGGAAAAATAGTGTCTGGACTGTTAACGGCTAAGACCAAACCTCGTAAAAAACCAAAAATCGCATTTTTGTTTACAGGTCAGGGTTCTCAGTACATGGGTATGGGAAAGCAGCTGTACGATACCCAAGCGGTTTTTCGAGAGGCATTAGATCAATGCAGTAAAATTTTAAATCCTTCTCTGAATATTGACCTTCTTGAGGTTATTTTTTCTGATAGTACATCTGAACCCAAACTAAATACAACAACTTATACCCAGCCCGTACTATTCGCCGTTGAGTATGCTTTAGCACGATTATGGATGTCTAGGGGGATATCTCCTAATTATGTGATGGGGCACAGTGTAGGCGAATATGTAGCAGCTACCATTGCAGAGGTTTTTAGTTTAGAAGATGGTTTACAATTGATTGCAGAAAGAGGGAGGTTGATGGGGGCACTTTCAACTGATGGTGCGATGTATGCTGTAGAAGCCGATGAAGTTGCTATACACAAAGTATTAAAAGATATGGAAGAAGAGGTCTCTATAGCTGCCATCAATGGTCCTCAAAGTCTTGTTATTTCAGGTAGTCAAACTGCTCTCTCCAAGATTAATATCCAATTGGCTAAATCAAATATCAGAACCAAACGTTTAGAAGTATCACACGCGTTCCATTCTCCTTTGATGGAACCAATATTGTCTGATTTTCGTAAGGTTGCAGAAGAGATTTCGTATCACTCCCCGAAGATTAAGTTTGTTTCAAACATCTCGGGAGAGGAAGTTTCATTAGAAATAACAGACCCTTCGTATTGGGTGGACCACATCCGTAGCACGGTGAGGTTTGCCAAGGGTATTGAAACACTTCACAACAAAGGATGCAGTGCCTATGTTGAGATTGGTCCACGTCCAACCTTGTTGGGGATGGGTCGTCGGTGTATGCCTGATGACAATGCCCTTTGGTTACCTAGTATTCGCCCCAAAAGGGACGAAAATAAACAATTTTTGGAGTCTCTGGCAGAACTTTATATAGGTGGTTCAACGGTGAACTGGAAGTCTCTTTACCCAGAGCGGTGTGTCGATTTCACATCCATACCGACATATGCTTTTGATCGGGAAAGACATTGGTTGGAAGATCCGGTCCAAGATGTCACGAGCCAAATAATCAAGTTGCCTGAGCAACAAAATATAGAAGATTTTGTAAGACAACTACAAAAGAATGTTGAGCTATCTCCAGAAGAGATAAATTTATTACCCAAGGTTTTAAAGTTTTTATCTCATAAGGATAGACAAAAACAAGAGGTAGTCTCCAAAGACGATTGGTTCTATGAAATGCAATGGAAGGAAAAACCGTATTCTTTTGATAACAGATCTATAGTAGAAAAAGGTCAATGGCTCATTTTCTGTCATCCTGGAGGCATCGGTGAACACGTGGCAGACTATTTAGAAAAACTGGGACATACGCCCATGATAGTTTATCCAGGGGTGGAAGATGAAATTGTTGACTCAAGAATTAAGACAATTACTCCATCAGATGCAAGTGCTTACGAATCTCTCTTTCAAAGTATTCAGAAAGCTAAAGAAACACCACTACAAGGTATTATCCATTTTTGGAATGCTAGAACCGAAACATCAAACTACTTGGATAATCAGGTTCTAGAAAGAGCTCAGGAGCTTGGCTGTATCACTGTACTTAATATAGTCAAAGCCATGATCAAAATACAACAGTCAACTCCAGCCAAATTGTGGTTAGTGACAAGTGGAACCCAACCTATTAACTTAGATAACAATGAACTGTCGATTACCCAGGCACCACTGTGGGGGCTGGGTAAGGTAGTTGCTCTTGAACATTCTAATCTGTGGGGCGGACTTATTGATCTACCTCTATATTCTAAGAATCTAAAGCAAGATGCCGAGCTATTAATGGCAGAGCTTATGAACAATGAAATTGAAGATCATATCGCTCTACGTGATAATGGGCGCTATGTGGCCAGGTTAACAAAAAAAGAGATTCATAAAAGTTCAAAATTGGACTTTCAGAAGGATGGAACTTATATGATCACAGGTGGTTTGGGTGCTCTGGGGCTTCAGGTAGCCCAATGGATGGCAGAAAATGGTGCTGGTTGTCTTGTTCTTACAAGTCGTGGGAAAGCTACCGACGACACCCTTAATACTATAGATAGTATAAGGGCAATGGGTACACAAGTTATGGTAGTAAAAGCTGATGTCACCGATAGTAACGATATGGCAAAGTTGTTTGAAAAAGTTGGTAAATCTATGCCACCAATCAAGGGCATTTTTCATTTGGCAGGTATTCTTGATGATAGGATACTTATGAATCAGGATCAGGAGAGTTTTACCAAAGTTATGGCCCCAAAAATACGGGGAGCTTATAATCTGCACCTATTGGCTGAGGAGTTGCCACTAGACCATTTTGTACTGTTTTCCTCAATCTCTTCATTGATGGGAGCCCCAGGACAGGGTAATTATGCTGCAGCCAATGCTTTTATGGATGCACTTGCTCATTACCGACAGGCAAAAGGGCTCAAGGCTATTAGTATAAATTGGGGGCCATGGGCCAATATAGGCATGGCTGCGCAATTAGTGACCAACAATCAAACTCGTATAAACACCCAAGGAATAAACAAAATATCAATCACTCAAGGGTTAAAAGCCTTAGAACTCCTTCTTGAATCTCGAAGGCCCCAGTTAGGTGTACTGTCTGTCGATTGGCCTTTGCTGCAGTCACAATTACAGGGTGGCACTCAACCAACCATACTTTCAGAAATACTTACAAATGACCTGGAGAAAGTAACTGACACAATCGAAGGTGAAAAGTCTTACGAATTGTTGAAAAAATTGGAAAAAGTTCCAGCTTCTGAACGTGAAAAACTTCTCTTGAAGTATTTGCAAGGACATGCGGCCCAAACTTTAGGGATGAAGGAAGCAGATATAGATGTACAACAGCCTCTTAACTATTTGGGTTTAGACTCGTTAATGGCTGTGGAATTGAGAAATCAAATGACCACCGAATTGAAAATCGAAATTCCCGTTGAAAGATTTCTAGAAGGTATTAGTTTGGTTGATTTGGCGAAATTGTCTCTGGAACAACTGACCATAGGCTCTGTATTAATTTTTTCTGAGACTGCTACAGATTTAAATGATGATGTTGAAGAATTTACTTTATAATTAAAATACTATGATTCTTACTGAATTGCTTACTGAACTTTCTGAAAAGGGCATTAAATTATGGCTTGATGGAGATAAACTCGGTATACGTGCACCAAAAGGTTCATTGACGCAAGAACTCCGCTTACTATTACAAGAACATAAAAATGATATTCTTGAGTTGTTACGGCGTCAAGGCCAAACAAAAGAATTGACTGATTTACCTTTAGTGCCAGTTTTTAGAGATAAACCTATACCCTTATCTCTTGAACAACAGCGACTATGGATGCTTAACCAATGGATGCCAAAAAATGCTACTCATAACATTGTCCAAGCCATCCGTTTTTCAGGTATTCTGGATATCGAATTATTAAAGTGTAGCTTAAATGACATTGGACATCGCCATGAAGCCCTAAGAACCACATTCCCCAAAAAAAAAGGTAATCCGGTTCAGCAAATAGGAGAATTTAAATTGGTTCTAGATTATGAAGATTATAGTCAAATAACTGAATCGCAAGAAGACTTGGTCATATCGCAATTAGCAGATGATGAAGCAAAACGTCTTTTGGATATTTACAAAGGACCGCTTTGGAGGTTTAAGCTTGCCAAGTTTGGATCAACGAACCATGTTCTTTTTATAGTGTTTCATCACTTGAGTGGCGACATATTCTCGGCCAATCTACTGATACGGGAGCTTGCGGTTTCGTACGAAACATTATTAAAAGGGCAGATTCCCGAATTGGAACGACTTTCGGTTCAATATGCCGATTTTTCAGTGTGGCAGAAACATTGGTTGGAAGCAGGACACGCCGATAAACATATTGAGTATTGGAAGAGAAAATTAAAAGGTACATCATTTAAACTTGACATGCCTAAAGATCATTCAGATAGGCGCGATTTACAAGGGAACTATCATACGTTTAGATTTCCAAAAGAATCTTGGGAGTTGATAAAGAAAATATCAATGGAAAAGGATGTGACAGTTGCTGTGGTTCTCTTAACAGCATTCAACGTGCTTTTACATCATTTTTCAGGTGAAGAGGATATCGTAGTTGGGGTACCGACCTCTGGCCGTTCTAATGCTAAACTTGCTTCTTTGATAGGTTTTTTTGCTTACCCATTGTTGATAAGGTCTGACCTATCTGAAAATCCTTCATTTGAACATCTTTTGGTGAAGGTTCGAAAGCTGCTCATAGAAGCACAAATCCATCAGAATGTGCCTTTCTCGAAAGTAATGGAGGTTTTGCGATCAGAAAATGAAGCTTTGTCTGGCCCTCGGGTGCTATTCAGTACGTTTCTTGGCAACCAGTTGAAGACTATAAAATTACCCAATCTTTTACTAACTCCAATAAGTGATGCAAGTCGTGCTCCGAGTGATCTTGACTTGCTTTGGTCTATGTATGAAGTAGATGGAGAACTTTGTGGAACCATCAGTTATCGTAGTAGTTTATTTGATTCTGATACCATTCAATATCTGGTCGATTCTTATCTTAAGATATTATCTCAATGTATGGCATCACCAGATTCCAAGCTTAGCGACTTTGATCTAATTGAGGCATTGCGAGCCAAAATCGATTCCCCACGACCAAAAATTGCTATCTCTGCAACTTTTACCGCAGAATCTATGGACGAGTCGCTAAAGTTTTGGGTTTCAAAGTTGAACTTGCCCTATCAAATTCAATTTGCGCAATATAATCAGATCTTTCAAGAACTGCTATTGCCCGATAGTCTTTTCAGTAATAACACATTGGGGGTTAATGTGATCCTTATCCGGTTTGTAGATTGGTTAAGATTTGATGAAGATCATAAATCCATAAGTAATGATATACCAACCCCGGAGATCATATCAAAAATCAAAAAAAATATCGATGATTTTGCTTCTGCTCTTCAGTCTAAAGCAAAACAGTCAACATCATCCTATTTAGTATGTCTATGCCCATCTACCTCAAGTATACAATCTGAAAAGGTATGGACGAAGACTGAAAACCATTTGATAACCGCATTGCAAGGCATTACGGGTGTATATCTCACGACTCCCAATGAGATAGCACAAATGTATCCCTTACCAGAATATTATGACCCCCACAGTGATAAGATAGGTCATATACCTTTCACTCCTACGTATTTTTCCTCATTATCAACATTAATTATAAGAAAGATTCTGGCAACAAAACGATCTGCTTATAAAGTGATCGTGTTGGATTGTGATAATACTTTATGGCAAGGTGTATGTGGTGAAGATGGTGCAGATGGCGTCAAGGTTACCGATGCCTTTAAAGAATTGCAACGATTTGTGCTCAAACAATACGAAAAAGGAATGTTGGTTTGCTTATGCAGTAAAAACAGTGAAGAAGACGTTCGACAGGTGTTTAATGAGCACCCCGATATGCTATTACGTTGGGAGCACTTGGTTTCTTGGCGGATTAATTGGCAACCAAAATCAGAAAACATCAGGTCAATTGCTGAAGAATTACAACTGGGTTTAGACAGTTTTATATTTCTGGATGACAATCCTGTTGAATGTGCTGAGGTCAGGGCACAATGCCCGGCGGTATTGACCCTACAAGTCCCAGAAAATAGTAAAAATATTGAACGATTTCTGTCGCACAACTGGGCCTTTGACAGATTAAAGGTTACTGAAGAAGATCAACGCCGTAGCCAATTTTACCAACAGAATAGTCAGCGGCAAGAAGTGATGCAGTCGTCATTAACCTTAGGTGAGTTTGTAAAGGGTCTGGATCTTAAGGTTGATATGTGTGTGATGGTGCCCGAATTATACGAAAGGGTATCGCAACTGACCCAACGGACCAACCAGTTCAATGCGAATAAGTTGAATCTGTCTGTGGGAGAGATCAAAGCACTTTGTGACTCTAGGGATGATAGTTGTTTTGTGGTTACTGTAAAAGACCGGTTTGGTGATTATGGTTTGGTAGGGGTAATGCTTGCTAATGTCTCGAAATCTTCTCTAATCGTCGATACCTTTTTATTGAGTTGTCGAACACTTGGTCGCGGTGTAGAGCACCAAATGCTATCGGGCATGGGAAAGATTGCTCAGGATAAAGGATTAGAAAAGGTAACTATTATTTTCAAAAAAACGGATAAGAATCAGCCCGTACACAACTTTTTAAATGCTGTAGAAAACGCTACTCAAGAGACCCTCTCCGACCAGACTATGTATACCCTATCAACAGAAGAAGCCTTGAAAGTCAATTTTTCGGCAGCAACGCAGGAGTTATCTGTTCAAGCACGCCCAGCATCGACGCCAACCAAGAAACCGGCCGTCGCAACAGATCTGTATGAACATATCGCAAATGATCTCTCAACACCTGATGCCATAAGGGATGCTATTCAGGAACAAGCTAAAATGAACAGCTTAGCATTGAACTCCAACATGACACGTCCTCCTATTGTTGAGCCTAGCTCGGATACTGAAAAAGTGTTAGCGTCACTATGGTCAGAAGTTTTCGGCTTAGAAAAGGTTGGTATACATGACAATTTCTTTCAGTTGGGGGGCAATTCGTTAATGGCTACACAAGCCGTTTCTCGTTTACGGAAAAAATTAACCATTGAGTTACAGTTACAACGTCTTCTCGAGTTTCCTACAATAGAGGCACTTGGTAATCACATTGACGAGCATTTAGAGAATAATGATGACAAGATACAGGCTCCTGCAATAATTAAAGTTTCCCGTGAATCACGAAAAATGAAGCGTTCGCAACTAAAACGCGACGATGAATTAAACAAATAATATTATTTACTCAATATGACAGAAAAAAATAAAACGTTTGAGAATATTTCTGGTGATCCGGAAACAGCTAATGAGAAGCTTCAAGATCACTTAGGAGACGAAGTTTTTGTTTTTCCCACTTCTTATAGTCAAGAACAATTATGGCTTTTAGAACAATTAAGAGGGGAAAGGTCACTTTATAATATAGCCGGGGGTTTGAAATTAGAAGGTTCATTGAAAATTTCGGCTCTCAAAAAAGCTCTGGAAGAAATCGCACTGCGCCAAGAGATCCTTAGAACAACCTTTCCTGTTATTGAGGGTAGTCCGGTACAGGCAATTACTCCTACTTTTTCTACTCCTCTTACGGTTGTTGATTGGCAAGAAAAACCTACAGTACAACAAGAGGAAGAATTGAAGCATTTTATAGAACAAGAACTGCGGCAAACCTTTGATCTTGCCAAAGGTCCACTTTGGGGAGTAAAGCTCATACAATTATCTTCCAAATCTTATGTTCTATTTCTGACCATGCACCATATTATTGGCGATGGTTGGTCTATAGGAAGATTTCTATACGAGTTAGCAGTACTTTATAGGGCTTTTTCTAAGAATAATTTTTCTCCTTTAGCAGAATTAGAAATTCAATATGCTGACTTTGCAGAATGGCAACGTCAATTCATTTCGGGAGAAACCCTAAAACACCAATTGAAATATTGGGAAGAACATTTAAAAGGCGCACCTGCATGTATTAACTTGCCAACTGATAGGCCGCGACCTGAAGCACTGACGTATAATGGCAAACGGCAAGAGTTAAGCCTGTCTTCTTCATTGGCCCAGTCGCTTCAAACCTTGAGCCAAGATGAAGGCGTAACCTTATTTGCCACGCTCATGACTGCTTTGAAAATTCTTTTGGCCAAGTATGCGAAACAAAATGATTTGGTGGTAGGTACCGTAATTGCAGGTCGTAATAGGGCTGAAATAGAACCATTGATAGGTTGCTTTATGAACTTTTTAGCCCTGCGATCGCAGATCAATGAAACACAAACAGTACAAGATTTTCTCAAGCAGGTAAGCCAAACGGTTCTTAATGCCTATGCCCAACAAGATTGCCCCTTTGAAAAGGTAGTTGAAGCAATAAATCCTGAAAGGGCGACCAATCAAAACCCTATTTACAATGTCGCTTTGTTGTTACATAACTATCCACTAAAATATCAGTTTGATGAAACATTAGTTGCCACACCCATACCTATTGATACGGGGTCAGCCTTGTTAGATCTTCGCTTCGAGGTATTTACAGCGGCCGACAAACTTCTTTTACAATGTGAGTACAGCACTGATTTGTTTGAAGATAAGACTGTTGAATTACTTTTGAAAGACTATAGCGCCATTCTTGAGCAAATGGCTTACCAGATAGCACTTCCCTTAACGGATATTAAGCTATCTAAAAAATTAGAATCTAGAATAGCGCGTATGCGCCATCAGGAAAAAGAAAAGCCCACGCTGGCTATGGCGAGTACTTTTACTGCTGAACCTATTGAAGAACCTGTTTCTTTTTGGCTAGAAAAACTTGACCTTCCTTTTCAAGTCAAGTTCGCTCCTTATAATCAGGTTTTTCAGGAATTACTTGATCCTAGTAGTTTAACAGCGACCAATCAAGAAGGGGTCAACATCTTGTTAATACGATTTGAAGATTGGAACACGACTGAAAATCAGCTTTCTCTTCGAGTAGACCTTAATCAAAAAGAAAGATTACTACATAATCAAGAATCTCATATCTTACCAAATCGTTGGGAAATAGCGCATTTAAATCAATATGAAACGGATTACTTGTACAATGAAATTTTTGTTGACGAAGTATATTCAAGAAATGGTATTATTTTCAAAGAGGATGATTGTATTGTCGATGTAGGTGCCAATATTGGAATGTTTACTCTTTTTGCACAGCAAAAATGCCCCAAAGGAAAGATTTATTCTATTGAGCCTGCACCCAATACTTTTAAAGCTTTACAAATTAATGCTGCCCTTTATGGCAATGCAGTGAAAGCACTTAATTGTGGATTGGGAAGTCAGAATAAAGAAGATATTTTTACATTCTATCCAAAATCCTCTGTTTTCTCAAGTTTTACTGCCGATCAAGAAACTGATGAAGAAGCGATTCGAGCGGTCATTATGAATATGATCAAACAAAGTGACCCTTCCCTTACTGAGGAGCTAGCGAATACCTTGGTAGATAATCTCATTAAAGAAAGGTTAGAGCAACAAACCTATTCTGTTCAACTTAGGACATTATCAGATATTATTGAAGAAGAAGGAATCAACCAAATCGACTTACTCAAGTTAGATGCAGAAAAAAGTGAAGTTCCTATTCTTCAAGGGATCAAAGATTCACATTGGCCTATGATCAAACAAATTGTTATGGAGTTGCATGAACAAGATGGCACTCAATTGAAAGAGGTTACACAACTGCTGGATAAAAAGGGGTTTGACTGGATATTAGAAGAAGAAACTTTATTGCAAAGTTCAGGACTTTATACGATATATGCTACTCGTCTATCTAAAAACCTGAAAGAAAACCAAGCAGCTTCAAACTATAAAATAACTGGGGTTGAAGAAAACATACAAGAGCTGATTGATACACTAAAAAGCAAACCGGCCAATACCACTACTCCTTTTTTTATTTTATGTTGTCCTCCTTCCCCTCAGGTCATAGCCAGCCCAAAACATAAAGCTTTATTTGAAACATTAGAGCATAAGTTGGCAGACGACCTAGAAAGCATGAGTAATATTTATGTGATCAAAACCCCTGAACTTACCAGGCTTTATCCAGTAGAAGACCTTTATGATACCGATGGAGATATATTGGGTCATGTACCATATACCCAAAGCGGGTTTACAGCCTTGGGCACGTTGTTGGCCCGTAGACTGGCCAATATAAAATCATCTCCTTACAAAGTGATTGTTCTCGACTGTGACCAAACTTTGTGGAAAGGCGTTTGCGGAGAAGATGGAGCTCAAGGCGTACAAATTACCGAACACTTTAAAATGTTACAAAAATTCATGCTTACACAACAAGATCAGGGTAAAATTATCTGTTTGTGCAGTAAAAATGAACCTGAGGATGTTTTTGAAGTATTCGATTCCAACAATGCCATGCTGCTCCAGCGTAAGGATATTGTTTCTTCTCGCATTAATTGGCAACCAAAGTCAGAAAATATCAAATCACTCGCCGAAGAATTAAAACTTGGTTTGGATAGTTTTATTTTTGTCGATGATAACCCTGTCGAATGTGCCGAAGTTCGAGCAAATTGCCCAGCGGTCTTGACCTTGCAATTGCCAAAAGATGATGCCGAAATACCTCAATTTCTCGATCATATATGGGCTTTTGATAACCTAAAGACCACTGCCGAAGACAAAAAAAGAACCGAGCTTTATCGGGATAACGTTGAGCGCGAGCGTTTACGTAAAGAGACTCTGACTTTTGGGGATTTCTTGAAGGGATTAAACTTAAAGGTTAGCATTACACCTGCTCAACCTGAACAATTAGCCAGGGTAGCACAACTTACCCAACGTACAAACCAATTTAACGTAACTACTGTTCGTCGTTCAGAAAGTGAGATTCAACAACTAATTGATTCGGATACTTTTAAAGCCCTTACCGTAAGTGTGAAAGACCGCTTTGGGGACTATGGTTTAGTTGGTGCTGTGTTATGGGAAGAACATCAAGAATGTCTTAAAATCGATACGTTTTTATTAAGCTGCCGTGCTTTAGGCAAGGGCGTAGAACATCAAATGTTGGCTCATGTGGCAAAAATTGCCCAAAATGGACAAAGGAAATGGGTAGAAGTGCCTTGTTTTCCCACCGAGAAAAATCGCCCGGTACGAGACTTTCTTAATACAGTAGGAAAGCAATATAAGAAAGAAATTGACAAAGGCATGGTCTTTAAATTTCCAGCTGAAACACTAGTTAATTTAGTATTCGATCCGGATAGTAAGAAAAATGAAAATGTTAAAAATAAGACTAAATCTCCCACGAAAACGGCCCAATCACCTTCAATTGGCTTCACCTCGCGCGAAATATACCAAACAATTGCCTCAAAATTCAATACCGTAGCGCAAATAATCGGTGAACTTAAAGCTCAAAATCAATGGCAGCAGCGATCACTTGATAATAACTTCGTCGCACCACGCAATATTACAGAAGAACAATTATCGCAGATTTGGCGTAATGTCTTAAAAATAGACGAGATCGGTATTCGCGACAATTTTTTCAAATTAGGAGGCACTTCGTTATTGGCAGTACGTTTAATGGCTCAAGTTCAAAAACAATTTAATCACAATTTGCCTTTGGCGGTCCTATTTCAAAGTCAAACCATAGAAGATTTGGCAAACTTATTACATAACGAGACTGATGCTTTATCGTGGTCTCCTCTTGTTCCTATTCAGCCCGAGGGTACTAAAGAACCTTTTTTCTGTATACCAGGAGCGGGGGGTAATGTGCTATATTTTTATGAATTAGCCAGACTTATGCATACCGATAGACCGTTTTATGGCTTGCAGCCTTTAGGACTTGATGGAACCTCACTACCTCATGAACGGGTTGAGGACATGGCGTCTTACTATATAGAAGCAATACGATCTATGAAGCCTCACGGACCTTATGTATTAGGAGGACATTCATTCGGCAGCCATGTTGCCCTTGAAATGGCACAACAATTACTTAGACAGGGAGAAAAAGTAGCCCTTCTAGCAGTTTTTGATGCTCCGGCACCTGTCTTAGAGGCACCTACTATAGCAAACGATGATCAAAAAAATGAAGCTGCATGGTTGATCGAACTGGCAGAAGTTATTGAAGAATGGTTGGGTAAGAAACTCGCCATCACTTATGACGATATCGCACAACTGGATCACGATGATCAATTAACTTATTTTAAAGAATGCTTGCAACAAATTGATTTATTACCGGCTCAATCAGACATATCACAAGTTCGCGGATTGATCAATGTTTTTAAAGCAAATCACCAGGCTAATTATTCTCCACAAGAAAGTATTGACCTAGCTGAAATAGTTTTATTCAAAGCGAGTGAGTTGACAGAATATCAATCAGATACTGGTTCGACCTCTATATTAGAAGAAACTACTTGGGGTTGGAATAAGTTTTCACAGGAAGTAAAAACTTTTGTAGTTCCGGGAAATCATATGAGTATGTTGGCGCACCACAATGTGGATAAGTTGGCTCGACAACTTTGTGATCAATTGGATGAGTTAAAGCAACAAGAAGAAACCGATTAATTTACAAAGCTTAAAAGTACCGATAAATAAATTTTAAACTATATAAATACCCCAATCATGAGTAGTAAAAATAATAAAAGTAATGTAGATATGCATAGTAACTTTTCTAAAGAAGAATTCTATTCTACAGATCAAACCTTAACAAACAATGAAAATACTTCAATAAAACAGTTGGATGAAAATTATTCAGACTTAAATTCCTTAGTTGCTATTCTTCGCTACAGAAGTACGAATCAACCTGATAAATTGGCCTACACTTTTCTTGAAGATGGCGAAGGGAAAGAAATCAATCTTACGTATGGGCAACTGGATCGACAAGCACTAATAATTGCCGGTTTTCTCCAAAATGAAGGTTTAAAAGGAGAAAGAGCCCTGTTAATATTTCCTCCAGGGTTGGAATTTGTAACCGCTTTTTTTGGTTGTTTGTATGCAGGAACAATTGCAGTGCCTGCCTATCCACCGCGTCCTAATCGTTCTATGGAGCGATTGGCAGCTATTGTTGAGGATGCAGGAGCGAAAGTAGTATTAACCACTTCCTTCATTCGATTTGGATTAAGTTCAAGCTTACTTAATGAAGATAAACTATCGTCACTGCGCTGGTTGGCTGTCGATGAACTAGAAGTTTCTTATGCTGAGAAATGGAAAGCTCCAGAAATTGATAAGGAAACATTAGCCTTCTTGCAATATACTTCTGGGTCGACCGGTAATCCCAAAGGTGTTATGGTCTCTCACAGCAACTTAATCCACAATCAGAAAATAATTCAAGAGGCATTTAATCATAATGATAAAAGTGTTGGAGTGATTTGGTTACCCCCTTACCATGATATGGGATTAATAGGAGGTATTATTCAACCGCTTTATGTCGGATTTCCTGTAGTATTATTATCACCTTTGCACTTTTTGCAAAAGCCTATTCGATGGTTACAGGCTATCTCTAATTATAAAGGTACCTCGAGTGGAGGTCCTAATTTTGCCTATGATCTATGTTTAGGTAAAATCAAAGCTGAACAATTAGAAGGTTTAGATTTGAGCAGTTGGAAGATCGCCTTCAATGGAGCGGAACCCGTCAAGGCTGAAACCTTAGAAAATTTTTCAAAATATTTTAATCAACACGGTTTTAATGCTTCGGTATTTTACCCCTGTTATGGAATGGCCGAAACTACACTTTTTGTTAGTGGGGGTGCCTATCATGAACCTCCTGTGATTACCGAAGTACTGGAAACCGATTTACTGGATAACCGTGTAACTTTAGCTGAGGTCGGAGCACTTGGAGTAAGAAAATTAGTCGGCTGTGGTCAAGGTTTTTTAGGTACTATTATCAAAATTGTACACCCAGAGACAAAAAGGCCTTGCGAAGATCAGGAAGTTGGCGAAATCTGGGTGGCTAGCGATAGTGTCGCCCAAGGCTATTGGCAGCAAAAGGAATTAACAGAAATAACCTTTAGGGCCTGTACTAATGAAATCAAAGACAATTTATTTTTACGAACCGGAGACCTTGGATTTACATTAAACAACGAACTTTACGTTACGGGACGATTAAAAGATGTGATTATTATTAGTGGTCGTAACCATTATCCTACAGATATTGAACTAACAGTCCAAAAGAGCCACATAGCCATAGCTCCTAATCGCGTAGCGGCATTTGCTATACAAGTAAAAGGGAATGAAAAACTTGTTGTGGTTGCAGAGGTAGATCGACGTTATCATAGAGATTTGTTGAAGTTCAAGACACATAATGATCAGGCAGAAATTGCTGGGGATGGAATATCCAAAGAAGTATCTGAAAAACTGAATGAAATGATATCAAATATTAAGGAGGCAATTTCTTCTTATCATGGATTGCGTCCTCACGCCATAGCATTGGTTAAATCTGGCAGTATTCCGAAAACCTCCAGCGGAAAGATTCGTCGCTTTGCGTGTAGAAATGATTTTTCACAAGAAAAACTAGATCTTATTGGAGGTGATGGACTATAAAACTAAATTGGTAAATCAATATGTAACTCTTTCGTAAAATATGAATTTGATATCATTAAAAAGATTTAATACAGCAATTATAGTTTCTTAAACGATTATTATTTGTTTTAGTAACTTCGTGAGGAAGTTTCAGTTTTTTTAAAATGGAACTTTAAAATCGGATAAACTGTTGAAGAATCAAGACAATATTATTAAAGTTCATGTATTATTTGCGCGTAACAGGAAAAAAAGATGTGATCTGTTATCGTCTGAACAATTATCCGTCTTTTCTTGTGAGTATATAAAAAGAATAAGCAAATATAGAAGATGGCAAGACATTCAAGCATCCATAATAGGTAGGATACTACTTTCTAGGGGATTATCAAACTTTTACGATAATGAACTTAATTTTAATCGAATTGAAGATGATGAATTTAAACGTCCATTTATTTTAAACTCTCAAATAGATTTCAATATATCTCACGCATCAGAATTTGTTATTTGTGCAATGAGCAAAAGCTGTAAAATTGGAGTCGATATTGAAAAGATTAGAAATATTACTGTTCAAGATTTTTATTGCCAGATGACTGAATCAGAATTAATTAATATGGATAGAAGCGAAAATCTAAACAAGAATTTTTTTAACTACTGGACGCAAAAAGAAGCAGTTTTAAAAGCAAACGGTAAAGGGTTATATGTACCACTAAAAAGTTTTGAAATTATCAAAAACAAAACCTGTTTAGACAGACAAGAATATTTTCTTAACTCAATAAATATCGATGAGCAATATATAGGCCATCTTGCCACTTCGACTAAAATTTTTGCGAATGAAATATCACTTACAGAGATCAGAATCTAACAAAATTTACAATATCGTCTAAGCTAAGCACTTTCAAATATTTCTTTACAAGTTCTAAAAAATAGTACTTACGTTATTTAAGAAATTAGGAAACTGTAGTCACAAAGTTCCTCTTCTAAGAATATGAATAATACGGAGATGGAAACATCGATTTGTTTTGATAAACGGTATAATTTGTTGATTCAGAACTTAAATCAGACAGACTTTTATACTCGAAATTCTTAACTATCTTTTATCTTGATGAGATAGCTTATTTCGAACTATCAAATTGTTTGGTGTATAATAGATATCATTTTTCCAGACACTTACAAGAATATCCCTCTTGCTTTTTTTAAAAGATGTTAGAAATGTTAAAAAAAAGTTATTGAATTGATTCAGAATTCTTATATTTTGCAAGCATTAAAAATATATTGTCAATCTGCTTAATTGTCGGTTACTGAAACTTTTTTACGCTAGTAAACCCCATTACATGTATTTAGAAAATAAACATTTAAGAACACTATTTATAACAGCTTTTTTTATTTCAATTAGAATATTTGCTCAGCCAAACACGGTTCGGTCACCAAAAGATAGCCTAAAAATATTGTTTGATACCGCCTCAAATTACGTCTTAAACGATCTTGATAAGGCCGAAAAAGATTTTAAAGAGTTGCTACAATTGGCGATTGATAACAATGATCATTTCTGGGAAGCGAAGTCTTTATATCAGCTTTCTTATATAAATAAATTAAAAGGAGGTGAGAATAGTTTTAAGGATGCTATAGTATATGGAAAACAAGCACTTGCAAATTTTAGAAGGTCTGGCGATTCTTTAGAAGTATTTAATACTTTAGTTCATATTAATGGCGTTTATGTTGTAAATGAAAGAATTGAAGAAGCACTAACATACTCATTGAAAGCTGAAAAATTGATACCAATACTTCAAAATAAAATATCTGCAAACGATAAGGGTAAATTCTATGGGAATTTGGCATTAGTATATTATGAATTGAACCTTTATCAAAAATCTATTAAATCCAATACTAAAGCATTGAAAAGCTTCGATAAAGCAAAAAATGATAGTGGTAAATTTTTGGTTTATAATAATTTGGGGAACATATATAATAATTTGCATAATTCTGAAAAGAGTTTCGATTACTTTAAAAAAGCATATACTGGTTTCAAGAAACTTGGGGCGACAAGATATCTGGCCACTTGTGCAAGTAATTTGGGAGATGCTGCCATTATGCTGGATAGTATTAATCTTTCTAAAGAATATCTGGAAGAAGCCATAGAATTGGCAAACATCTATAAATATCCCAATGTGTCTGTTTCTGCTAATTTTTTTATGGCTAAGGCACTTTATGAAGAAAATAATCTGGATAGTGCTCACGATTTTTTGGACCAATCAATAAAAATTGCAGATTCTATGGGACGGTTAGATCGAAAAGTTGATGCATTGATGCTAAGTCAGAAAATAGCGGAACGTAAAGGGAATTTGGAAGAAGCTTATACGTATACTCAACAGATAGAGCGATTAAAAACTGTTATTGACAGTATAAATAACAAAAATCAAGCAGTCACTACATTAATAAATACAAAAAGGCCTTCTGAAGAGGAAAAAATAAATTATACTTTAATTATACTAATTTTTGGCTTGGTCTCATTACTGGTTTTGATATCCTTTATGTTGTACAAAAAGAAACAAAACAAACTATCAATTGTAAATGACCAATTATTGGCTAATTTTAGAAAAGCAAGTAAAGAAAAAGATAAACTTTCGAGAAAGGTGGTTACACTAACAGCTCTTCATGTTCGCAGAGAAAAAAGCCTAAAGCAGATTAATCAAATTTTAGATGATATAAAAATAGAATCTTCAGATGCATCACCTTTAAAAGAAAACCTTCAACAAGCTAAACAAATAGTAAGAGGACAAATAAGTCTCGAAAAACGATGGGATATTTTTTTTAAACATTTTGAAGAAGTACATCCTTCATTTTTAGAAACCTTAAATAGCCAGTATGCCTTGTCTGCAACAGATATAAAAGTTTGCGCTTTTTTAAAAATGAATCTTTCAAATTATGAGATTAGTGAAATATTAGGGATTAATCAAAAATCAATTCACGTATTATTACATCGCTTAAAGAAAAAACTAAATCTTCCTTCCGATATTACGATCAATCAATTTCTTTCTACAATTTAAATTTATGAATACTCAAGTATTAAATTTTTAACAGTAAGGTTTTGAAAGATATCTGTAAGGTTTTGAAATGCCGTAGATTTTTTTTCTTAAAATCTTAAATTACACGTGTAAATATTTTGATATACATTGTAATTAATTTAAAGAAATAATAATACCAGCGTGAAAATTTTTAAATGCGTATTAATCTTAATCATTTTCTTTCTACACAGTTGCGACAGAGACGAAACTGAAGAGTTAATAGAGAGTAACGTAAAAGATGATGCCACAGAAGGAATTACTAAAAACATTTCAAAATGTCAAGTGACGGTCAAGAGTCTGGCTAGCCATACACAGGTAATTTATCACGTGAGCAAAAATTCTAATACAATACGAGTTAATGAACGATCTGACGGACAAACATTGACTATACGAACTAAATCAGGTGTGTGCAAAATTACAAAACCTTTCGATGAATTGATTATTTATGGAGGTAAAGGGGTGTATTCAATCATTATAAACCCTAGTGTTAAAACTCCTACTATGGTTTACCCTGGTGATGGTAGAGATTTTTTAAGAAATGCAAGTGATGCACCAGTTATATTCATGACTTTGGGTGATAAAAAAGATAAGGTAATTGGTAATAAGATGAATACCAGATTTTGGATGGATCCTGAAGACACGCACAATGCATCCCCAACCGAGATCAATCAAGGTAAATTACATATCGTAAATTCTTTTGAAAATTCGAACAAGATATTAGATGGGTAAGATATAGAAGATCCATATCGATATAATCTTTATGCAGATAATGAAGTGCCTTGGGATTACATACCAATGTCTGAGACAAGTCTATGGGGTGTTGATAAGCCTAGTCCTTATGATGTACAACAGGGATATCTACAAACATGTAATTTTACGAGCAGGTGGGCAGCTCTAGCCAGTCAAGATCCAGATAAGGTAAGAGAATTGGCTGTTGAGCTGGGAGACAATACTTATGCAGTGCAAATTCGTAATAATCGATACGTCCGTGTTGATAGGGATATCGTCCCTTTTAATTTATCACGTCCTAGCCCTACAGGTAAATCTTGGTTTGTTCTTTTGGAGAAAGCATACAGTGACTACGATCCTCCATTGGCTCCATATGATCCATCTCAGCTAATTTCTCGTATATATCCAGCAGAATATAATGCTGTGGAGTATCTTGAGGCTATAGAAAAATTCAAAGATCAAGGTTATACTTTAGAAACTTTGTCCTTGTATACAAGTGAAAATCTAGATATTGGAGTCTCTAGATCACATGTGCACACCATCTTAGGTGTTGAAGATAACAAAATAATTTTACGAAACCCATACGGGGATATATACGATTGCGTACGCAAACGAGTTCATAATCCAAATAATGGTAAAGTAGCACTTTCTTTCGATCAATTTAAGGAATATTTTCCTTGGATTGTTGTGGGCAAGGTTATTTGGCAATAAATTGAATCTTAGATTTTGCAACGGATTTTTGTTATTATTAAAGAATTGTTTAACTATTAATTTAATAGGAGATTACAAATTAAATCAAACCACATGATAGATATTAAAAAAGTTGCGGGATGATGTCTAATTCGATAACCTTCAAATGTTATCAATTTACCACAAATTCTCAGAATGCCATCGGATTCGATTTTATTATAAAAAAAATATGTTTTTAACAATAAGCTATCTAAGTAATGCATCTTATCAATTAACTGATGAGGATATTGATGCACTTATGATCAACACTAAAGATTTTAATGACGCTAACAATATTAGTGGCATACTCATATATTCGGATCTTACATTTTTTCAAGTATTAGAAGGTGAAAATAATATAATTGTGTCTCTTTTTGAGAAGATAAAGCAAGATTACAGGCACTACAACATCTTGAAAATTTTAGAGATAAAATCGAATAAGAGAAGATTTAATAGATATTACACCAATTTTATAACACATCATAATAAGAGTGCTACTAAAGAGCTCACGAAGCTCCTTGAGAATACTAATGAATATATGTTGGATCATAAATTACACAGCTTAGTGGTTTATCAATCCAGAGCCTTAATGAATTTATATTAAACCTTAGGTGCATCTAAAGGATTTTAGGTTTAATTCATTACATGCTTACATCCAAAATTAATGATGAATTGAATAAGCATTATTATTTTAGATAATTTACGATTTTTGAACCTCTCAAAAGACTCAGTATAACTTATAATAACAAGCTTATTATGAAGTAATATGTATATCAATAAGTTTCTTACCTCTCGATTTGGGTTTTAGTATTAGATCCTAATAATTGATTTTAGATCTGATCCATTAAAAACTCAAGTATTTTGATTTCCTTTTTATATTAGTTATACCAATGAATTACAAGATAGGGATCACAATTTCCTTTCTTTAAGCAGCATTCTTTAGCGCTAAGCTGTTTTATTGGCTGGGGTACCGTTTTTGTAACTATCAAGCATAAAACATTTTTTTATTTATAAAAGTTAGTGATAATTTAAGAATATATTAACATTTTTTCTTAAATTTAGGAAAATCGATAAGAATTTTAAAAATAAGTATTTTTTAGTTTTTCAAATTACTTTTTTAACGTACTAAAAATTCCTATCTACGTAGGTATAAATAGTGATTAAAAACTATAAAAGTCAGCTGCCCTAACTTCTATAATTATGAGTAAACCGATAATTAATGCAAAAATTGCTTGTTTTCTATCTTTTATTTTCTTTAATATTAGTCATACCGTATCTGCTGAATTAAATTGTAAGGCTCTTTATAAAAAAATTGAAATCTATAAGCCCACCTGTAAAATAAATTTTCTTCATAAATTGAAGAGTCTAAGCAAAACAGATTTTCAGAAAAAACGCATCCAAAAAGATGATAGTCTGTATTTTAAAAAGCTTCGTGATTCTTTTGCTAAGTATTTAAATCAGGATCTTAAAAAGGCCCTGATTTATGCTAAAAAGGCTATAAAGCTGGCAGAAGATTTAGATGTTAACGAGTTTAAAGGTATAGCGTATGGAAATTATGCGGTAGCCTTACGGTGTACAGATTATCATGATAGTACAGAAGTAGCCAGAATGTATTATGAAAAATCTAAAGAGATAGCTATTGCCTTAAACGATTCTACTGGTATAATTAGTATTAATAATGATATTTTCCAGTTATATAGATCGAGAAAACTTTTCTCAGAAGCACTTCAAGAAGGCCTAGAGAATTTGAAAATCTCGAGATCATTTTTAAAAAAAAGAAGAGATTCTATAAACTTTGCTATTGCTTACGGAAATTTGGGAGTAATTTACAAAGATTTAAAGTTGTGGGATTCTGCAGCTGTAAATTTTAAAAAAAGTGCAATTTTGTTTAAATCCGCAAAAAATGATTTACAATACGTTGTAAAACTTTACGAAGGACAAGTTTATAGTGAACAAGGTAATCATGAACTTGCCATTCTTAGATATAAAGAAATTGAAAAAGAATTGAGTCAAGTAGATAATATGAGGGTATATTTATCACAAGTTAATCAACGTTTTTCGATTAGCTATGAAGCTCTAGAACTACCTGAAACCGCTATTTTTTATTTAAAAAAAGCATTAGTACTATCTGAGAAAGATAGTTTAAGGTCTGGAATCGGCTTGCACTTAGGTTTGGCAAGAAATTATTTGAAAGTGAATAAATTAGATAGCTCAAGAATATACTTCAATAAGGTTGTAAATAATTATAAAAAAAACAAGAATCTAGAGACACTAATAGAAATTAACGAGATAAAAATTACTATCCATGAAAAAGAAAAGGATTCAATTTCAGCATTAAAGGCGTATAGAAAGGTTATAGAGTTGAAAGATAGTCTTGCAAAAGTTAAAAACATCCCAGATGTAACAAAAGTTTTACTCTCTGATAAGGAGAATCAATTTAAGATTACTAAATCAAATGTTTCTAGAACTATACAAGAAAAAGACAATATGCTTACTGCAATTATTATTTTCGTTATCGTTATTGGCTTGGTAATATACGGTCTATTACAGAAATACTCTTCGAAAATAAAATTATTATATACAAGAGAGATTGATTTGGGTACCACAGTTAAAGAGTTGAAGGAAGAAAAAGACTACCTAGCCAGAAAAGTTACAACTTCTGATGTAAAATTAGCTATTAAACGGGATCTTCTTGATGAAATTAATTCGGAACTAGAAATTATAAAAGAGAAGAATATTCCGAAGAGTGTCAAAAAGAGTATCTTAAATACACAAGGACAGATAAATTATAATGTAAAGCTCGAAAAAAACTGGCAAAACTTTTTTAATCATTTTGAAAAAGTTCATCCTTACTACATTTCTCAGTTAAAAGAAAAATTTAACTTATCTTCAAATGAGCTCAGGC
Source organism: uncultured Aquimarina sp. (assembly GCA_947495425.1). Classification (GTDB taxonomy): domain Bacteria; phylum Bacteroidota; class Bacteroidia; order Flavobacteriales; family Flavobacteriaceae; genus Aquimarina. The sequence continues at coordinate 52,460 of CANLYR010000027.1, forward strand.
TATGCGCATTCTTAAAAATGAATATGTCTAAGAATGAAATTAGTCAGATTCTCAATATTACCAATGGTGCCGTCTATACTATGTTGCATAGGCTAAAAAAGAAATTAAATCTACCTAAAGACAAGAGTGTATTTGATTTTCTTCATTCTGAAGAGTGGTAACATTTTGAAGATTAAATAGTAATATCTTTTATATGGTTCATGACTAAGCCGGCATTCGATGTAGCAGTTGCTTGGATGCTTACTTTGTAAATGGGAAAGTAAGATCAACTTAAATGCTAAAAATTAAAAAAAGCTTTCATTTTACCACAAAACTAGGTCAATTCTTCACATTAATTGCAATTCATAACAAATCTAGACGAGCAAATTAACTTTCTTCTCATATTTGATGGTTGTTAATAATCTTAATTTAAAATATCTATTATGAAACGTTACACCTTTTTAAAGATTTCAAATTTTTTAACAAAAATCCTTTTTTTTCTTTGTCTAAAAATTATGTTCGTTTCCTGTGAAAGGGAACAAACCATTCAAGAAACCAGCGAAAAACCAAATTCTGAAATTTTCGCTAAAGTGAATTGCAATAACGATTTCAACCCAGATTCTGGTCAAGAATTTTTTAATACAGACCATTTAAATTGTACTCGACCATTCAATGGTTCGGATGAAATTGAGTACGCCTCTTTTATGAGATACCGGAATGATTTACAAGGATATTCTTATGCCAGTATTTGTCATGGTTTGGATGGAGTTCGTTTCAAAAAAGATGATAAGGGTGATAGTGGTCGAAGAGAAAGTTGGTATTATGGAGCCAAATTGCGTGGAACCTTGGAAAGCTGTTCGCCGGCATTTACATTGCCTATTGCAGATGATTTTAACGATAGGCCTAGTGATGACGAGTTAGAAGATCTTAATTTGGGTAAGTTATATGTTTTTAGGCATGTTGATAGATCTCAATTGATTATCACATCTGTAAAACTTACGGGAGAAAATCCCTCAGGAGAAATGAATTATTTATTCGACAATCCCAATGTATGGAAACCTATTAGTTTAGGTACCTATAAAGAAAAAGGACTAAAAACTCTAGCTTGGCGCAATGAAAGAGGTAAAACAGATTTGTATATTCATTTAGATAAAGTTGAAGGCTCCTTGCCTTTGTATAGATTTAGAAACGATTGTAATAATGGTAAATATTTACATACGCTAGATTCAAACGAAGTATCATATCTGAGAGAAGAAGAGACGTGCTGGGTTGAAGAAGGTTTATTAGGATATGCATTTCCTTAGATGATGAATTTATAAATTAAATCATTGTACACTCATCACTAAATTTCCAAAGAAGTCATCTTGATTTTTTGAAAATTATAAAGGGTTACGGATATCTATGTTTCAAAATTTAAAACCGTAGCCCTATACTTAGAACTTGTTAACGATATGGCGGAATTGAAATCGTCCTATGTTTACCAACTGGATAGAACAGAATTTGCTAAAAGCGAGCCTTGAAGATGTTGTAGACTACAATCTTTATAAGCTTAAGACCGGTATTAATTGGTATTTAAAGTATGTGGATGCTCTCTTTAGTGGTTATGACCTCACTATAATACAGTTTTTTGTCATTGTAGCAAGTGGTGCAAACAGGATACTCGGAAGTCCTTTAGTTTCTCTTTATTGTTTAGAAATAAAGATTTATTAAATTTGTCGAGTTCAGGTATTTATGATAGTAATAATTAGGTTTACGAGACGGTAAGGTCATCGTCTGATAAAAAGGAAGGAAAAATCAAAAATCAAAAGACTATCAATATTCTTTATTTTGACGGTAAACGAAGAATTTCTCCAGCAAGGTCAGAACTTGGTTTTTAACAACTGTTAAGATCTCCACAAAAAGAGATACAGTTTGAAGACGCAGTTGCTATGAATGAATCTCTAGTAGTTGCTATTGCATATTTTTTATCAATGTTAATGCTAGATTTAATTCATATAGTTTTAGAACAACTTTTTATACTTAAGACATAATGCTCAGTGTTTCACAAAACTGACGCAAAATTACCGCTATAACTAATCATCTTCTGAGATTAACTGCTTTATAGATAAAAATGGCTATTTCGGAGTGACCGTGCCACCGATTTCGGTCAAATGGTGCCACTTTGAGAGATCCTACAATTATAGTTAATTTTTATTAGTATTGCTTTTTTAATTTTCCTTTTCTTAGTGATTCCCCGACAAGATTGATTCTATGA
>CANLYR010000028.1 GCA_947495425.1 uncultured Aquimarina sp.
AAAATATTCATACTATAATTTTAATCTAAAATAAGACTTTTTTATCAATTATGGATAATTACGGATATTCAATTAATATAATCTCTAATATTTAATAAAAGTGAATTAAATTAAGATTATGTTAAAGAATTATCATTTTTTCTATCTTTTTCTTGAAATATTTAAGTTTTAATGTTAATAGATTACGTCCAATTACAGATGTTTATCAAAGTTTGTATCTTAAAGTAATACAAACTCATTGAAGCTTTACCACTTTGATAACATTCCTGGCCAATATGTATCTGGTGTTAAATCTTCAAAATTAAAACTTATAACGATGAAACACATTTTAGCCATTGTGCTTACTTTCTTATCCTTAGTCAGTTTTGCACAAAATCAACCCCACAAACCGAGTCAAAAGGTACAGCAAGAAAAAGCTTCTGGAGCTGTTTTCGAAGCTGTTGATCTTTTTACGACGATAAATCAGAAAAAAACAGGTTTACAAGTTCCTTCAGAATTAAAAGAGTATACCGTTTTTTCTTTTAATCAAGAAAAGACAAAGAGTTTTAAGGCCAGAGCTCCAAAAACTATGAACTTAAGGATTCCTGGTCAAAATCCGGGATGTCCTTAGAATTAGTAAAAGTAGATATCACTACTGATGATTTTGAGATTACAGAAATGCCTTCTGGCAAAGTAATAGAGTCTAATGCTTCTGTACTGCATTATAGAGGTATTGTAAAAGGGCAGCCAAATTCTATTGCAGCCATTAGTTTTTTTGATGATGAACTATCCGGAGTCATTAGTATAGGAGAAAAATCAAGCAATTTGGTGTTAGGAAAGCTTAAAGACAGTAATAACCAGATTATTTATGAAGATAAAGACATAGGACATCTTAATGAATTTGTTTGTCAGGCAATAGATAATTCTGGAAAGGCATATACTGAAGAACAATTAAAAAATACGGATCAATCCAAAGCAGCCGTAAAATGCCCAAGGGTTTTCTTTGATATTGCTAATGATATTGTAAGAGATAAAGGAGGAGCTCAAGGTGCTTCAAATTATATTCAGGCAATATTCAACCAAGTTTCTGTATTGTATGCCAATGATAATATAACTGTTAAGCTATCAGGGGTTAAAGCTTGGACTACTACAGCTCCTTTTAATGGCTTGAATAATTATCGCAGTTATAGAAACCAAAATAGTTTTAACGGAGATTTGGGGCACTTTGTCACTTATAATTTTTCTGGTGGTGTGGCATGGGTCAACAGTATGTGTTCTTCGTATAAATATGCTGTTTCGGGGATAAGAAGCTCATATAGTAACGTGCCAACATATTCTTGGTCTGTTCAGGTTATAGCTCATGAATTAGGGCATAACTTAGGTTCACAACATACACAAGCCTGTGTATGGAATGGTAATAACACTGCTATTGATGGCTGTTATGGAACCGAAGGCGGTTGTGCTCGACCAGCATTACCATCTGGTGGTGGTACCATTATGAGTTATTGTCACCTTACCAATGTAGGGATCAATTTTAATAAAGGTTTTGGTTCACAACCACGCAATGTAATGATCAATTCAATCAGCTCAAAAAGCTGCGTACAAACCTGCGATGGCGGAGGCGGCGGAAATCCTTGTCAGGGTATAGCAGCATGGCAGAGTGGTGTGAATTATGCCGTAGGAGATAAAGTGATCTATGAAGGAAACCTTTTTGAGAGAACGAGTAGTGGATGGAATAACCTTGGGCCTTGTCCCAGCCAAGATCCTTGTCAAGGTTTGGCAGCATGGCAAAGTGGCGTAAGTTATGCCGTGGGAGATAAAGTAACTTATCAAGGAAATTTATTCGAAAGAACAGCTTCTGGTTGGAATGATTTAGGTTCTTGTGGCGCAAGTCTTGCTGCAGCCTTACCACCAGAAGTATCTTCGTTATCTTCTTCATTAATACCCAAAGAATTAAGCTTTGTTGCGCATCCTAATCCGGCAAAAGATGTATTAAACATTGAAATCAGTGATGTAAGTGATCAATCATTTCAGTTTTTCATAAAGGATATGAATGGAAGAACATTAAAAACGTTTACAATAGATGCAACTCCTGGAGGAAAAGGTTTAAAAGCAATAGATATTAATGATCTGTCTGCAGGTGTGTATTTTATCCAGATAACAGATGCTAAGAAAACAATGATACAAAAAATTTTCATAGAATAATTAAATTTTTATAGCATATAATGGCCACTAAGGCGAAGTTTATAACTTCGCCTTTTTAATTGGATAAATGGGATTTGATTGCTGCGAGATTAGTCCAAAAGGTTGTCTATTAGCCTAACCTCTCTACTCATTCCAGGCTCTGAGATTACTTATAGGAATTCCAAATCCTAGTAATTTATGGTGTTGAGAAAGGTGTGCTCCACTTTTAGTGGTTATCCACCCTTCCCAGGTCGCTTCTACGCCTCCGATGGGTAATATAGATACCCACATCTGGTAGCTGGTAGGACGGTAATTTTCATCAACCTTCCATAAATAAGAATCGCCAGGGGTAGTGCCTCCAGAACTGTATGTGATTAATAGCCCTTTAGAATTATCTTCTAATGTGACTATTTTACGGGTTACTCCTTTGTCAAAGAGTTTATGTGGTGCTACGACCCAAAAAGAATCGTTATTAAAATTGTCTAATGCTTTTTTAATAATTTTTTTGTCTTTTTTGCTTGTGACTACCATTCCGTTATTATAAATAGGACTGCTATACGGATCATTTAGATTCAGTTTTACCAGGATATCATCAATGGTCACTGCTGCAATATTTGTATTTCTATTCCATACATAGTGATTCTTATTCCTAAAAGTCCATTGTATATAATCTGTATTTAAATAGTTATCGTGATGCACGGCTTTCTGTATGCTAAGAGCGAAATTATCAGCTTCTAGACCAGCTACACCTTCGGGAAGCTTTTCGTTTATAGAGAAATATAGTGTAGCAAAAACGATAAGAATTAGTGCAATGATGCTTAATACTAGTATTTTGAGAAGTTTAAAGAGTTTTCTTTTCAATGTTAGACGGTTTTAGGATTAAAACTGATTTTTTTAAAGGTGTTAAATTAAAGGTTTTTTCGGTATTCTATTTATTTCTTTTCGGAAGGATTTTTTTAAGTTTTAAAAGTAATCTTCTCCTAGTAGGAGCTATCGTACAAGGTTGCACATCGATCTATTCCCGTTGGAGCTATGCTGTGTGGTTATAAATTAACTTCTCGCCAGTAGAGGCTACTATTATTAATTTATGTACAGTTTGGTTTGATAGTATTGTTAAAGCGAATCATAGTACTCAAAAGACTGTAAGATTAATTCATCTGATACCACACAATTATATTTAGCTTCTCCGATAGTATTGAGAAGCACAAAATAGATGTTGCCGTTTTCATTTTTTTTATCATGAATAAGAAGATTCATGATGTCTTGATAGTCTTTTTTATCGATGTTAATTTTAGGAAATGTTGCTAAAATTACATCACTAATATCTTTTCGATCATTTTTTGTTAAAGATAAAAGTTCTGAAGATAGATAGCCCTCCATGATCATTCCTATAGCAATGGCTTCGCCGTGTAGCAAGGTCGGTTTTTCTGGATGAGTTAAATAAAAAGATTCTATAGCATGCCCAAGCGTATGACCAAAATTAAGGTATTTACGTATATTCTGCTCTGTAGGGTCTTCAAAAACAATCTTGTTCTTAATCACTACAGAATCATAAATCATTTGATCTAAATCTTCAAAATCTAATTGAGAAAGATCACTTAATTTTTCCCAATACTGTACGTCTTGGATAAGTCCGTGTTTTAGCATTTCGGCAAACCCACTACACATTTGGTTAACAGGTAGCGTTCCAAGATATTCGGTGTCTACCAATACCATTTCAGATTCACTAATAATACCGACCATGTTTTTCAAATTCCCCAGATCAACTCCGGTTTTTCCTCCCACAGAGGCATCTACCATAGCAAGTAATGTTGTAGGAATGTTAATATAGTTGATCCCTCTTTTAAAGGTGCAGGCGACAAAGCCGCCAAGGTCTGTAACAACACCGCCGCCAAGATTAATCATAAGACTTTTGCGATCAAACCCTAATTCTGATAAGGCATTCCAGATCCCACTGCAGGTTTCGATGTTTTTATGAATCTCGCCAGGCTCGATCTCAATAACTTCGATGTCATATTCGTTCTCGATTTTACTCATAAATAGTGATAAACAATTTTCGTGGGTATTGCTATCAACAAGTATACATATCTTTGAGTGATTTGCTTTTTCTAAATAAGAATTTAAGGCAGTATAACATTCCTGACCAAAATATACGACTGAATCTTTTGAAACGATTGGCTTCATAATACTATTAAATTATAAAGCACGAAATTAAGTAGAATTTAGATCAAAATAAACTCGCAAGTTCTATATTTGCAGATATCGTAAAATAAACGATATGTATTGGTAGAAATCATCCTTATTTCTATTAAATCAACTTTATATTTGAAGATTCTTAAAAATTAAATTTTGATGGAAAAAAGTAACGCATTTGATAATACAGCAATTGCATTTGCGCTTAAGAGTGATTCTGAGCTAGAAAGAGCCTACTTTCTTTTTAAAATGATTTCTAATGAGCCTTTAGTTAGGATTGGTACTGCGGTTACCAACTTCGCTATAAAAGCGCATTTGCCAGTGCAAGGATTAATTCGAGCTACAGTTTTTGATCACTTTTGCGGAGGAGTTAGCGAAGATGATTGTATGTCTGTGGTGGATAAGATGCATGACAAAAGCGTACATTCTGTATTAGATTATTCGGTAGAAGGCAAGGAGGAAGAAGCTCAATTTGATTCTGTATTAGAAAAGACAATGACACTTCTAGAGTTTGCCGATGAAAAAGATGCTATGCCTTTTAGCGTATTCAAACCCACTGGATTTGGGCGATTTTTGATTTGGCAGAAGAAAACCGAAGGCACACCTTTAACCCCTGACGAACAGGCAGAATGGGAGCGTATTGACGACCGTTTTGATACAGTTTGCCAAAAAGCTTATGATTGTGATGTAGCGTTATTGATTGATGGAGAAGAAAGTTGGATGCAAGGTGCGGCAGATGATTTGGTAACCAAAATGATGCATAAATACAACAAAGAAAAAGCCATTGTTTATAATACATTACAATTATATAGACATGATAGACAGGAGTATCTACAACATCTTCATGAAGAATCAAAACTACATGGTTTTAAAATAGGAGTGAAGATTGTTCGTGGTGCGTATATGGAAAAAGAGAACGAGCGCGCCAAAGAAAAAGGCTATCCCACGCCAATTTGCAAAGATAAACATCATACCGACCAGAATTTTGATACAACCATGAAGTATATTCTGGAAAATATTCAGGATATTTCAGTTTTTATAGGAACTCATAATGAGCATAGTAGCTACCTGGCGATGCAATTAATGGATGCGTTAAACATTGCCAAAAATGATCCAAGAGTTTGGTTTGGGCAATTGTATGGTATGAGTGATCATATTAGTTTTAATCAGGCCGCGATGGGGTATAACGTAGCCAAATATTTACCTTTTGGCCCTGTACGTGATGTAATGCCATATCTAATCCGTAGAGCTGAAGAAAATACGTCTGTCGCTGGGCAAACCAGTAGAGAATTGAATTTATTGTCTCAAGAAAAGAAACGAAGAAAGCTTTAATTTTGTACTGCTATTTTTTTGTTCGATAATTCTGTCTAAGCAGACACAGCGAGATTTCAATCTTCTCAGGGTTGTTTATTTTCATTTAGCGAAAATTTAGAATATAAAACTAAAAATATCCTCATTTTAATCCCTGCCTGATGCGATAGGTTTTGCGGCAATTACAAGCTGTAATAGATTTTCTAAAGCATAAAACGAGTTAAAACACTAATAAATAAGATATTAGTTTTATATCTAAGTTATTCTTATATTTTACTCAGGTTTTTAGGCTATTCATAACTGTTTCTAAACCCTGTATGGTTTTTAGAATCTCTTCTTCATTCAAAGCAGCAAATCCTATTCTGATCCCATTATGTCCCGAGTTGTTATTATCATATCGTTTCCAATCGTTACTAATAATCAAGTTTAATTTTTCGGCACGAATTGTAACATCGTCCCAGTGATATTTTTTATCTAACTTAACCCATACAGCCATACCACCTTTGGGAACCTCAAAATCAAAATAATCACCAAGTCTTTCTCTAAGCAAAGTACAGAAAAGATCACACCTTGATTTATAGATTTTTAATACTTTATTGCAATGTCGTTGTACATCTCCTTGAGTAATCATTCGCGCTAGTGTTTGTTCTAACACACTATCACCTTGTCGATCTATAATACGCCTTAACCTGGCTGCTTCGTCTACAAAATCTCTTGGAGCAATTAAATACCCGATACGCATCACAGGTGCTATAATCTTGGTAAATCCACCAATATAAATCACGTTGCCATAATAATCATTACTTGCCAATGGTAGTATTGGGGAGTTGCTATAATGAAAATCATAGTCATAATCATCTTCAATAATAGCAAACTTATAGTGTTGTGCTAATTGGAGCAAGTGCATTCTTCTTTTTGCAGAAAGCGTCACTGTAGTCGGGTGATGGTGATGAGAGGTTACATATACCGCTTTTATTTCTTTTGCTTTACATAGTTTTTCGACAGCATTCGTATCTAATCCTTGTTTGTCTACAGGAACCTGTTCAAGTATTCCGCCAGTTTCTTCAAAAGTATTGTCTGCGCTCATATAATTAGTAGCCCCGACTATAATTGTTTTTTGATTTTGGAGTAGAATTTGACTTGCTAAATAAATACCCATTTGACTTCCCCGGGTAATCAAAATATGATCACCAGAAATAGGTAATCCTCGAGTTTGGTTTAGATAGGTCGCTAAGATTTCTCTTAATTCTTGATTTCCATAAATAGAAGTATATCCCAATAACCTTGTATGGTGTTTCTTTTTTGTAATATCTCGATATATTTTTGCTATTTCATCAAATGGAGCGAGTCTGGTATCAGGAACTCCATCATCTATCTCAATGGTGTCTGCATTCTTGTTTTTAATAATTTTACGAAGTAACCGAGGTCTTGAAACAAATGAGAAGTTACTACAATTGCTTCTTTCATTTTGAGATAAATTAGTATCTATTCTCTTTGGGTTGATAATTGGGAGCGTACTGGTTACAAAAGTTCCTTTTGCAGGAATAGTTTCTATCCAACCCTGCGAAATGAGTTCTTCGTATGCAGCAATAACCGTTTTACGATGGATATTCAAATCCTCTGCTAGGCTTCTGGAACCGGGTAATTTTGTAGAAGGAGATAATTTTCCTGTCTTTATATAGGTAATAATCTGATCACATAACTGAAGGTACAGATTACGATTAGAGTTTCTATCGAGGACAATATTACTTTTAAAAGGAAACATAACCGGACTATTAAGTATTTAAAAACTGGATTACCACAGCACACCATAAAACTAGTATTTTTGGTTGAGAAATAAAAAGAAGTTTTATTTAAGATGTATTGCTTTTGATTTATTTCAGAATTTGGTTTCCTCTCTTTCGGGAGAGGAAACTATATATAAACAAAAATCTATAATTCATATTGGTATGGCAGAATACTCAGCTTCAGAAGTAAATAAAGTGGTTCGTGGTCCTAAAAGAGCTACGTACGATGTAAAAATCATCAATGCTATTCTTGACGATGCATTTATGTGTCATGTCGGGTATGTTTTTAAAAATAAAGCCATTGTAATTCCCATGGCATATGCAAGACTGGGGGATACGATTTATATTCATGGATCACTAAAAAATCGTATGATGCTTTCCTTATTAGAAGCTGGTGAAGCTAGTATTTCTGTAACACACCTTGATGGTTTGGTATTGGCACGATCTGCATTTCATCATTCTGCGAATTATAGATCAGTTAATGTCTTTGGTGCTGTAAGAAAAGTTGAAAAACCTGAAGAAAAAATGAAGGCTTTGGCATGTATACTCAATCATATGGTTCCCGGGCACTGGGATAATGTAAGACCCCCTAATGATAAAGAATTTAATGCAACATTAGTTATAGCGCTAAAAATTGAAACCGCATCGGCAAAGATTAGGGCAGAAGGCGTGAATGATGAACTTGACGATCATGACAAACCTTTCTGGGCAGGAGTTGTTCCTATCAAACAGGTTGCTTATGATGCTGAATCAGATAAAGATCTCCCTAAAGGAATTGAAGTTCCTGAAGCTGTAAAGCGATATGTACAACAACATAAATAGATACATTATGCTAGCAATACGACCAACATGCGAAAACTGCAATAAAAACTTACCCAATGATAGTAATGAAGCAATGATCTGCTCTTTTGAATGCACGTTTTGCGAGGATTGTGTAACTCATGTTTTGTTTAATGTATGCCCAAATTGCGGTGGTGGTTTTGAAAAAAGACCAACTCGCCCGGTAAATTGCCTGACTGGTAATTGTATAGAAAAGTACCCGGCTAGTACTAAAAAAGTGTATAAACCAATATACAAAGATAGGTTTATCACAATTTTAAAAATATTTAAAGATATAGCACCAAGAAAACGATAGCATATGATTACGATACGACAAGCTAATATAGAGGATGCAGCAAGTATTTCAGAATTAGGCAGAAAAACATTTGAAGAATCTTACGGAGCTTTTTTTAATAATCACAATACCCTTGCGGATTATCTGAATTTAGCATTTAATATTGAAAAAATAGCAAATAGTCTTGCCAAACCAGAAAATATATACTGGGTTGTGCATAATACCATAAAAGAAGCACCTATAGGTTATGCAAAGTTAAAGCTAAATGTGCCATCAGAATTCATTACAGGTCAAAATACATGTAAACTACAACGCATATATTTGCTACAAGGTTTTGAAGGGCAGGGTATAGGCAGTACATTGCATAAGTATATTCTGAAAACAGTTATAGATAAAGGGTGTACCAGTTTATGGTTGTCAAACTTAAAATTAAAAGATCAAGCAGTACAGTTTTATAAAAATAAAGGATATCGCATTGCTGGAGAACACAAATTTACTATCGGAAATGAAACGTTTGATTTTTGGGCGATGTATATCCGATTGAATTGATATGTTGATATATTTTATCCATATAATAACGATAATCTCAAATTAATATATTTTGAAAAACGAAATTAATGATTGGTTCATTTCTCCTAACGGAGACAATAAGGAATATATTTCAAACTTTTTTTCAAAAATTTTGGAGCAATTAATTGCCACTGCAAGTAATGCTGCAAAAAGCGAACCTGTACCCAAAGCTATAGAAGATTTTTCCTTTGTAGATGAATTAGATTACCCTCATGATATCGATCAAATCATGCAGAAGCTTTCTGTTGTTTATAAGAATAGTATGAATGCCTCTACATCTGGTTATATAGGACAAATGGATTCGATACCCAATATTGGAGCAATATTAGGTGATCTAGTAACTGCAAGTATAAACAACAATATGCTTGCTAATGAAATGAGTCCATTTTTGACTCAGTTAGAAGAACGAATGATTCAGGTTTTTTATACATGGTTTGGGTTTGATGAACAATCTGGAGGGGTAATGACCAGTGGTGGCACCCTGGCAAATATTCAAGCGTTGACCGTAGCAAGAAATAAAAAATTAAACATCAAAAATGGTAATCTATTTGCGTTACAAAAGCAACCTGTGATTTTTGCTTCAGAACATGCACATTCTTCGATTACAAAAGCAGGAATGCTACTCGGTATTGGTATTGATAATGTGATTAAAATCAAATCTATCGATGGAGGAATATTATCTACTAGTGATTTGAAACACAAGATTAAACAATCATTAGATAATAATAAACTACCTTTTGCAGTAGTTTCAACGTATGGAACTACAAATTCTGGTTCAATAGATCCTGTGGATGAAATCCAATTAATTTGCCAAGAATTTGACCTATGGCATCACATTGATGCTATTTATGGGGGTGCGATGATCTTATCAAAAAACCAAAAACACCTATATCCCTCATTTGAAAAAGCAGATTCTTTATGCTTTAATCCTCAGAAGTGGATGTTTGTTTCTAAAACCTGTTCATTATTGATTTTTAGGGATTATAAAGAATTTAAGAATAATTTTCAAATTGAAGCTCCTTATGTCAGTAATGCAAATCATAGGACAAATCTTGGAGAACTTGGTATTCAGGGGAGTCGACATGCTTCTGTTCTAAAATTATGGTTATCTTTATATCTAATTGGGAAAGATTCTTATGGTGATATTATCGATCTTAATATGAGCATTGCTCAATCTTTTGCCACATTTGTTCTAGAACATAAACATTTAGAATTATATACGCAACCAGAATTAAATATTATACTGTTTAGACCAATTAAAACGACAAGGCAAAGCAAAGAAGAGCATGAAAAAATAACTGCAGATTTTCAGGACTATCTTCATAAGGAGAATATGTATTTCAGTTTAATTCCTTGGGAGGGTGAAACCTGGCTCAAATGTGTTTTTCTAAATCCATATTTTAATACAAAAGAATTAGAAAGGTTACAGTCATTGATTAGAAGGTATTTTGGTTAGGGTATTCAAAAAAAACGATTACTATTTACTTAGACTACTAACCGTATTAATTTTTGCAATAGAATCACAATTTTCAATATGCAGTGCTATTGTTTTTTCTTTGACTAATCCTTTTATAAAATAGGTTTTGCAAGAATCTAGTTTTGTATTGCTTTTTGAAAAATTTACACTTCCATCTACTAACATAGCGGATATATCAGCAGTATCAATTTGATAAACCTGCATATTGGCTAATGCTTCTTTCGAGAAGATTCTTTCTTTGATTCTAATATTTTTTAACACACGAGCAGAAGGACTATAGTCACATGAAGTTTTTTTACCGCCAAGGAAAAAAAATAAAAGAATTAGTCCTATTGCAAATCCACCTAAGTAATAAAACAACCGTTGTGCAAGTCTCATAAATTGGATAAAAAATTATGAGGTCAAAAGTAAGTATTTTTTATATTTTCTGAGTTTAAAAGTTCAAGAGTTAAAAAGTTTTAAATAAAAAACTGAATTAAACTGGTATAATAATGGTTTTGGTTTCTAATTTTCTTCTGCAAGCATCTACATCAGAAAAATAGCTCATGAAATTAAGATACTTTACGACTTCAATTATAACATCAATAAATTAATATCTCTGTAAGAAAGATCGAACCAATCTGCAATGGGTTTGCTAGTTAAGATTCCGTGATAGAAGTACAGGCCATTTTTTAATCCTCGATCAAAACGTACTGCATTTTCTATACCGCCTTCTTCTCCGATTTGTAAGATATATGGAGTAAAAATATTACTTATTGATAAAGAAGATGTTCTGGCGTATCTGGATGGGATATTAGGAACGCAATAATGTACTACATCATGTCTCTCAAATGTAGGGTGATCATGTGTAGTAACTTCACTGGTTTCAAAACAGCCCCCCATATCAATACTAACATCAATAATAACGGCACCGGTTTTCATACGTTCTACCATCGCCTCGGTAACAATAATCGGTGCACGATTTTTACCTCTAACTGCGCCAATCACAACATCACATCGTCGTAATGCTTTGAGCAGATTTTTTGGTTGAATTGTAGAGGTGAATAGTGGTCTGCCTACATTAGCTTGTAAACACCTAAGCTTGGTAATCGAATTATCAAATATTTTAACGTTAGCTCCTAATCCAATAGCAGACCGAGCAGCAAATTCACCAACCGTACCGGCACCAAGTATCACTACCTCTACAGGAGGAACACCACTTATATTTCCCATCATTAATCCAGACCCTTTAGAAGTTGTGGCACTACTCATTAGTTCTGAAGCAATAAGGACTGCAGCTGTCCCCGCGATTTCACTTAACGCTCGTACAGCAGGATAGGCACCATCAGCATCACGAATAAATTCAAATCCTAATGCGGTGATTCGTTTTTGGGCAAGTGCCTGAAAATATTCTTTGGATTGTGTTTTGAGTTGTAACGCAGAAATGAGTACGGTTTGTGGGTTTATGTGCTCCAACTCTTCTAAGGATGGTGGTTCTACTTTAAGAATTATAGGGCATCCAAAAACTTTTGATTTATCGTTGGTTATCTCTGCACCAGCTTCACTATAATCACGATCAGTAAAACGAGCCCCAATACCAGCGTTGGTTTCTAGTAATACTCTATGCCCATGTGCGGTTAGGGCTGCAACAGCATCTGGAGTAAGACACACTCGTTTTTCTTGGTAACTGGTTTCTTTGGGTATGCCGATAAAGAGTTTTCCTTTTTTTCGTGCTACTTCGATCATTTCTTCTTGTGGTAGTAGCTGCTCTTTGGTAAAAGGAGATTTAGATTTACTCATTGGTATGAAATTGTGTATCTCAAATTACGAATAAAAAAGCCAAGAATGCAAATATGAATTGGATTATAAAAAAAATCTTCTGGGATTATGTTTTTTGAAATGTAAGTTCTCTTTTTCCACCTTCTTTCAAACTTATTTTTATGTGTGTTACTCGTTTTGGCAGTAAATTAGATACTTTTTCTGGCCATTCTATAAAAATCCATGCTCCTGAATCTAGATATTCATCAAATCCTATCTGATACGCTTCTTCTTCATCGTTTATTCTATAAAAATCAAAATGATAGATGAACACATCGTCATTTTTATATTCATTAACCAAAGCATAGGTAGGACTTGATATTACATCAATAATACCAAGTTGTTTACAAATTTCTTTAATTAGGGTAGTTTTACCAACCCCCATGGCTGCATCAAACAATAAAATTTTATTGTTTACTTTTTTGAGTATTTGTACGGCAACATCCTGAAGATCCTCTAAGGCATATTCTATAGTCATTATTTAAATATAAATCTGTATTATCTAGGGTTTAAAACAACAAAAGGTATGATTACCTCTTCCAAAGAAACCCCACCATGCTGATACGTATTTCTATAATAGCTTACATAATGATTGTAGTTGTTAGGGTAAGCAAAAAAATAGTCTCCTTTTGCAAAAATAAAAGAGCTACTCATATTTATCGAAGGCAAATACACTGCTTGTGGTTTTGTAGCTTCTAGAACCTCTCTTTTTTCGTAGGTAAGACTTTTTCCTGTTTTATAACGTAGATTAAGACTTGTGTTTTTATCTCCAATTACTTTAGAAGGATTTTTTACATTTATAGTACCATGATCCGTTGTAATTAATAGTTTGAATCCTAATTGTTGTGCTTGCTGAATCATATCTAGTAATGGAGAGTTTTTAAACCAACTTTGCGTTAATGATCTATAAGATTTATCATTTGAAGCTAATTCTTTGATAACTTCCATTTCAGTTTTGCTATGTGAGAGCATATCCACAAAGTTATATACTACTACGGTAAGGTCATTGTCTTTTAATCCCTTGAAATTTGTAGCCAAAGTTTTACCAGACCGCTCATTTGTAATTTTGTAATACTCATGTTTGATATTGAGTCCCAATCTTTTGAGTTGAGCGGTTAAGAAATCATTTTCGTACATGTTTTTACCGCCTTCATCGGTATCATCAAGCCATAAATCGGGATGTTTTTTCTTCATTTCTGAAGGCATTAAACCAGAGAAAATAGCATTTCTTGCATATTGAGTTGCTGTAGGTAGAATACTGTAGTATGTACTTTCTTCTTCTTTTTTGTAATAATTATTCACGATAGGCTCAAAAGATTTCCATTGGTCATACCGCAGATTATCAATTACGACAAGAAGCGTAGGTTGATCTTTGCTAATTTCAGGAACTACTTTTTCTTTAAACAATGTATGAGACATAATGGGAGCGTCACCATTACCATCAAACCAATTAGGGTAATTTTTGTCTATAAACTTACAAAATTGCGAATTCGCTTCAACTTTTTGAGATTCTAGGATCTCAAACATTCCGGTGTCTTCGATATCTTCTAGTTGAATCTCCCAATATATTAATCGCTGATACAACTCTGCCCATTCTTCAAAAGAATTTACCATAGCCATATCCATAGCTATTTTTCTAAATTCTTGTTGATAATTAGAGGTTGTTTTTTCCGAAACTAATCTGGAATTATCCAGATTTTTCTTCAAGCTTAGGAGTATTTGATTTGGATTTACCGGTTTAATTAGATAATCGGCGATTTTGCTTCCTATGGCTTCTTCCATTATGTATTCTTCTTCACTCTTGGTAATCATCACTACCGGAAGACTGTCTTTTTTCTCCTTAATTTCAGATAACGTCTCAATTCCCGAAAGACCGGGCATATTTTCATCTAAAAAAACGATATCAAAATTATTATCATCTAATACCTCCAAGGCTTCAGTACCACTTTGGCATTTGGTTACATCGTAGTTTTTCTTTTCAAGAAATAGTATGTGTGGTTTAAGTAAATCGATTTCATCATCAACCCAAAGTATCTTTATTTTACTCATCAATTTTATTTTTGTTATTTATCTTCTTGTTAAAATAATGCATTTCATTTTTTTCGAGACGTAACTACAGACTAAATTCATTTTGAAATGTTTCATATGAATCGCATATACGTATATTTGTCTTTGTAAAAGTAAAATAAACTTGAAAAAAAGAAATAAACTTAAAATATTAAACGACCCAATTTACGGTTTTATTACGATACCAAGTGAACTAATCTTTGATCTTATCGAGCATACTTATTTTCAGAGATTACGACGCATCTCACAAATGGGACTTTCATATTTGGTATATCCCGGAGCGCATCATACTCGATTTCATCATGCTCTTGGGTGTATGCACCTTATGCAAAAAGCAGTGCGAGCTCTTCGTTTTAAGGAGGTTAGCATTTCTGATGAGGAAGAGGAAGCATTATATATAGCAATTTTACTACATGATATTGGGCATGGTCCTTTTTCTCATGCTATGGAACATAGCATTGTGAATGAAGTTAATCATGAGTCAATTTCCCTGATGTTTATGCAGGAAATTAATGAAGAATTTAACGGTAGTTTAACGCTTGCCATACGAATTTTCAGGGGAGAATACCATCGTAACTTTCTACATCAACTAATCTCTAGTCAACTGGATATGGATAGACTAGATTACTTAAAACGTGATAGTTTCTATACCGGAGTAGCAGAAGGGAATATTAATAGTGAACGTTTGATCACTATGCTAACCGTTGTAGATGATGAGCTGGTGATTGAGGAGAAAGGGATTTATTCTGTAGAAAAATTTTTACTTGCCAGGCGACTAATGTATTGGCAGGTATATCTTCATAAAACAAGTATAGTAGCAGAGCGTTTATTGATTAGAGTTTTAAAAAGAGCAAAAGAACTCGTTGACAAAGGCGAAGAATTACCCGCAAGTAGAGCGCTCAGCTTTTTTCTGGAACATAAAATAACATCAGAAAATTTTACTTCAGAAGTTCTGGATACATTTTCTAAATTGGATGATTATGATATTGTTTTGGCAATGAAAGAATGGGTGCATACAAAAGATTTTGTGCTGAGTAAGCTATCTTCTATGATCATAGATAGAGATCTTCTGAAGATAAAGATTAAAAAGAAACCTTTTCAAAAGAATAAAAAAGAGAATCATATTCAAAAATTTAAGAATGCCTATAAAATTTCTACCGAAGAAGCTCGTTATTTTGTATTTGAAGGAACAATTTCTAACCAGGCATATCATCTAAATAAACAGAACATTAATATATTGTATAAATCCAAAAAAATAGTAGATATTGTTAAAGCTACAGACGAATATAACTTAGAAGCCCTATCTAAACCCGTGACCAAATATTTTATGTGCTATCCAAAGCACAAAGATTAACACATTTTTTATACTTTTGCAGGAATGATTTTTACAGCCACACAAATTGCTGGTATTCTAAACGGTGAAATCGAAGGAGATGAAACCGTTGAAGTATCCAAATTAGCTAAAATAGAAGAAGGAACCAAAGGGTCATTAACCTTTTTGTCTAATCCTAAGTATACCCAATTTATTTATTCTACCGATGCCTCTGTTACTATAGTTGATAAAAAATTTGAAGCCGAATCTAATATAAAAACTACACTGATACGTGTAGATGATCCATATAAAGCATTCTCACAATTATTAGAATATTATAATATGGTCAAAATGAATAAATCAGGGATCGAGAGTCCTAGTTTTATTTCAGAAACAGCTTCTTACGGAGAAAATATCTATTTAGGTGCTTTTTCTTACTTAGGAGAGAATGTTAGTATTGGAGAAAATGCTAAAATTTTTCCTAATGTGTATATAGGTGACAATGTAACTCTTGGAGATAATGTTGTCGTTTTTGCTGGGGCCAAAATATATTCAGAAACTATTATAGGCAATAATTGTGTTATTCATAGTGGTGTAATTGTTGGAGCAGATGGCTTTGGCTTTACACCTAATGACAAAGGCGAATATAGTAAAGTACCACAAACAGGTAATGTTATTATAGAAGATTATGTAGATGTAGGTGCAGGAACAACTATAGACAGAGCTACCTTAGGGTCAACCATAATAAGAAGAGGAGTAAAGCTTGATAATCAAATTCAAATTGCTCATAATGTAGAAATAGGAGACCATACAGCTATTGCAGCCCAAACAGGAATTGCTGGTTCTACCAAAATTGGAAAGTATTGCCTAATAGGAGGCCAGGTTGGTATTGCAGGACACCTTACCATAGGAGATAAGGTTAGGATTCAGGCACAGTCTGGTATCGGAAGAAATATTAGAGATGGAGAAGCCATACAGGGCTCACCAGCCTTAGGATACTCTGACTTTAATAAATCCTATGTGCATTTCAAAAATCTTCCTAAAATCGTTGATAGAATATATAAACTAGAGAAAAAGAAAAGTAACAATGAGTGATGTTGTTGTGAGTAATCAAAGAACGATAAAAAAAGAGGTAACACTTACTGGTGTGGGACTACATACCGGACAAGAAGTAAAACTAACCTTTAAACCAGCTCCTGAAAATCATGGATATGCATTTTGTAGGGTAGATCTAGAAGGCAACCCGATTATCGAAGCCGATGCCAATTATGTGGTCAATACACAAAGAGGTACTAATCTCGAAAAAAATGGAGTAAGTATCCAAACTTCAGAGCATGTATTAGCTGCATGCGTAGGGTTAGAAATTGATAACCTTTTAATAGAGTTAGATGCTCCAGAGCCACCTATAATGGATGGATCTAGTAAGTATTTTATCGAAGCCTTAGAAGAAGCAGGTATTTTAGAACAAGAAGTACCGAGAGAAGAATATATTGTAAAAGATGTAATTTCTTATACCGATGAAGAATCGGGTAGCGAGATTATCGTTATGCCTTCTGATGAGTATCAGGTAACTACTATGGTGGATTTTGGTACCAAAGTATTAGGTACCCAAAATGCTTCTTTAAAACATCTTTCAGATTTTAAAAATGAAATAGCAGATGCTAGAACTTTTAGTTTTCTGCACGAACTAGAGATGTTATTAGAGCATGGTTTGATTAAAGGTGGTGATCTAAACAATGCCATTGTATATGTCGATAAGGAACTGAGTTCTGACACCATGGAAAAGCTAAAAGTCGCTTTTGGTAAAGATTCTATAGCTATTAAACCCAACGGTATTCTGGATAATCTAACATTGCATTACCCCAACGAAGCTGCACGTCACAAATTACTGGATGTAATTGGAGATTTAGCACTCACAGGAACCAGAATTAGAGGAAAAATAATAGCTAACAAACCTGGCCATTTTGTAAATACTCAGTTTGCTAAGAAGCTTTCGAAAATCATCAAGATAGAAAAGCGAAATAAAGTTCCACAATTTGACCTGACCAAAGAACCCTTAATGAATATTAATAAAATCATGGAGATGTTACCACACAGGTCTCCATTTTTATTAATAGACAGGATTTTAGAAATGTCTGATAACCATGTAGTAGGATTGAAGAATGTTACTATGAATGAACCTTTTTTTGTAGGTCATTTTCCAGGTGCTCCTGTTATGCCAGGAGTGCTACAGGTTGAAGCTATGGCACAGACTGGAGGAATTTTAGCATTGAGTACTGTACCTGATCCAGAAAATTACCTTACCTATTTCATGAAAATTGATAAAGTGAAATTTAAACAACAAGTATTGCCTGGCGATACGTTGATATTTAAATTAGAACTTATTACACCTATACGAAGAGGTATTTGTCATATGCAAGGTTTTGCTTATGCTAATGGTAAATTAGTTACAGAAGCTGAGCTTATGGCGCAAATTGTAAAATCAAAATAATTAATTATAAGTTGATCAAATGAATACATAGAAAGCTTTCGTGTATACAAAAGACTTCTAACAATATTCATTAGAAAACTTTAACACAATAAAAATCAACTGATGAATCAACCTTTAGCTTATGTTCATCCGGGAGCAAAAATTGCAAAAAATGTTGTAATCGAGCCTTTCACTACGATTCATAATAATGTAGTTATAGGTGAAGGAACCTGGATAGGTTCTAATGTTACTATAATGGAAGGTGCTCGTATTGGAAAAAACTGTAGTATTTTTCCCGGAGCTGTAATTTCTGCGACTCCTCAAGATAAAAAGTTTAATGATGAAGATACAGTAACTGAGATCGGTGATAATACTACTATTCGTGAATGTGTTACCATTAATAGAGGTACTACAGATAGAATGAAAACCAAAATAGGAAAGAATTGTTGGATAATGGCATATTGTCACATCGCCCATGATTGTATTGTTGGAGACAATTGTATCTTTTCTAATAATAGTACATTAGCAGGTCACATTAACGTTGGTAATTACGTCGTATTAGCTGGTATGGCAGCAGTACAACAGTTTTGTAGTATAGGAAATCATGCTTTTGTAACTGGAGGTTCACTAGTACGTAAAGATGTACCACCCTTTGTTAAAGCTGCAAGAGAACCCTTATCTTACGTAGGAATAAATTCTATTGGATTACGTAGAAGAGGATTTACAACTGAAAAAATAAGAGAAATTCAAAATATATACCGTATTCTATATCAGCAAAATTATAATAATTCTCAAGCAGTAGATATTATTGAAGCAGAAATGGAAGCAACTCCCGAGCGTGATGAAGTTCTGGAATTTATAAAGAATTCGCAGCGAGGTATCATGAAGGGGTACTTTTCTAACTAAGATTTGGTTAGACAATAACATAGTAAATACATAAAAAATAATGGCAAGTACAAGTGATATTAGAAATGGATTGTGCATTAAATACAATCATGATATTTATAAAATAATTGAATTTTTACATGTAAAACCAGGAAAAGGACCTGCTTTTGTAAGAACAAAATTAAAAAGTGTAACTACGGGAAAAGTAATTGATAATACGTTTTCTGCAGGTCACAAAATAGATGATGTACGTGTCGAGACTCACAAATTTCAATATTTATATGCAGAAGGGGATACCTTTCACTTTATGAATACAGAGGATTATAATCAAATTACACTTCAAAAATCAGCACTAGATGCTCCGGGCTTATTAAAAGAAGGAGAAGTAGTAACCATAATTATAAATTCTGAAGATCAAATGCCGCTTTCTGTAGAAATGCCTGCTAGTGTAACACTTGAAGTAACGGCAACAGAACCAGGGGTAAAAGGAAATACAGCAACAAATGCAACAAAACCTGCTACTGTAGAAACCGGAGCAGAAGTGATGGTTCCGCTTTTTATCAATGAAGGAGATAAAATCAAAGTAGAAACAGAAAAAGGTACTTATAAAGAACGTATCAAAGAATAATTTATATGCTATATTTTTAATGAAATTTCCTCAGACACACACATTACAACAAATAGCAACTATCATATCTTCAGAATATGTTGGTAATCCGGATTTTCCGGTATTTGGAATGAATGAAATACATGTTGTTACACCGGGCGATATTGTATTTGTTGATCATCCAAAGTATTATGATAAAGCCCTACAAAGTGAGGCAACAATTATATTGATTAATAAAAATGTGGATTGTCCAGACGGGAAAGCATTACTAATTTCTAATGACCCATTTAGAGATTTTAATACCCTTACCAACTACTTCAAACCTTTTGAAAAAGCAAATGCAATAGTTTCGTCAACTGCTAAAATAGGAAGAGGTACTAGTATTCAACCGGGAACTTTTATAGGTAATAACGTCACTATCGGAGATCATTGTTTAATACATTCTAATGTAAGTATTTATGATCATACAGTCATTGGTAATCATGTTACAATACATTCGGGAACTGTTTTAGGAGCAGATGCATTTTATTATAAGAAAAGACCAGAAGGTTTTGATAAACTAATTTCTGGAGGAAGAGTAGTGATTGAAGATCATGTAGATTTAGGAGCTTCTTGTACAATAGATAGAGGAGTTACCGGCGATACTACTATAAAAGAAGGGACAAAGATCGATAATCAAGTTCATATTGGTCACGATACTGTAATCGGTAAAAAATGCCTGATTGCATCTCAGGTTGGTATAGCAGGTTGTGTGATTGTCGAAAATGAAGTAACTATATGGGGCCAAGTTGGTATAACGAGTGATATTACTATAGGAGCCAAAGCTATTATATCTGCACAATCTGGAGTCAGTAAATCTCTAGAGGGAAGTAAAAGTTATTTTGGCACACCAGCAGATAACTTCAGGAAAAAATACAAGGAAATTGCTGCTATAAGGCAAATTCCGGATTTAATAGAAAAATTGAAAAATAATGAGTAAAATAGCAAAGGATATCGTTCGATCCTTTTATGAAGCAGATTTAATCCATAATGCCGAAGCCCTGCACCAAAATTTGCATCCTGAAGTTGAACTGTATTGGAATAGCAGTTTTGGATTTAGTAAGAAAGGTTTCGAAGATATAAAAACAATGTTTAATGAGATGGCCTCATCTTTTGAAACGTTTAGATGCGAAATTAGCCACATAATTGCAGAGGATACTACAGTAACAATTAGGTATACCTACTTTGCCAAGACCATTGAAGCTCCTGAAAAAGAGGAGGCCATAGCCCATTTTATTACTATATGGGAGCTAAAAGATGATAAGTTATATAAAGGATATCAAATAAGTCAACAAGGAGATAATACTCCGGAGAGTATGATGTCATTTATTTCAAAATAAACGCTTAGAGCACTTATTTGTGCAGTGTAAATGTTATCAATTCTTTAAAAATAGAAATCTAAAAAATATTTTTTATTTTTCATTTTAACCATAGTCAACAAAAGCTTACTTTTGAGACGCAAAAAATAAAAAAATCATAACCCGATGAGTGTTCTAGTTAATAAAGATTCAAAAATTATTGTTCAAGGATTTACTGGTAGTGAAGGGACTTTTCATGCCAGCCAAATGATTGAATATGGTACCAATGTTGTTGGAGGTGTTACCCCAGGAAAAGGAGGACAAACCCATTTGGATAAACCTGTTTTTAATACTGTAGAAGATGCTGTTAAAGAAGTAGGAGCAGATACAACGATTATTTTTGTACCACCTGCTTTTGCAGCAGATGCAATTATGGAAGCTGCTGATGCAGGAATAAAAGTAATTATTACAATCACAGAAGGTATTCCTGTTGCCGATATGATCAAAGCTTCAAATTATATAAAGGGTAAAGAATGTAGACTTATTGGACCAAACTGCCCTGGAGTTATTACTCCAGAAGAAGCTAAAGTTGGAATTATGCCAGGGTTTGTATTCAAAAAAGGGAATGTTGGTATTGTATCTAAGTCTGGAACACTAACGTATGAAGCTGCAGACCAAGTTGTAAAACAAGGATTAGGTATTACTACAGCTATAGGTATTGGTGGTGACCCCATTATTGGTACTACAACCAAAGAAGCTGTTGAGTTGTTAGTCAATGATCCAGAAACTGAATGTGTTGTAATGATTGGAGAAATCGGGGGACAACTAGAGGCTGATGCAGCAAAATGGATAAAAGAAAGTGGTACTTCAAAACCAGTTGTTGGTTTCATTGCTGGAGAAACGGCACCTGCGGGACGTACTATGGGACACGCAGGAGCAATTGTTGGTGGTAGTGAAGATACAGCCGCTGCTAAGAAAGCAATCATGCGAGAATGCGGGATTCATGTAGTAGATTCTCCTGCAGAGATTGGGAAAAAAGTAGCCGAAGTACTCGCATAAAAAGAGCATTGAATATCGAATTACAAAAGTTTTGTACAACTTCACAAAAAAAGCCTCTTAAATTAATTTTTAAGAGGCTTTTTAAAATGCCCTTAAGGAGTTAAAATTTTATTAAATTAAGTCACATTCCTACGCTTTATACCATAAATATTACTTATTTACGTATCAAAAAATTAATCTATGAGAAGGTTTAAGATGCTTTTACTGGTGCTAGCAACTATGATAGTTAGCAATTGCAAAAATTCATCACCAAAGGCGAATGCACAAAACGAAATCAAAGTAGAACAACACACTGATGCTTCTGGGTTCTCCTATGAAACTGTGACTAATGATCCTACGGGTTTGCGTTTATATACTTTAGAGAATGGTCTGAAAGTATATTTAGCCAAAAACGAAGAAGAACCAAAAATCCAGACCTATATTGCTGTTCGAGCAGGATCCAATTATGATCCAAAAGAAGCAACAGGATTGGCCCACTATTTAGAGCATATGTTGTTTAAAGGCACAGACGAGATAGGAACACAGGATTTTGAAAAAGAAAAAGTGCTGCTGCAAGAAATTTCTGATTTATATGAAGCACATAAAGCAGAACCTGATCCAGAAAAAAAGAAAGAAATCTACAAAAAGATTGATCAGGTATCCCAGGAAGCTTCAAAAATATCAATATCAAATGAATATGACAAAATGGTTAGTTCTCTCGGAGCTCAAGGGACCAATGCGCATACTTGGTATGAAGAGACAGTGTATAAAAATAAAATTCCGGTTAATGAATTAGACAAATGGCTCAAAATAGAAAGCGAACGCTTTAGCCAATTAGTACTTCGCTTATTTCATACAGAATTAGAGGCTGTATATGAAGAATTTAATAGAGCTCTGGATAGTGATTCAAGAAAAGCCTATTACGCAATGACAGAGGGATTGTTTCCTAACCATCCTTACGGGCAACAAAGAACTATCGGAACTTCAGAACATTTAAAAAATCCATCAATGGTGGCGATAGATAGCTATTTTAACACCTATTACGTACCCAATAATCTTGCTGTAGTCTTAGTTGGTGATATCAATTTTGATGAAACCATAAAAAAAGTAAATGACGCTTTTGGACATTACAAGAAAAAAGAAGTTATACATCCACAATTACCAAAAGAGGAGCCTATTGTTGCTCCGATTCAAAAAGAAGTTTTTGGCCCAACTGCAGAATCCATTTCAATAGCTTACCGCTCTGCGGGAGTAGGTACCAAAGAAGAGAAATTACTTACTTTGGCAGATATGATACTAACTAATGGAAAGGCAGGTTTGATTGATTTAAATTTAAATCAAAAACAAGTAGTACAAAATGCAGGATGTTCTCCTTCATTTTTTAATGACTACGGATTCCATTCTTTTTATGGAAAACCAAAAGAAGGTCAAACCTTGGATGAAGTAAAAGATTTAATTCTTAACGAAATCGAAAAACTAAAGAACGGAGAATTTGATGAGTGGATGCTTGCTGCAGTAATTAATGATTTAAAATTATCACAGACGAGACAGTATGAAAATAACACGGCACTAGCAAGAGCATATTATCAAGCATTTACCAATCGACAAGATTGGAAAGATAGATTAGAATTTCTTGATGAACTTAAGAAAATTTCTAAACAAGAATTAGTAGACTTTGCAAACTCTTTTTATAAAGGGAATTATGTCGTTACCTACAAGCGTAAGGGAGAAGATAAGCAAGTTGCAAAAGTAGAGAACCCAGGAATAACTCCTGTACAATTAAACAGAGATAAACAATCGAAATTTTTTAAAGAGTTTAGTGCGATAGAAACAAAACCATTAACTCCAAAATTTATAGATTATAAAGCAGCAATCAAAAAACTCAAAACCGATAATGGATTAGAAATTTCCTACATAGAAAATCCAAATAATGATCTTTTTAGTTTGAATATTATTTTTGATATGGGTCAGGATAATGATAAAAAAGCATCTCTTGCAGCTGGGTACTTAAATTATCTAGGAACAGAAAAATACACTCCCGAAGAAATAAAAAAGGAATTCTATAAATTAGGAATCAATTATACAGTAAGTGCTGGATCAGATATAACATTTGTAGGTATCTCTGGTTTAAAAGAAAACCTAGAACCTGGTTTAATTTTATTAGAACACTTATGGGATAATGCAGTTCCTGACCAAGAAACCTATGCTAAATATGTTGATAAAATTTCAAAAGGGCGTCAGGATAATAAAACACAAAAAGGAAGTATTCTATGGGATGGTTTGCTTAGCTATGGTATGTATGGAGAAAATTCTCCATTACGTAATATCTATACTATCGATGAATTAAAAGCTATCAATCCAAAGGAATTAGTGGATAAAATTAAAGCGCTCAAAAATTATAAGCAACGTATTTTTTATTATGGTAAAGATGTAGACGCGGCCATAGTTGCACTAAATAAGAATCATAATATACCATCAGAACTATTAGACTATCCAGAACAAACAGATTATGTTCAAAAGGAGACTGGAGGAAACGTATATTTTGTAGATTATGACATGGTACAGAGTGAAATGATTTTTTTAGCCAAGGGATCAGAATTTGACCCTGGTAAGATGGCTGCTTCCAGATTATTTAACACCTATTTTGGTAGCGGATTGTCCTCTATAGTGTTTCAAGAAATTCGTGAGTCAAAATCATTAGCATATTCAGCTTTTTCAGCATATTCTACTGCATCAGAAAAAGAGAAATCAGATTATATCTACGCCTATATTGGCACGCAAGCCAATAAAATGCCAGAAGCAATAGAGGCTATGATGGATTTAATGACCAATATGCCAGAAGCAGAACAACAATTTAATCAGGCAAAAGAAGCAACACTAAAAAAAATAGCCGCAGAACGGATTACAAAATCCAACATTTTCTGGACCTATGAAAAACTTAACAAAAGAGGTATTGATTATGATAACCGAGAAGAAATGTATAATACGATCAAAAACATGACGCTTGCAGATTTGAATACTTTTTTTGAACAAAATATCAAAGGAGAAACCTATAATGTGTTGGTCATTGGTAATAAGAAGGATGTAAACATGAAGGCCTTATCAAAACTAGGGGTTATCAAAGAAATTGATGTAGATTATCTCTTTAATTATGAAAAGAAAAATGAAAATTTAAAACTATAGCAAACCATTATGATTTGTATGTAAGCCCTGCGAGAAATCACAGGGTTTATTGCTGGCGAGCTATTTGTAATTCTTATATTTGAATTCACATTTGATAACATACCAAAAAATAATACAGACACATGAATCTTTTACAAGGTAAAACAGCTATTATCACAGGAGCTACTCGTGGTATTGGTAAAGGAATTGCAGAAGTTTTTGCACAACAAGGAGCTAACGTAGCTTTTACATATAGTGCTTCAGTTGATGCGGCAAAAGCATTAGAAAATGAATTGAATGCTATAGGAGTTAAAGCAAAAGGATATCAAAGTAATGCAGCTAATTACGATCAAGCTCAAGACTTAGTAAAAGATGTCTTAGCTACTTTTGGTAGCATAGATATCTTAATTAATAACGCTGGTATTACTAAAGATAATTTGCTGATGCGTATGAGCGAAGAAGATTTTGATAAAGTAATCGAAGTAAATTTGAAGAGCGTCTTTAATATGACCAAAGCTGTTCAAAGAACCATGCTCAAGCAGCGTAGCGGAAGTATTATAAATATGAGTTCTGTGGTTGGTGTAAAAGGTAATGCCGGACAAGCAAATTATGCAGCATCAAAAGCAGGTATTATTGGTTTTTCAAAATCTGTTGCATTAGAACTTGGGTCAAGAAATATAAGAAGTAACGTGGTTGCTCCTGGTTTTATAGAGACCGAAATGACAGCTAAGTTAGACGAAAAAGTAGTTGATGGGTGGAGAAATGCGATTCCTCTAAAACGAGGAGGTAGCCCAGAAGATATTGCAAATACTTGTCTGTTTTTAGCTAGTGATTTGAGTACATATGTTACAGGGCAAGTTATTAATGTAGATGGGGGAATGTTAACCTAATTTTAAATCATTTCTGAAAATTTTAATAGTATTTTTGATGTCATAG
Organism: uncultured Aquimarina sp.; assembly: GCA_947495425.1. GTDB lineage: Bacteria > Bacteroidota > Bacteroidia > Flavobacteriales > Flavobacteriaceae > Aquimarina. The sequence continues at coordinate 26,227 of CANLYR010000028.1, forward strand.
TCATTAAACTTCTATGCACAGGAGCATGATTAGTTCCTATAATTGTATACCGTAACCTATAGAATGCAAACACAAACCATAGTATTGATCATAATTGCTTTTATAATCGCATTGATTGTAGCATTATTTCAATATTTACATAAAGCAAAGAATAAGAGGAAGAACCTTTTCTTTGCTTTTCTTCGTTTTTTGAGTGTCTTTGTACTATTGCTATTACTAATTAACCCAACTTTCAAACAAAAAAAATATTATACAGAAAAGCCAAAATTAGTGGTTGCAGTAGATAATTCTTTATCTATAAAACACTTAGGGCAAGATCAGGCGATCACACAATTTATTGAAAAAATTCAAGAAAATGATGCTTTGCATGATAGATTCGAAGTTGTCTATTATTCTTTTTCTTCAGCATTGAATGATTCATTGCACTTTTCGTTTGATCAGAAACAAACCAATATTTCAAAGGCTTTGGATGATCTCAATCAAATTTACAAAAATGCTATAGCACCTGTCGTGTTAGTAACTGATGGTAATCAAACTTATGGTAAAGACTATCAATTTAGTACTATTGGTTATAAACAAGGCGTTTTTCCTATTATTTCTGGCGATACAACTGCAGTTATGGATACCAAGATCCAGCAACTTAATGTAAATCGATATGCATATCTCAAAAATAAATTTCCAGTAGAAGTTATACTAACATATTCAGGAAATGGTACTGTAAGTACCCGATTCGAAGTTACATCAGGAAATAATACGGTTTATTCACAACCCATTTCATTTTCAGAAAATAATAATTCTGAAGTAGTTAATTTTACATTACCTGCGAGTAGGGCAGGTGTGGTTCAATATCTGGCTAAACTAGTTCCTTTAGATAATGAGAAAAATGTAATCAATAACACAAAAGCCTTTGCTGTAGAAGTGATTGATCAAAAAACAAATGTCTTATTAATTAGTGATATTGTTCATCCTGATCTAGGGGTTATTAAGAAAAGTGTAGAAAGTAACGAAAGGCGTAGTATTGAAATAATTAGACCATCTGATGCAAACAACGTCGATCTAGATGCGTATCAGCTTATCATTATTTATCAGCCAAATACAAGATTCAGAAATTTCTACGAGAAATTAAATACACTTAAAAAGAACCATTTTACTATCGCTGGCTCCAAAACAGACTGGTTTTTTCTTAATAAAATACAAAATAAATATAGCCAGGAAATTACCAGGCAAACAGAATATTATATTCCAAGATTTAATGCAAATTACGGCACCTTTCTCTTAGATAATATTGGTTTTGAAAATTACCCCCCGCTAACAGGTACTTTTGGTGAAACAAAATTTAATGCGAATTATGACCCATTGTTGTATCGTACTATAGGCAATATAGAAACAGATGATCCTCTTCTGGTTACTCTAGAGCAAGATGGCACTAGAGAGGCAGTATTGTTTGGTGAGGGATTGTGGAGATGGAGAGCTCAAAATTATATCAGCTCAAAAAACTTTGAAGATTTTGATAATTTTTTTGGGAAATTAGTACAGTACCTTGCTTCAAACAAGCGAAAAAGTAGATTAAATACAATTTCAGAATCTTTCTACTATGGTAATACCAGTATAAAAATTAAAGCCGAATATTTTACCAAGAATTATGAATTTGATAGGAGAGGCAGTTTGAGAATCACGATAAAAAATAAAAATACAGACGCCACTCAAACCATTCCGATGCTATTAAAAAACAATGCATACGAGGTGGATCTTAGTAGTATACCTGCAGGTAACTATGAATATACAGTTTCCGTTATAGGCGAAAACATTGCCAGATCAGGAAGTTTTTCAATCTTAGAATATAATGTAGAGCAACAATACCTTAATGCAGATGTAACAAAACTAAAACTACTGGCGACTAATACTAAAGGGAAACCGTATTATTTGAATCAAACAGATTCGTTGATGAAGGATTTAAATGAAGATCAAAGATACCAAACGATACAAAAAAGCAAGGAAAATGTAGTATCTTTAATTGATTGGAAATATCTTTTAGCAATTGTCATTTTATTACTTACCATTGAATGGTTTGCCAGAAAATATAACGGACTTATTTAAAATTAAAATTCAAAATTACTATGGAAAAATTACCAAAAATAGGGTTGCCTATTCTGATTGTTATCGTTTTAGCAATCGTTTTTATTGCAAAATCAACAGAAACTATCGGTTCGGGTGAGGCCGGAGTGCTTTATAAAACTTTTGGAGGCGGTGTAGTGACAGATCAACCACCATTGGGAGAAGGGTTTCATATTGTCGCTCCCTGGAACAAAGTGATTGTTTATGAAGTAAGACAGCAAGAAGTATTTGAGAAAATGCAGGTACTATCTTCTAATGGACTAGAAATCAAGTTAGACGCATCAGCTTGGTTTCAACCTGATTATGATAAACTTGGATTATTGCATCAGCAAAAAGGAGAAAATTATGTAGCAAGAATATTGCTCCCAACGATAAGATCTGCAGCTCGTAGTGTTGTCGGTAGATATACTCCTGAGCAGTTATATTCTAGTAAACGAGATGTTATTCAAAAAGAGATTTTTGAAGAGACTAAAAAGATTGTAGAAGATCAATTTGTGCAGCTAAATGAGGTTTTAGTGCGTGATGTAACGTTACCACCAACGATCAAAGAAGCTATTGAGCGTAAATTAAAGCAAGAGCAAGAATCATTAGAGTATGAGTTTAAATTAACTAAAGCTCAAAAAGAGGCAGAGAGACAAAAAATAGATGCCGAAGGTAAAGCAGTAGCAAATCAAATACTTAGTGCTTCTTTGACAGATAAAATCCTTAAAGAGAAAGGAATACAGGCAACATTAGAGCTAGCCAAATCGCCTAATGCAAAAGTAGTGATTGTAGGTTCAGGAAAAGATGGTATGCCACTAATATTGGGTAATCAATAACAATAGCATAAACAGTATATCTGTATTGGCGCTTTCATCAAGCGCCAATATTTTTTTGTTTAGTATATGATGCATAAAACGGGTTCAACATTCAAAAAAATAAAATGATTGAATACAACGCGTTTGAAACGCAAAGACTAATCATCAAACCAACTTCTTTAGAAGATGCTCCTTTTATATACGAATTGGTCAATACTCCCAAATGGTTAAAATTTATAGGAGACAGAGATATTAAATCCCTGGACGATGCCAAAGAATATATAATCAATAGCATGTTACCACAATTAGCAAAACTAGGGTTTTCTAATTACACGGTTATTAGAAAATCCGATAAAGCAAAAATCGGAACTTGTGGCTTATACGACAGAGAAGGTCTGGAAGGAATCGACATTGGTTTTGCATTTCTTCCTCAATATGAAAAGAATGGATATGCTTTTGAATCTTGTACTAAATTAAAGGAAATCGGGCTTAATGAGTTTGGAATAACAACATTAAACGCGATCACTACTCCAGATAATACTTCTTCTCAACGATTATTAGAAAAGCTAGGGCTTCAATTTGACAAAATAGTAAAAATAGCAAACGATAAAGAGGAACTTTTTCTTTATACATTGAACTCACATTAACGTAATCAATTTTAACCGTATCGAGATTTGATATACATATTGATACAAATCAGTCAAAAATTTCCAAAAAGAATCCTTTCTTTATCAAAAAATTAGAGAAACAGATTCTGCCAGATGTAAATGAAAAATCATTAGGAACACAATATGAAACTTTTTGGGATGCTACGTATCAAGGCCCCGGGTAAAAACTCAGACTGTGGATTTCAGGGTCTGGTTGATTATAGGTATGGATTCAAAGCCTTAGAATGAAAAGCATATCGAAACAATTTATAATCCAAAGAAATGGCTACATTTTTATTTTTAATGATTTTTTAGAAACCAAAGGATTATCTAATACTGCAGCCGACACCGAAAAAATTGACGAAGACCTGATTACGTATTTGTTAGACTAGAGCATCTAGCTTGTTTTTGCAATATAACATGGTTTTTGGTAGATTAACCAGGCAAAGGCACATAGGTATTATCACCAAAGACCTTTGGAAATTGATGAGTTTTCCATCGCTCTTTTGCATGTTCGATTTTCTCTTTACTTGTAGAAACAAAATTCCAATATATATGGCGTTCTTCATCAAAAGGTTGACCACCAAATAATAGGAGGTGTGTATTAGGTTTTAATATAATCGAGCAGCTATCGTCAGTTTTAGAAACTAGCATATTTCCTTGTTCAATATTATCATCGCATGCTTCAATGGCACCTTTTACAATACAAATACCAATTTCTCCCTGTAACTCACCTTTAATTTTTAACTCATATTGTTTTTCAGTATGTATTTCAATCATAAATAAATCAGAATGTACAGGTACAGGAGAAGTTTTTCCGTATCCTTTCCCGGCAATGAGGCGAAATTGTGTTCCGTTGTCACTCCAAGCAGGCAAGTCTTTGCCATCAATATGATGAAATTCGGGCGCTATATCTTCTAGTTCCTTAGGTAATGCTACCCAAATCTGATAACCATGGGCTGTAAATTGAGATGTGTTTCTCAAATCATTAGGTGTTCTTTCGGTGTGTGTAACTCCTTTTCCGGCCACCATCCAATTCACAGATCCGGGAGCGATACGTTGATTTGTGCCAATACTATCCTGATGCACTAATTCACCTTCTAGCATATACGTTAGTGTAGACAAACCGATGTGAGGGTGTTGATCGACATCCATATAATGCCCTTCTTTTATAATAGTAGGCCCCATATGATCAATAAAAATAAAAGGTCCTACCATACGCTTTTTTCTAAATGGAATGAGTCTACCCACTAAGAAATCCCCAATGTCTCGACTTCGTTCCTCAATAATTAATCCTGTATTCGACATGCTTTTTATATTTTTTGTAGACGTTTAAAGGTATATTATTTTCTAGGCATAGTACGTTAAATTTATATTAACCTCATATCTAATACCAATTTCTAAATGGCACAGGAGATTAAATATAATATCGATGCCACTATCAGCCGTTTTACTTTAAAATATTTTACTATCTTTTCATCGCTTTTAATAGTTAACTTTTTGTGATATTAAGATGTGCCAAATATTTACTTTTGGATAACAACTCCAATTTTGGTTTGTTCTACGTTTTTAAATGGGCTATCAACACATATAATCAACCTTAAACCTACTCATGGATATTTTTTCATCATACAATCTTATTATTGAGATTTCTGTCGTAATTATTTTATCATTTATTTTTAATGCTATTTCAAAGAAAACTAATATTCCGGCAGTTTTGATGCTAATCATTCTCGGAATTGTTTTACAATATGCAATCAAAGCATTTGGAACAGATTCTATTGATTTTTTCCCGATGCTGGAAGTTTTGGGTATCGTTGGGTTAATTATGATTGTTTTAGAGGCTGCACTAGAGTTAAAATTGAAGAGTGATAAACTCATGCCTATTCTGAAATCAATGGCAATAGCATTAATCGGGTTAGTTGCATCAACTTTTATTGCAGCAGTTATCCTCAAGGCACTGATTGATGGGATGACGATGCAATCTGCCTGGTTATATGCCACACCTTTGTCTATATTGAGTAGCGCCATTATTATTCCTAGTGTAAGTGGTTTATCTGAAGCCAAAAAAGAATTTCATGTTTATGAGAGTACATTTTCTGACATCTTAGGAATTATGCTGTTTTATTTCCTTACCGGAAGACTAAATCCTGCAGAAGACTCTGGAGTAAGTGGGTTTTTCTTAAACCTTTTTTTGACCATTGTAATCTCTTTGATTGCTAGTTATGCAATTATTATCATTTTTCAGAAAATTAAAAGTCAAGTCAAACTTTTCCTATTGATCGCTGTATTACTTTTACTATATGGATTAGGTAAAAAAATGCATTTGTCTTCATTAATCATTATCTTAATCTTTGGATTGGTTATCGCTAATATGAAATTGTTTTTTCAGGGAAAACTAAGACAGTTTTTAGATTTTGAAAAAGCAAAATCAATATACCACGAATTGCATGTAATTACTGCAGAAACAGCTTTTGTTGTACGAACCTTATTTTTTGTGATTTTTGGAGTTACCATTGTACTTTCTTCTTTATTGAGTCTTAAAGTTACACTTATTAGTTTATTGATTCTAATATCAATTTATGGTATACGATACGGTTTATTACGCCTTTTTATAGGGAAAGATATTTCACCTCAGTTATTTATAGCACCTAGAGGATTGATCACCGTACTTCTATTTTATGCAATCCCTACTGAGGCTATGGTAGAAGGATTTGAACCCGGTATTTTGTTATTCGTTATTATCGGTACCAGTTTAATTATGACCGGTGGAATGATTAGGGACAAGAAATTGAATCCCCCAGAAGAATTAGAAGGTATTAACGAAGGAGAAAGTATCGAAGAAAATGAGTATTTTATTAATAATACTACAGATTTGAGCGACTTAGATACTACCAGAACCTCAGACGACGAATACGATATAAAATAATGAAACGCTTACATCGATTAACTGCTATACTGGTAAAATTACAATCAAAAAAGGTGGTGCAAGCTGCTTCACTTGCTGATAAATTTGAGGTAAGTTTGCGTACTATCTATCGAGACATGCAAGCGCTTACAGATGCAGGTGTACCCATAGGTGCAGAGGCAGGTACAGGCTATTTTTTGGTGGATGGATATTCATTGCCACCAGTTATGTTTACAGAAAAAGAAGCCAATGCATTATTAACGGCGTCTAAAATTATAAAAACCAATAACGATCAGTCATTAATCAACGAATATCAAGATGCTATAGAGAAAGTGATTGCAGTACTAAAAACTACGCAAAAAGAAAAATTGGAAATTCTAGAACAGCGAATTTTTACGTATTCAAAGCGGGCGATTCATCCAAGTAATACATTATCAATTATACAACAAGCCATTACTGATCTCAGAATCCTAGAAATTCAATACGCCAAAGCATCAAAAGAGCAAAGTAAACGATTAATAGAACCGCTAGGTGTATATTTCTCTAATAATACCTGGGTTTTAATTGCATACTGTAGGTTACGCGACGATTATCGAGAGTTTAGAACCGACCGCATTATACATCTTATCGAAACCCAAGAGCTTTTTGCTCAACAACGGTTTACTCTGGAAGACTACTACAATAGAAGAGCGCATTTATATAGAACAAATATTTCTTCTTAAAAAAACTACTGACATAGGGTTGTCATCATTAGGTTTTAGTTTTGTTTAAAATTAATACTCATGAACAAGTTAATTATAATCATTATGATAAACTTATTATTTAACTGCACAACAACACCTAATCAAAATTCAAAACCAATGAAAACCAAGACCAATGTAGTAGAAGTTGTATTATTTGAAGCGTATCAAGGCTATTCTAAAGAAGAAGTAGAAACTGCATTAGCTTCTCTTAATAACATTGTAAAATTATATTATGGATTTGTAGAACGTACTACAGCCAGTAATGGGGATGGTAAATATATTGATATCGTGTATTGGACAGATATGAAATCGGCCAAAGATGCTGCTACCGATTTAGCCAAAAATCCAGAAGCAGCAGCAGTTTTTAACGTTATTAAACCAGAATCGATACAGATGTATCATTTTGATGCATTTAATCAGTTTGAAGAGTAAATTATAAAATATATGATGATGATGCTGTCATTGTATTATATTTGACAGCATCATTCACTTCTCATTAATCCGACATGATCCCAGTACACATTCAAAACCGAAAAGGAGCCAGAAGCTTTAAAGACCTTAATCCAGAAGTAATAGAATATCTGAACAGAGGAGAAATTGAAACGGCTAATCTTATAGAATGGTTGGCTGTGGATCAATTAAAACTCTTAAAAAAGATTTTAAATGATATTGATAAAAGCGAGTGGTACGATAGTTTTTATGAAGCAATTTCTTCGCAAAAAAAACCTTCTGCTAATGCTAATACAAAGGTAATTGGCACCATGTTTATGCAATTAACAACCAATCAGGAAATTCTAAACCATTTATCAGATCACGCATCCGATGTTCCTAGATGCTGGGCCACGTACTGGGCAGGAATGCAGGAACCAGAAGTTGTAGCCAAATTAGAAACTCTTAAATCCTTTGCGGCTGATACTCATTTTGGAGTACGAGAAGTGGTTATTTTCGCTTCAAAAGGAGAAATTATAAAAGATTTGAATCCTGCAATTAACTTATTATCGCAATGGACATCAAGTAAAGATGAAAATATTAGACGTTATGCAGTTGAAACCACACGCCCGATTGGTGTATGGACCAAAAAAATTGATGAACTCAAGGAAAATCCCGAAAAAGGAATTTCAATATTAGAACCTCTCAAATCCGACACATCAAAATACGTTAGAGATGCTGTAGGAAACTGGCTTAATGATGCCAGTAAAACCAGACCAGATTGGGTTCAAAATGTATGTGCGAGATGGGAGAAAGAATCTCCTACGAAAGAAACTATTTACATCATCAAAAAAGCACTTAGATCCATTAATAAGTAATGCCAATTATAGGTTTATATCTTCTATTTTATCTTTGTTATCGATGATTTATATGTTCTTTTCCAAACATAGACACTAAAGTTTTCTTATAATCTCAGTAATCGTTACCAATTATGGATTGAGTTAAATTAAAAGTCGATACTATCAAAATAGATTTATGATTTTCGTAATTTTATGTTTTTATAAATTTATTTATTTGTATCATGAAATATAAAAATATAATAGTATTGGTTTTTGGTATCACATTGTTTCTCTCATGTAAAACAAATCCCTTTACTGGAAAGAAAACCCTGGCATTAGTATCTAATTCACAAATACTACCGATGGCTTTTCAACAATATAACCAATTTTTAAGTGAGAATAAAGTAGTAAGAGGAACTTCTGAAGCGCAAAGAATTACAACTGTTGGTCAAAAAATTGCAAGGGCTTCAGAACGTTGGCTTAATGCTAATGGATACTCTGGCTATCTCAAGGATTACAAATGGGAATACAATCTGGTTGAAGATAAATCAGTAAATGCCTGGTGCATGCCCGGAGGCAAAATTGTTTTTTACACTGGTATTTTACCCATAGCAAAAGATGAAACCGGCATAGCAACTATTATGGGGCACGAAGTAGCACATGCATTAGCTAATCATGGGCAACAACGTATGAGTGCGGGTCAATTGCAACAAGTAGCAGGAGTAGCAACAGCAGTCGCTGTAAGTGGAAAAAGTCAAACCACACAACAAATTGTAGGTACTGCTTTTGGATTAGGAAGCCAGTTTGGAGTAATGCTACCCTTCAGTAGAAGCCATGAAACCGAAGCAGACCGTATAGGATTGCAGCTTATGGCTATTGCAGGATATGATCCTAATGAAGCCGCCAATTTATGGAGACGCATGAAAGCCAATAGTGGAGGACAGGCACCACCAGAGTTTATGAGCACACACCCATCGAGTGATACTCGAATTCGTAACCTTACAGCTTGGGCTCCAGCTGCTAGAGCAGAAGCCAGAAAATTTGGCGTTACCTCCTTTAAATAATTGTAAAATTCATATTCTTACGAAGATTATACCTATTTTAGAAGCCGTTCTGGATGAATTCAGAACGGTTTTTTAGTGTAATAAAACTAATCTATCCTAGAATAGAATCATTTTTGTATAATTTTCACACATAATATGAGCGAAATACTACCTAAAGGAGATAAGAAATTACTAAATGCTTGGGCATTCTATGATTGGGCAAATTCTGTATATAATTTAACGATCTCTTCAGCGATATTTCCCATATTCTGGGGAGCACTTACTATTATTCGAGATGCAGACGATAACATTGTAAGTGATACTGTATATTTTTTAGGATTTGACTTAAATAATGATTCCTTAATTAGTTATGTCACTGCTTTAGCGTTTTTGGTGGTTTCTTTTATAAGCCCTTTACTATCGGGTATAGCAGATTATGTTGGCAATAAAAAGAATTTCCTAAAATTCTTTTGCTACTTGGGAGCTGTATCGTGTATAGGGTTATATTGGTTCTCTTTAGAGCATCTTTGGTTTGGTTTGCTTTGCTATTTCTTTGGTTTGATTGGCTTTTGGGCAAGTATTGTATTTTATAATTCATATTTGCCGGATATAGCATTTCCAGAACAACAAGATTCTATTAGTGCCAAAGGATATTCATTAGGGTACATTGGTAGTGTGATGCTACTAATCATCAATCTTATCATGATTTTAAAATTTGAGTGGTTTGGTTTTGAAGACGAGGGCACTCCAACAAGACTATCTTTTGTCATGGTAGGAATATGGTGGATAGGATTTAGCCAATACACATATTATTACCTACCCAATGGAAATAAAAAAGACGCATTAACCAAGGCGGTTATTTTTAACGGTTTCAAGGAACTAAAAATGATATGGCAAGCCCTAAAAGCTAATATCAAACTTCGTAGATACCTAACCGCATTTTTTGTGTATAGCATGGCAGTACAGACCATAATGCTTATTGCAACTTATTTCGGTATTGAAGAATTAGACTGGGGAGAGCAAAATCCAACCACGGGTTTAATTATAAGTATTTTGTTAATTCAGTTGGTTGCTGTTGCGGGAGCATTTATTACATCTAAGGCTTCATCAAAGTTTGGAAATATTAAAACACTTATTAGTATTAATTTCATTTGGATCGGAATTTGTGTGTATGCGTATACGATCACCACTCCATTTCAATTTTATGTAGCTGCAGCCATAGTAGGATTAGTCATGGGAGGAATTCAGGCACTATCGAGATCAACTTACTCAAAATTATTACCCGAGAATGCCGTTGATACTGCTTCATACTTCAGTTTTTACGACGTTTCAGAAAAAATCGGGATCGTTATTGGGATGTTCTCATATGGTATTATAGCGCAACTGACGGGAAGTGTGAGATATTCGATTCTTTTCCTAATTGTATTCTTCGCAGTAGGTCTCTTTTTACTATTTAGAGTGCCACGTGATTGATAGCTCGATATTTCTTGATACGAGACAAACATTTTTGCAAATGAGGTAATGTACCAGTCATTCCTTTAGTAATATTGTATCAGATTAATAACTTTAATGTATAAAATCCGTACAATATATTATACATGTTGTGTTTAGTAATTTATATGGATAGAAATATAATAATTTTTGAAGCGTTATATCGTTATTAACTATTTTTAAGTAATTAAATCTAACTACAAAATGAAAAAAATTATAGTATTGCTAGCTGTCATATTGCTAGCCTCCTGCAGTGCTCCTCAAAAAACAGTAATTGCAGCAAAAAAAACATTAAAAGGAGAGTGGTCTCTTGATAATATCACATATGACCGTTCGGGTATATTTGATGTAAATCTTTATAATGATGCATCTGCAGAGTGTTTTACAGGTAGTTTATGGAAATTTATTCCTAACAATAATACTGGTAAATACCAGGTAAACCAAAGCAGTTGTGCTTCTACCGGAGAGCGTAACTTCAGATTTACAATTCCAAAGCCAGAAGGAGATGGAGAATACTACTTTATGTTCAAACCAATCAATGAAAAAAAGAAGAGTACAAATAATAATGCCGGATATAGAATGGCATTAAAACATTTGGATGATACAACGATGACTTGGGCAATGACCGTTAGTCTTGAAGGATCACCTTTTGTGATCACGATGAATTTTAATAAAATACAATAATAATATACACATAATGAAGACAAATCTAAAAAAACTAGGAGTAGCTTTGATAGCATTAGCCATGTTTACGAGTTGCGAGGCTGTTAAAAATTCTAACAATACTCAAAAAGGAGCTGTAATTGGTACAGCAGCTGGTGCTGTTCTTGGTGGAATCATCGGGAATAATGTAAAGAAGAAAAACTCAGCATTAGGCGCTGTTATTGGTGGCGTTGTCGGTGGAGTAGCCGGTGGTGTTATCGGTAAACAAATGGATAAACAAGCTCAGAAAATTGAGTCAGAAATACCAGGAGCCGAAGTTACAAGAGTAGGAGAGGGTATCGATGTTGTTTTTGATGAAAATAGTGGTGTTTACTTTGCTACAAATCAATCTAATATCAATTCAAAATCTAAAGCTAATTTGAATAAATTGGCAGGTATATTCAAGGAATACCCAGATACAGATATCATTGTAGAAGGACATACTGACAATACTGGAGATGATAGCTACAATATGTCATTATCACAAAAAAGAGCGAACTCAGTTACTGAATATTTAGTTTCTCAAGGAATAAGTAGAGGTCGTCTTACCACCTATGCTCACGGAGAAACACTTCCTAAGTACGATAATTCTACTTCACAAGGAAGAGCAAAAAATAGAAGAGTTGAGCTTGGTATCGTTGCTAATGAAAAAATGAAGAGAGAAGCTCAAGAACAAGTAAAACAATAATATTTTACAAGTATAATAATCAAAATCCCGAGGTAAGAATCGGGATTTTTTTATGCTCAAATTTTGTGTATCTTCATTATATGAACAAACATTCACACATAATAATTATCGGTGGGGGATTAGCGGGGTTAACAAGTGCAATTCATCTAGCGATGAAAGGGATTACCGTTGTATTAATTGAGAAAGAGACATACCCAAAACATAAAGTTTGTGGTGAATATATTTCCAACGAAGTGCTACCATATTTTGATTTTTTGAATATAGGCTTAGAGCATATAAATCCGGTTAATATATCAAAACTTACTATTAGCACTCATAAAGGAAATACCATACATAGTATGTTGCCATTAGGAGGGTTTGGCATTAGTAGATATACTTTAGATTATCATTTATGGAAAAAAGCAGAACAACTCGGTGTACAGTTAATTAGCGATCAAGTCATAGATATACAATACAATAACGATATTTTTCAGATAAAGACGACCAGAAATCAAATGCTAACCAGCACGTATGTTATTGGAGCTTACGGCAAGCGTTCTATATTAGACAAAACCCTAAAACGAGCATTTAGTTTCAATACATCATCGTGGTTGGCTGTAAAATCACATTATAAATGTAATTTTGATTCTGATACAGTAGCACTCCATAATTTCAAAGGAGGATATTGCGGACTCTCTACGGTTGAAAATGACATGGTCAATGCATGTTATTTGGTGCATTATAATAGTTTCAAGAAATATAAAGATATACACGCTTTTCAGAAAGAAATAATGTGTAAGAATAAGCATCTTAAAAAGTTTTTTAAAGAAGCAGAACCTCTTTTTGATGCTCCTATAACTATAAGTCAAGTAAATTTTGATAAAAAAAAACCGGTAGAGCAGCACATCTTCATGGTAGGTGACTCTGCAGGTTTGATACATCCGCTATGCGGAAACGGTATGGCAATGGCTATACAGAGTGCAAAAATCATTAGTGAGCTATTAATAGAGAATATTGAGCGACCCACGACACTATCAAGAATAGAGATTGAAAAACTGTACGCAAAACGATGGAATACTACTTTCTCCAGACGATTATATATAGGTAGGGTGCTACAAAAAATAGTATTAAATGGTAATTTACAGCAGATTTCTTATGGGTTAGCACATACGCTACCCTTTATTACACCCAAAATTATTAAACAAACTCACGGAGAACCTTTGGTATGTTAGTAGAACTAGAACATAGAAGCAATGAGCCTGAACTTATGGATAACCCAAAAGTAGCTCAAAAAGCATTGAAAATAGCGTTATCCGATATTTCAAGAGTTAATAAATGGCTAGGGGGAAATACGATTACAATCAAGGCTGTACATAGTTTGGTAGAAGAGGCTAATCTATCGACAGAAGTACTCATACTTGATCTCGGTTGTGGTGATGGTGAAATGTTAAGAGCAATAGCAGATTCATTTAGAAAAAAGCAAATACATGCAAAGTTTATAGGTATAGATTTGAATAATAAAAGCCTTGAGTTAGCAAAAAAGTTAAGTATCAAATACCCTGAAATAGCATATAAAAAACAGAATATTTTAGAACTTCAAAGTTCTACATTTACATGCGATGTCATTATAAGTACCTTAACCTTACATCATCTTAGTTGTACAGAACTCAAAGGTGTTATGAAAAAATCTGTAGAACTTGCTTCTCTTGGTGTTGTTATTAATGATCTGCAAAGAAGCAAAATAGCATATTATCTTTTCAAGCTGTTTAGTCTATTCTTTATTAAAAGTTATATAGCAAAGCATGATGGTTTAGTATCAATTAAAAGAGGCTTCAAAAAAGAGGAATTATTGAGGTATACAAAAGAATTAAACTTTAAGCAATATCAAATTGATTGGAAGTGGGCATTTAGATATTGTTGGGTTGTAAAAACAATGAAGTGATTTTAACCTTTTTAGAATAGTTAAATAATTTTACCAATTCATAACAAGGCAGGCAATAAAGGAATAAAAAGACGTAAATTGAGTAAAAAAGCATGTTTTGATAAAGATCAGTACATAAGGGTACAGCAAATTGAAAAAAATTGAACCACTTTAGTATATTAATACATTAAAAAGAAAAAAAATTTGGAAGTAAGAATAGCCGCGGTAACTAAACAATTACCGCAATATATGAGAGCAACTAAAGAAATTTTACCTTTTGTTTCTCAATGGTTATCTGGTGAAGAAGATCGTTTTAGAAGAAAAGTACTCAAAATCTTTGAAAATGCAGCAGTAGATAGACGTTATGGCATCATGAGTATCGAGGAAGTATTTACAGCTACCTCTTTTGAAGAAAAAAATGATATTTACATAAGAGAAGTAAAAAAATTAGGAACATCCGTATTACAAAAAGCGTTAAAAAAGACAAACTGGGATCCTGCATCGTTAGATTATATAATCACAGTAAGCTGTACAGGGATAATGATTCCATCTTTAGATGCTTTCATTATTAATGATCTTAATTTGAGGCAAGATATCGTGAGATTACCAGTTACAGAAATGGGTTGTGCAGCAGGAGTTTCAGGAATTATATATGCTAGAAATTTTCTGCAGGCAAACCCTGGTAAAAGAGCTGCTGTAATTGCTATAGAATCACCTACAGCGACATTTCAACTCGATGATCATAGCATGACTAATATAGTAAGCGCGGCGATCTTTGGAGATGGAGCTGCATGTACGCTATTGTCTTCAGAAGAAGATAGTAAAGGACCTAAGATTATAGGAGATGAAATGTATCATTTTTATGACGCTACGACAATGATGGGATTTAAAGTGACAAATGGCGGATTACAAATGATATTAGATCCAGAAGTCCCAGCAAAAATAGCTGAGCATTTTCCCCAAGTCATACATCCTTTTTTAGCAAAGTATGATAAAAAAATTGAAGATATAGACCATCTGGTTTTTCATCCTGGAGGAAAGAAAATTGTACAGACAGTCGAAGAGCTTTTTGGAAATTTAGGTAAAAATATAGACGATACTAAAGCAATTTTAAAAGACTATGGAAACATGAGTAGCGCCACTGTTTTATATGTATTAGAACGGTTCATGCAAAGAGGCCCTAAGCCTGGTGAACTTGGGTTGATGCTTAGTTTTGGACCAGGGTTCTCTGCACAACGAATTTTATTAGAATGGTAAATTAAAATTAATTTTTTTTCGCGTAGGCGGAAACTTTGTATATGATCAAAGATTTTGAAAATAAAAATGAATGGGCACTCATTCTCGGTGGGAGCAGTGGGTTAGGGCTAGCAACTGCAAATAAACTTGCACGACACGGTATGAATATTATGGTGGTGCATCGCAATCGAAAAAGTGAATTAAATCAAATTAACATAGATTTTGAGAACATTAAAGCCCAAGGAGTTGATTTTCTTTCCTATAATATCGATGTATTGAAACCCGAAAAGCAAAAGGAAGTTGTTTCAGAAATTAAAAATAGGATCGGTAGTTCAAAAATTAAAACGCTCATACATAGTGTTGCAAAGGGAAACCTGAAGCCGATGAATGGTGCAAAGCATGTGCTTAAAAATGATGATTTTCATTTAACTATTGATGCCATGGCAATTAGCTTGTATGATTGGGTCAGCATAGTTTTTGATGCTAATTTATTTGCAGCCGATAGTCGGATTATTTCATTTACGAGTGAAGGAAACACTAAAGCATGGCCTAATTATGCTGCGGTCTCTGCTGCAAAGGTTGCCTTAGAAGCAATTACACGCAGTATTGCACTTGAGTTTGCTCCATATGGCATAAGAGCTAACTGTTTGCAGCCAGGAGCCGTTGATACCCAATCTCTAAGAATGATCCCTGGACACGAACAGATTATAGCACATAGCCTGAAACGTAATCCGTATAATCGAATAACCCTCCCTGAAGATGTAGCCAATGTGGTATATCTGTTATGTAAAGAAGAAGCCTCTTGGATTAATGGGTGTGTGATTCCTGTTAATGGAGGTGAACATATAAATTAAACAATAGTAAAAATGAGAACTATACTAATCTTTTGCTTTCCTCTACTGCTCTATGCTCTTGCATGCAAAGAAGATAATGGCTTAGATCCAACCGATAGTGAAATGCCGGATACCAATTTGGTCGTATCTGCATCAGTAATCAGTGTTTCTGTGACTGGTGATGAAAATAAGTATACGTTTAAGGTAGGTATCAAAAGCCCGGATACGGGATGTAATCGATATGCAGATTGGTGGGAAGTAATTTCTGAAGAGGGTACATTATTATATCGAAGAATATTGGCACACAGTCATGTAAATGAACAGCCTTTTATAAGATCCGGAGGACCGGTACCAATTTCAAAAAACCAAAAAGTGTATGTGCGTATGCATATGAATACTAGTGGATATAGTGATATGGTATACGAAGGTACTGTTTCTGATGGTTTTAAGGCAACTACATTAGATAAAACCTTTGCGAATCAGTTAGCAACCGCTGCACCATTGCCAAGTGGCTGTGCATTTTAAAAAAAATATGATATTTTGATTAGAAACGATATTATTAAAGAATTACCTTACAGCAAACCATTTCTGTTTGTAGACGAAATACTTGATATTGATGATGATTATATCAAAGGGAATTATACGTTCAGAAATGATGAATATTTTTATGAAGGACATTTCAAAGATAATCCTGTGACTCCCGGTGTGATTCTTACAGAATGTATGGCGCAGATTGGTATGGCATGCTTTGGAATATTTCTTTTAAAAGATCAATGGAGCCAAAAAACTATGGGAGTAGCGATGAGTAGTAGTGAAATAAACTTCTACAAACCTGTTTTTCCCGGAGAAAAAGTTACCGTTGTGGCAGAGAAAGTGTATTTCAGATTCAATAAATTAAAATGTAATGTAGCCATGTATAATGCAACTGAAATTTTGGTCGCAAAAGGAGTAGTTGCCGGGGTAGCATTCAAAAAATAAATATAAAATATGAGTTTAGGATATTGGTTGGTTAAATTAGTTCTTAAATTAAAAGGAGAAAAAAAATCCTGGTCGCAAGATCCTATCGATTATAAAAAGAAAAGAAAGCAAAATGTACTCATCCCCAGTACCGGGCTTTTATTCGGAGGTACAATACAAACTAAAAAAATTAGGGAAACACAAGTAACCCGTATTACTCCCAAAAATAAAAATAAAGATATATTGCTTTTTTACTGTCATGGTGGAGCCTTTGTATTCGGACCAACTAGAGAGAATTGGATCGCACTATCAAAAATAGCTAAAGAAACCAAGGCTACCGCATGGATGATTGATTATCCTAAAGCTCCAGAATATAAAATAAAAGAAGTTACCGATAATGTCTATACTGCGTATTTGGAAGTCATTAAGGAGTTCGACGCTTCTAAAATAATACTTATAGGAGATTCTGCAGGAGGGAATTTGATTCTCACGCTGACGCAGCGATTACTCAAAGAAAACGTAGATCTACCAAATCGGTTGATAGCAATATCTCCATTAGTAGATGCATCACTTACGAATCCAAAGATCAAAGAAATAGATATTTTAGATCCAATTCTTAGTTATAATGGAGTATCCTCTGCTAAAAAAATGGTAGTAGGGGATATGCCTTTAACAGATGCATTGATTTCTCCTATCAATGGATCATTTAAAAATTTTCCTCCAATACACATATTTAGCGCAGAGCATGATATTTTCACTCCTGATCACCAGATATTGATAGACAAAGCCAAACAAGAAGGTGTAAATGTTGAACTTATTTTTGGTAAGCACATGCCCCATATTTGGCCAATATTACCCGTAATGCCAGAGGCAAAAAAGGGACTTCAAAAAATAGTATCAATTATTAAAACTGCCAAAGCATAATATGAATACACGCAGAGTTGTTATAACAGGGATGGGAGTAGTAGCCCCAAACGGAACGAACGTTTCAGAATTTGGCTTAGCACTCAAAAAAGGGAGAAGTGGCATACGTTTGATTGAACAGCTTAAAGAGCTACAATTTTCTTGTCAAATAGCTGGTTTACCAATATATAAAAAAGATTACTTAACTAATTACTTTAACACTGTTCAATTGCGAGGCCTGAATGCTTCTGGGATGGAATATGGAGTAATTGCGGGTAGTGATGCATGGACAGATGCTGGATTATCAACCAATACTTCAGATACACCCCTGTGGGATATCGGGGTAATTTTTGGAACAGGAATCCTTGGAGTAGATAAATTTAGAGAAGCAATTTATAAAGTAGACGAGGGTAAGGTAAGGCGCCTTGGCAGTACAACTGTGATACAAACCATGGCTAGTGGGATTAGTGCTTTTTTAGGAGGAATAATAGGGTGTGGTAACATAGTTACAACTAATTCTTCTGCATGTTGCACAGGAACCGAAGCTATTATAATGGCTTATGAACGCATTTCTAGTGGTAGAGCTGAAATTATCTTAGCTGGTAGCACTAGTGATAGTGGACCGTATGTTTGGGGAGGGTTTGATGCCATGAGAATTTTACCCCACAAATATAATAACAATCCCACAGAGGCCTCCAGACCCATGAGTGCTACCGCAAATGGCTTTGTTCCCGGAAGTGGAGCAGGGGCTTTGGTTGTAGAAAGTCTTGAGAGTGCAAAAAAAAGAGGAGCTACCATCTATGCAGAGATCTTAGGAGGGCATGTGAATAGTGGAGGACAGCGTAACGGTGGAAGTATGACAGCACCCAACAGCAAAGCTGTAATCCGGTGTATTCAACAAGCTGTAAAAAATGCGAAAATAGAAAGTAAAGATATCGATGCGATTAATGGACATTTGACGGCTACCAACATGGATAGTACCGAAATACAAAATTGGAGCCAAGCACTAGGGCGAAAAGGAACTGATTTTCCTTATATTAATTCTTTAAAAAGCTTGGTAGGTCATTGCCTTGCTGCTTCAGGTAGTATCGAAAGTGTTGCTACTGTACTACAGTTAAAAGAAAATTTCATCTTTGGCAATATAAATTGTGAAGATCTGCATCCAGAAATTGGTTCACTGGTGAGTAGGGATCAAATTCCGACAAAAACTCTTGAAATTTCTCCCAATATTATAGCAAAAGCCAGTTTTGGATTTGGAGATGTGAATGCTTGTGTTATCTTTAAAAAATATTAGATAGGATGTAACGATTTTATACGCTACGAATTTAAAAAGGCAATATGACTAAAGAAGAATTACTATCAAAATTAAAAATTATCATAACTCCTTATGTACAAAATCAAGAAGAGCTTGATACCCTTACCGAAGAGACTGATTTCATCAAAGATTTAGAGATCAATTCTGCTAATTTGGTAGATGTGGTATTAGATGTAGAAGATGAGTTTGATATCGAGATCGATAATGACGCGATGGAGAAGATGCTAACGGTTAAGGCTTCTATAGAAGTAATAGAGAGTAAATTGGCAGAAAAGTGATTGGGAATGATATTGTAGATCTCAAATTGGCTAGTAGACAGAGTGATTGGCAGCGCAAAGGTTGGTTACAAAAACTCTTTACCAATGCAGAGCAACGTCTGATTCTCGCATCAGAAAATCCGCAGCTTCAGGTTTGGAAATTCTGGAGTATGAAAGAAGCTACGTACAAAGCGCATCAACGACAGTTTTCTCTTTCGCCAAAATACAATCCTAGAGATTTTAGTTGCCACTCGGATACTGTTGTACGAGTTGATCAGTACGAGTATACAACTACCACAAAGTATGTTGAACATTATGTGTATTCTACGTCTATGTTTAATTCTGGGAGTTACATTTCCGAAGTATATGATAAGGAACAGCATGCAAGGCTAGAATTAAAAAAAAATCTATCTCTTAGGTATGGTGTTAAATTAGCTCAAATTGAACTTATAAAGGATGAAAATCAAATCCCTGTAGTTCTGTGTAATAAAATAATATTGAAAGATCTCAACTTTTCACTTACACACCATGGTAACTTTTCAGCTTTTGTTATTGATTTATGAAAATTTATGAAACAATACAGAAGAAACTATTTAATAATCCAATAGTTTAAACCAAAATATAAAGTTCTGTACTAGTTAAGAAAAGGAAAATGAAAATGAATACGTAGTTTATTTTTTTCACGTTCATCATGAATATTCACATCAAAATCACTCGTATGGATTGTTGTTTTTCCTATGAGTTTTTGATCATTTATAGAAAATGTAATGATGATTTCTTTTGTTATCCCTTTTATTGTTAGGTTTCCAATGACTTTGAATGTATTATTTTCAAAAGCTACAACTTGAGTGCTTGAGAAATTTATGGTAGGATATTTTTTCTTGTAAAAGAATTTTTCCCACATAAGATGACCATCTCGTAGAAAATTATCGGTATCAATGGTTTTGATTTCTGCAGTGCCTTCAAAAAGAGCATTTTCGATATCATTTGGGTTAAAATTAATCTTAAAATCTAACCCTTCAATAGTACCAGGGGTATCATCATGGACAAAATTAAAAGATACTTTTGAATTCTTCTTATCAAAATCTAACCCCTTAAAATCATTAATCAAAGTATACTTAGAAGTTGGACTAGTGATTAAGGTTGCATTATCAGAAATAAGATCCTGACAGAATCCTTGGGTGGTCATTATCCCAATAAAAATGTGTAAAATAGCCTTCATACAAGGTACATTAAAGTATTTAAATGTAGTAAGAATCAATAATCATTCCAAGTCTTAACATAAAATAGCTTGGTTTTATAGTAATTTAATAGCACCGCCAAAGGGAATAATATCCCGAGATTCTTTACCTTTTTGGTAAAAGGATAGCAACACCCGTACATATAATAATTTATACTATTCCAAAAATTAATAGTGTTGCTACAATATTCATAAAATTAATATAAAGTGATACAAACGAGTAGTTTAAAAATAAAAAAAGTAATAAATTAGAGATATAATCGATCGTCAGACTTGTATTTAATCTAAAACGTTTAGTTATGAATAAAAAAGATAAACCTTCGAGAAAAAGACGTTTTGCCGATTTTCAAAACAAATATCGGCGATCTTCTAACTTTGGATATGGATCTAAAAGAGATCAATTCGCTATTGCTGGTAATGGTGAATTATTTGCATCTGATGATGAAGAAAATGTCAGTTAATCTCATACTAATTTTCTGGAGTATAGTCAGTGGAAAGATTTAATTTTCTTTCATAGTTGAATATGCTTGTTTTACATCCCTTTTTGCTGTTAATTTTAGATATGCAAGGATGGTCAAAGATAGTGTTGAGCACACTAAGAAACCTACAAACAAAGGAAGGGTAGTGGTGAGTACAAATTTTCCGATATATGTACTTATTGGTACTGCCATTATTGTTGAAATAAATCCAGTAATTGCTGCACCTATTCCTGCGATATGACCAATAGGCTGCATGGCTAAAGCACGTAAATTACCGAACAAAAATCCAATAGCAAAGAACTGTATTCCGAAGAAAATCAACAAAATCACGATACTTGGGTTAGTTGTATTGTAAAAAAGACTGATATAGATCAAGGAGACTCCAAAAAACAAAAGGAGTGATGCTGTAATCAATTTCTCCATCCCATATTTCAAAACCAGAGTTCCGTTTAAAAATGTAGCACTACCAATTGAGATTGCTAATAGCGCAAATATATACGGAAACTCATCTTTGAGTTGATATTGTTGCTCGAAAATTTGTTGAGAAGTACTTAGGTATACGAGAAAAGAACCCACAATAAAACCTGAGATTACAGTATATCCCATAGTAGTTTTATGTTTTATTAATTGTTTGAGTCCATCTACAAATATATGTGATGAGAATTGTATGCGTTTTGATATTGCTAGGGTTTCGGCTTGTCGTTTCCAAAACCAAATAGAGACTAGTGCTGTAAATAGTAATTGTACGTAAAATATAGCTTGCCAATCGTAATGATTTAGAACAAATTTACCTAAGGCCGGGGCGACAATTGGAACCAGGATAAAAACTACCGTGATAAAAGACATAATACGCGCCATATAATCACCACTATACAAATCACGAATCATTGCTATGGCTATTGTTCTGGGTGCAGAAAGACCAATTCCTTGCAGAATACGACCAATGATCATCATTTCTAAGTTTTTAGAAAATACACATATAAAACTGGCTATAATAAAGATCGTGAACCCTAAATATACCACAGGTTTTCTTCCTAAAGTATCTGACAGAGGACCGAATAGCAGTGGTCCAACACCTAATCCCAAAAAAATCATAGTAATCAAGAGTTGATTGTCTGCGGGTTGTTTAGTATTAATAGTTTCGCCAATGATATCAAGTGCTGGCAAAAGGGCGTCTATAGCCAAAGCAACAATAGACATTAGTGATGCCATTAATACGATGAATTCAAACTGAGCTAGCTTTCTTTTTTGCATCCGGTAAAAGTAAGGTATTTGAATAATAAGAGTTCAATATTGATAATATGCTTCTTATTTAATTTCTAAATGAAATAAATAGGGTCTATTACTAAATATTCTATTTTACATAATATAAATTATAGTACAAATGTATTTATTGAAGCAAATTGACGGATGCGTGCATTTTACATAATTGCAGATATAACAACACGCCAGTGTTTTATATCGATAGTAATTATGTAAAAGTCAATTTGCGAAACGTTAAGTTCATTCGTAAGCTATAATGTAATACTATGTAAAATATCCCAAGATAATTCTATTTCATAATAATCGTAGCTACTGGGGTCATCATAATTCTAAAAAAACTATTGCTGAAACATTCTGCTAACATTTGTAGCTATAATTTGCCGTTATGTAAAATTGCCGCTGCCTATGCGCTCGATTGTTTTATAAAAATTAAAATGCCTGATATGGCATTTATTTTTATACACAATATCCAACCGCATAGCCCACGCCAAAAAAAGCAAAACTTTTAGCTAGCTTATAAATCGCGTATTTGATAAAATATACGTGCAAAAAGTTTTTACGCGATTTTTCGCGAGGTTGATATTGTTTTAGATGAGCTCAAGATTGCTATCGCAGTTCTCGTGACGTTGTCGCATAAGCATAAAATTTCCCAACCGCATCATCCACAAGAAATTTCTATGCACATGCTAACTGTAGAACACAGATTAAACTTTCTAAAAGTTTTCATATCTTTTTGTCTTGACCCTTCGATAAACTCAGGGTAAATGACAAAAGAACAAAAAAACCTGTGCTGAGCTTGTCGAAGTATCAAGGCTGCACACGGGCGAACGTTAAGAAAATGCACCCAAAGTGCATTTTTAGTGAAGCAGCGAGCTGGCGGGTTGGCGAAACAATCACGGCGCAGTTGTTTTCTCCAAAGTTTTCTGAGGCCGTTTTGCCAACGCCTCGTCTGGGTAGAAACTCATTATTTTCTATTTTACATAATATTGTAAAACTAAAACCTTAATCTGTAAATTCTTTAAAATTAACTTTAGCATCGATATCATTATAAAAAAACTGAAAAGCATCTTTAAAGCATGTTTCAATTATAGCTTTTTTCTCTATTACCATCGCTTTTGGTACTTGATATAAAACAGCATCATGCATAGGTAATAAAAATTCAATTTCTGTGTCCTTTTGATTAACTAGTAAAATGGCTTTTTTTAATATTAAAGCAGAATTACCTTGAATACGCTGTGATAAAAGCCAACTAGGGTTTTTAATTAAATCTCTCTGTCCATAACGCTTATTCCCAAGTATAGTCTCAATAAAACAATCTTCTTCAAATTTAGTTTCTATTTCTTTTTTTACAGTTTCAATTTTTGGGAAATTTTTAAAAAACTTTCCTAGTTTATCAACTTTCTTACTACCATAACAAAATTGATAAAATAAAATTTTACTTTCTTCTCTATGATCTTTATCTCCATAAATAGACGAACTTAACTTCTCATAAATATCCCCATTGCAAATGAGATCAATTAAAGAAGAATCATTCGCTTCACAAGCTAAAATAAGAGCTTCAAATTGTGAGTAATCTGCATAGACTAATTCTTTGTCATTGTCAGGAACAATAATATTTCTATACTTTTTACTTAATTGCTGCATTGATGGTGTCGTTACAAGTATTCTTCCTGTAACTGTGCCAAAATTAGAGAAATCTAAATTTACTTTTTTTGGGTAAGAATTATTTTGAGTAGTACCTACTCTACTTAATATTGTTTTATTTGTGTTATGCTTTATTTCATCATTTAAAAGTTTAACCAAATCATTATTAGCTTTATTTAATTTTAATTCTTTTCTATAATCTTGTTTACCAATTGCTTCATATATATCAGTTAAATTCATTTTTTTTAATTGATTATAAATATTGTTATGATCTGATGATGAAAATATACTATATTCAATTTGAAGCCTATTTCTAGTTTCGTATAAATCATTATTTATCGATAAAATTAAGTCATTTAGTCCTTCTGTATCTATACCAATACCTTTCTTGGCACTTTCTAAAAGTATGGTTTTAATTGGCTTTTCAATTGATAAGTATCTTTTATGCTCTGAAGTAGCGTTTAAAGCTTTTTTTAAGTCTATATATAAAGTTTCTAACAATTGTAATAGATCCTGAAATAGTGCAAATGTCTCGCTTTCAGATTTTTCTTCAATTCCATAAAAAACCGAATATATTTGACTTAATCTGCTTTCCTCCTCTTCGTTTTCTTCATCAAATTTAACTTTTAATTGTTCCCATATATCCCAAGGTAGATTTTCGTTTATTTCTAAATCTTTTTTCGACTTACCTAATATCTGTTTAGAAAGATCCTCTAAATCAACATAAGCATGTTTATTGATTGATTTTATATCATCTAATATCAAATTAAAATCAAAAGAAATTATATCGTATTTATCTTTTCCTAAAAAAATAAGGTTATTAACTTCCCTAACCTCTTCCCCTATTTTTTTATAATAAAATTTAGTTTTAGGCTGTCCTTTTTTTAATGTGAACTGTTTTATAAGTATAATTTCCATAATTAAAATGATATAATGTCAGGGGTATCTCTAATAATTTCAGAAATCTTTAATTTTGGTAGCGGTGCTACAAATATTTCCTTTTTTTCATCGAATAGATTTTTATGTAAGTCCTTTAAACCATCTGTTAAATTATCAAAGACTATTTCACTTGGATCTACCATTCTGAGAGATACAATCGCATTTTTTTGGAGGAAATAATTTGAAGCTAATTTATTTTCATTTATGGATTGAAGAATCACATCTTTATGCTTATTCCAGTCAATAGAAGATAAGTACAAAAATGAACCTGCTGAATCTGGATTGTTTTCTTGATTTATATTTTTTGTTTTTTCTATGGCGTATGACACTAATTTGGAATCATAATGTTTTTTTTCTGCCAATAGTAACCATAAAGGATATGTCTGACCTTCATAAATATTTCTATTTTTATCTAATAAAATATCTTTAATTCTTTGAAAACTTTCTTGTGTTAAATAACTTTCATCAACAGATCTTAGAAGGTTTACAAAGGATGAGCAAAGCCAAGGTAAATTATCAATTTCATTGATTACATATTCAACAACGATTTTAAAGTCAATAATATTTTTTAAAATTGGTGTTCTTGCATATTGCTGAAGCTTTGAAATAGAAAATGACAACTTCCTGTCTATTAAATATTTGGAATCAGAATCTTCATTTGCGATTGAGCTTTCAAAGAGTGTTAATGTCATAGGTATCGCAATTTGGACATCCCTTTTTCTTTTGGAATTTAGTAAACTAATAATCTGATCAATTTGAACTAAAGACTTAGGTAAATATTTTTCAATTTTTTCTTCATCTTCTTCAAAATGCATGATTTTTGTTTTTGAAGAGTTTAAATTGAGTCCAATTTTTCTCATTGTAATTGATAAATCATATAGAGCTTTTCTTGCTTCATATTTAGAATTACATATAATTCTAATATCATCCATATACCTGTAATAAAACTTATGACCATTAGAGTCAATCATTTGTTTATCAACATCAGACAAAAAAAGATTAGCAAGAAAAGATGAAGCATCTCTGTTTTGAGGTATGCCAATATGAGTGTCTTGACTATTATTCCATTCAGATAAAAGGTCTTTAATATTAGCAATTACTTTTTTATACGTTGCTATTTCATTAACCGTAAATTGGTATAGCAATAATTTATTTAAATGTTTTTCTAAATATTTTAAATTGATACTTTCAAAAAAAGTAGTTAAATCTGCAACCACCAAATATGGGTTTTCTTTACATAATTTATTTTTTGATTGATAAACATATTTTTTCCATTGTTCTATTGAGTAATGAAAGAAGTATTTGTTATTATTTTTACCAGTATTAATATAATTCCCCCCGTAATTAGGGCAGTAATTTAAGTTCAAAAATTGATTAAATTTACTGTATTATGAAACGAAGAAA
>CANLYR010000029.1 GCA_947495425.1 uncultured Aquimarina sp.
AATGCAAGATCGGTCCTGAGGAATGCAAGATCGGTCCTGAGGAATGCAAGATCGGTCCTGAGGAATGCAAGATCGGTTATCTAAAACTCATGATGTAAGAGATATAAGCGTATAAATGCGTTAGGGATTGAAGCGGCATCCTTTTTTACTTTTGTGCCTGAGGCTCTCGAAGGCATAGAAAAGTAAAAAAGATAGAGCAGAAAGCCCGCCCGAACGCCCAATATAAGAAGTAAATAAAGGATAGAAATATAGCAGCGTTGATGAAAGTAACAGATCACATACAGAAAGCAAAAGGTAAAACCTTATTTTCATTTGAATTAATACCGCCACAAAAAGGAAGAAGTATACAGGAGCTATACGATAATATAGATCCATTAATGGAGTTTAATCCTCCTTTTATAGATGTAACTACGTCGAGAGAAGAGTTTATATATATAGACAGAGAAGGATTGTTAGATAAAAAATTAACTCGCATGCGTCCTGGAACTGTTGGGATTTGTGCCTCTATAACACATAAGTATGATGTAGACACCATACCACATGTGCTTTGTGGAGGATTTACTAAAGAGGAGACAGAGTATCTTTTGGTAGATTGTCATTATTTGGGAATCGATAATGTTATGGCATTGCGAGGCGATGCGATGAAAGAAGAGAAATATTTCACACCTTCTAAGGGAGGGCATAACTATGCTAATGAATTAGTAAGGCAAATTGCACATATGAATAATGGACAGTTTCTTCATGAAGTGATAGAAACAGATAATAAGTCAGACTTTTGTATTGGAGTGGCTGCATACCCAGAGAAGCATATGGAGGCTCCTTCTATGGATTCTGATATTCGTAGACTAAAAAATAAAGTTGATGCCGGAGCAGATTATGTCGTGACACAAATGTTTTTTGACAATAAAAAATATTTTGCTTTTGTAGAAAAAGCCAGAGCAGCAGGAATTGATGTACCTATAATTCCGGGAATCAAACCTGTAGCTGTAAAAAGACATCTACAATTATTGCCTCAGGTTTTTAAACTAGATATGCCAGATGAATTGGTACGAGCAATAGAAGGGTGTAAGAATAATGCGGCTGTACGAGAAGTAGGGATCGAATTTGCTATCCAGCAGTCCAAAGAATTGATGGAGTATGGTGTTCCGGTGTTGCATTATTACTCGATGGGGAAATCTGATAATATCAGGAAGATTGCTACCGAGGTATTTTAATTTCTATACGCTACTCGTATTTTTCTAATAGATCTTTTAATTGAGTGATTGTAGTTATAGTTTCTGTTGGATGGATACCCCAGGGATCAAAAACAGATGTTGGTAAACGCTGAACCCATATAGATTTCATACCATACGATGTTGCTCCTATAGCATCAAAAGGATTGCTAGAGATCAACCAAGAAGTGTCTTTTGTCGAATTTGTTTTGGTATTAAAATGTTGGTATACCAAAGGGCTTGGTTTAAACATCTTAACATCCTCTACACTTACAATCCCGTCAAAAAACTGCTCAATATTTGCATTATCTAATAACGCTTTAATCGCTTGATAACTACCGTTAGAAAAAGCATACATGCTATGATTTGTATTTTGTAGTAGTTCCAATCCTTTTGATACGTCTGGAAATACAGGAAGTGTTTTATATTCTTGCAATAAACTAAGTTTTTGATCCTGGGTTAATGTAATGTCTAAATCGTGACATGTGTAATCTAAAGCTTCTTTTGTGCATACTGAAAAATCAACATATGCATCCATCAATCCTCGCCTGAATGCGTATTCTAGTTGTTTATTGCGCCATGTGTTCATAAAAATACCTGCTGATTTACCGATCATTTTCTTAAGAGAATCTAATACGCCAGAGGTGTCGATTAGAGTTCCGTAGATGTCAAATGCGAGCGTATAGGTAACCATTGTTCTTTGTATAATGTTGATTTGAATATTGTTAAAGATAGCATATTGAAAGAGATTAAAGAGTGAATATAGGTTAAAACGGTTTTGGTAGAAGCCTTATAATTTAATCGCTATTTAAAAGGTATTACTATATTTGCCAAATGACAAAACCTATTTGCTTAGCATTACTTTTTATATGTTTTAGTGTTCAATCCCAAGTCGAATATAAAGCATATTATACGGTAGATGTCAATAATTATTATGGCTCGATATTAAAGCATAATCCAGATATCTCTCACCTGATAACTGGTCATCCTTCGGGTTTGATTCTTTCTGTTCAGAAGAAAACCTTTGGAAAAGAAGTATGGCAGCGTTTGTATAATACACCTGATTACGGTTTGTCATTCTTGTATCAAAATCTAGATAATGAGTTTTTGGGCGAGCATTATGGGCTCTTTGTGCATTATAATTTTTACTTTTTTAAGCGGTTATTGATGTTGCGAATTGGTCAGGGTGCTTCGTATAACACGACTCCTTATGATGAAGACGATAATTTTAGGAATGTCGCTTATGGAACGCACTTGGTCAGTGGATCGTATGCATTGCTAAATTTAAAAAAAGAAAATATATTCAAAGGATTAGGATTGCAAGCAGGCTTAGGGGTAGTGCATTACTCTAACGGGAATTCTAAAGCGCCTAATAAAAGTACAAATACCTTATTTTTGAATGCAGGACTGACGTATCAGTTAGATCCGGATTTGCCAGAGCGTATAGAGAAAGAAAAAGGATTATCAAAAGGGGCAGAACCTTTGGGTTATGGATTTATTGTCAGAGGAGGGGTTAATGAAAGTGATGTAGTAGGTTCTGGTCGTTTTCCATTTTATACCTTTGGGGCTTTCATAGATAAAAGACTAAACAAAAAAAGTGCGCTTCAATTTGGGACAGAAGTTTTTTTCTCTAAAGCATTACAGCGATATATTGATTTTAGAGCTGTGGGAGGATTTGATGATGGAACAACAGGAGATGAAGATGCTAAGCGGGTAGGAGTATATTTTGGGCATGAGTTACGGGTCAATAAGATTTCAGTAGTTACCCAGTTAGGATATTATGCCTATTATCCCTACGATTTTGAAGGACGGACTTATATTAGAGCGGGAGTTCAATATTATTTCACTAAAAATATTTTTGGAGCATTTACAGTAAGATCTCATGCTGCAAAAGCAGAAGCTATGGAGTTTACAGTTGGATATAGACTATGATGAAAAAATTATACTACATAATAGTAACGATTTTGGTATTAGGATGTAATTCTGAGGATGCACCAGATTGTTTTCAAAGTACAGGGAATAGTGTTACAAAAGAAATTGAAGTTTCAGATTTTAATAGAATTCTGGTGAATCCAAACGTGGAGTTAATTCTTAAGCAAGGTGAAACTACAACTGTAATTATTGAAACTGGAGATAATTTATTAAACGAGGTCTTTGCTGAAGTAGAAGATGGTCGTTTAGTAGTAAGTAACACCAATGATTGTACTTTTTTTAGAGGGATTAATCAAACTAAAGTTTTTGTTACATCCCCCGATATAGTTCAAATACGAAGTGCTACTCAATTCGATATCGCATCAGATGGAGTGTTGGCATATCCTGATTTGAGTTTAATATCAGAAGATTTTAATGAAGATGCCGGGACGACCACAGGTACGTTTAACCTAAAGATGAATAGCGAGAATATTAGTGTAGTGGGAAACAATATAGCTTCATTTTTTATTAGTGGAGCCGTAGAGAATCTTTCGGTTCGTTTTTTTTCAGGTACAGGAAGATTTGAAGGAAATAATCTAATTGCTCAAAATGTTCAGGTTGTTCATCGCGGCACCAATAAAATCATAGTTAACCCTCAACAATCGATCAAAGGTGAAATACGAAGTACAGGAGATGTAATTTCTTTAAATAAACCTCCTGCTGTTGAAGTTGAAACTTTCTTTACCGGAAAATTAATATTTCAATAAGAGAAGGGATTAACTTCTCGTTCATTTGAGAGGAGATGCCTAAGGCAGAGGAGGGCTCGTCAATTCTCTAAACAAGCTCTCTAAATTCTTATTCTTTCGCGATAATTGTAAAATCTTCAATTCATTATCATGCGCAAAATCAAAAACTGCAGGACGCATATCTATAGAGGTATCAAAAGTAAGTTGATAAGCAAAATTATGTGTGTTTTTTACATCCCTTATGTTTGGTAGTTTCAGTAAAAAAGCTTCTTCTACCCGATAATCGAATTCTATATCAATAATTTGATCAGTTTCATCAATCATGCTTTTCAGATTTTTATCAGCAACGATCTCACCTTTATTAATAATAATCACCCGATCACACATCGCTTCTACTTCTTGCATAATATGAGTAGAAAGTAGCACTGTTTTTTCTTTACCAATGGATTTAATGAGTTCTCTGATTTCAAGAAGCTGATTGGGGTCTAATCCGGTTGTGGGTTCATCAAGAATCAACACTTCTGGATCATGAAGCAAAGCACAAGCTAGTCCTACTCGCTGGCGGTATCCTTTGGAAAGCTGACTGATTTTTTTGTTTGCTTCATGCATTAATCCGGTTAACTCAATAACTTCTTCTATTCTTGATTTTGAAATAGTATACACCTTTGCATTAAATAAGAGATATTCTCTCACAAACATTTCTAAATACAAAGGGTTGTGTTCTGGGAGATAGCCAATACTTCTTTTTACGTCAATAGGTTGAGCATTAATATCAAAACCATTAACGGTGCCTTCTCCTTCAGATGGATCAAGGTATGTCGTTAAGATTTTCATCATTGTAGATTTACCTGCTCCGTTAGGGCCCAAAAAGCCAACAATTTCACCTCGTTTTATTTCGAAAGAAATTGTGTTTAAAGCTTTTTGATCATGATATGACTTTGAAATATTTACTACTGAAATTGACATAGATACTTATTTTTATCAAAAATAGGAAATTAGACCTCTACTACTAACGAGTATGGTCAGATATTATGTTTCTGAATTAAATATAAAACTCTGAAGTATGCTTGATTTCTTTAAGCACAAACGTACTATTAAGTACGCCAATATTTTCAATTTTAGAGAGTTTTGTTTTTACAAAATCATGATATTCTTCTAAACTTTTGGTATGGATTTTTAAAATAAAATCAACTTGCCCCGCCATATGATAACATTCCTGTACTTCTTGTAAGTTTTGAATTTGTTTTTCAAATTTTTCTATAAACGCCTCATTGTGGTATCGCATAGAAACCTGACAAATGGTAGTGATCGATCGATCAATTAATTTTTTGTCTAGTATAGCAACATATTTTTTGATAACGCCTTGTTTTTCTAATCTTCGCACGCGTTCATAGACAGGAGATGAGGTAAGGTTAAGGATATTAGCGATTTCTTTAGCAGTTTTTTTAGAATCCTCTTGTAAAATTCTAAGGATAGTGATGTCAGTTTGATCTAATTGTTCCATAGGCTCAAAAAAAATTCCTTTTTCAATAAAGTTTATTTATTATTTAAAGTAAAAATAACTTTATTTTTTACTTATAAAAGTAATAATCACTTAATTTTTGTAAAAAAATGACTATAATATCTACATTTTGTAAATTAGCAAGTAAATACTACTTTTTTTTATTTAAAAAATTTAAGATAGATTATGGATACGGTTGTTTTGGTTATTGGTGCAAATGGGCAGTTAGGATCTGTGTTAACAGCAGCGCTTCAGAAAAAATACGGCATAGACAATGTTATCGCTTCAGACTTAAGGTCTGGAGATAATTTCAAAGGCATTTTTGAAATCATTGATGCTACAGATAGGGATAGGATTCATGAAGTAGTGATTACATATAAGGTTACTCAAATATACCATCTTGCAGCCATTCTTTCAGCAAAAGGAGAGGAAACCCCATTAGCAACCTGGGACATTAACATGAAAACATTATTTAATGTTTTAGAAGTTTCAAGAATTAATAATATTAACAGAGTATTTTTTCCAAGCTCTATAGCAGTGTTTGGAGAGGGAGCACCCTTAGAACAAACTCCTAATGATGCCTATTTAGATCCAGCTACTGTGTATGGCATTAGTAAAGCTGCAGGTGAGAATTGGGCGCAGTACTATTTTCTTAGATATGGATTAGATGTTCGTTCTATCCGATATCCGGGAGTTATTGGCTATCAATCATTACCTGGTGGTGGTACAACTGATTATGCAGTTGATATTTATCATAAAGCGGTCCTTGGTGAAAAATTTGATTGCTTTCTTAATAATGATACTACCTTACCCATGATCTTTATGGAAGATGCTATTAGAGCAACAATAGCACTTATGGAGGCTCCAAAAAAAGACATAACCATTAGAACGTCATACAATATTGCCGGAGTTAGTTTTTCTCCTGCTGAAGTAGTGTCAGAAATTCGTAAATTATACCCTGATTTCAGCGTTGCGTATCATCCCGATTTTAGACAAGAAATTGCTTCTCGCTGGCCAAAATCTATAGATGACTCTTCAGCGGTACATGATTGGGGATGGCAACCAGAATTTGATCTAGAGTCCATAACAACCATTATGATACAAAAATTGAAAGAAAAATATAAAATAGGGGCTAAAAACCGAAAAGTGTTAATGTTTTAATTTTTCATAACGCCACTCTTAATAATACATAAAATAAATAATAAAGGTATGTTCTCAAATATAAAAAATGATCTGCAAAAAGAACTTGAAGAGATAAAATCAGCAGGATTATATAAATCAGAAAGAATCATTACTACTCCGCAAGGAGCAAAAATAGATACAGAAAAGACTAAAGATGTGCTAAATTTTTGTGCGAATAATTATTTAGGCTTGTCATCACATCCAGATGTAATAGAAGCAGGTAAAAAAGCTATTGATTCTCATGGGTACGGATTGTCATCTGTGCGATTTATCTGCGGCACACAGGATATTCATAAAGAATTAGAGCACAAAACTGCTGAGTTTTTGGGAATGGAAGACTGTATTTTGTATGCAGCTGCTTTTGATGCTAACGGCGGGTTGTTCGAACCTATTCTTGGTCCTGATGATGCCATAATTTCTGATGCATTAAATCATGCCTCAATCATTGATGGGATTCGTTTGTGCAAAGCCAAACGCTACAGATACGAACATAACAATATGGTCGATCTAGAAAAACAATTAAAAGAAGCCAAAGGTGCTCGAAGAATATTAATTGTAACCGATGGCTCTTTCTCTATGGATGGAACTATTGCACAATTGGATAAAATTTGTGATTTGGCAGATAGATATGAGGCAATGGTAATGATCGATGAATGTCATTCTACCGGTTTCTTAGGCAAAACAGGTCGCGGCACACATGAATACCGCGACGTGATGGGACGTATCGATATTATTACAGGTACTTATGGTAAGGCACTAGGTGGGGCATCAGGAGGATTTACTGCCGCAAGGAAAGAAATTGTGGAGATGCTAAGACAGCGATCAAGGCCATATTTGTTCTCTAATACCGTAGCACCCTCTATAGTAGGAGCGTCTATAAAAGTATTAGATGTGCTCAGCTCTTCTACTGCGCTTCGTGACACATTAGAGGAAAATACAAAATATTTTAGAACAGAAATGACGAAGGCAGGATTTGATATCATCCCAGGAGACCATCCTATTGTTCCTGTAATGTTATATGATGCAAAACTCGCCCAGGAATTCGCTACTCGATTATTAGAAGAAGGGATCTATGTTATAGGATTCTTTTATCCAGTCGTGCCGCAGGGAAAAGCCCGCATTAGGGTTCAATTATCCGCAGCACACAAGCGCAACCATCTCGAAAAAGCAGTTGAAGCCTTTACAAAAGTTGGTAAAGATCTGGATGTGATATAGATACAAACGTTTGTTAGTGCAAGGATTTGTATTGAATTAATAAAAGATGTGTAATTTCGTTTAAGAAACCTCATAGATACTAGATTTATTTTCAGAATTTGATGATAATGTGTTCTGGACAATGAAAAAAATGAAATAATATTTTGAATGTTAAAGGTTTTATATACTTTAGCAATATATTTAGCAAGACAATGAACACTACATTTACTTGGAACCGATTTTATTTTTTCTTCTTTTATTTTAAAAGTAAGATCGGGATTACTATGTAAATATTAGTTAAAATATATAGTTAGAATCCCGATGCAAATCGGGATTTTTTTTTAGTGAAAATTTAATTTTTAAGATTGTAAAGAATCACGAATTAGTAATGAATACAAAAGTAGCCATACAAGGAATAAAAGGATCATATCATCACGGAGTAGCGCAAGCATATTTTGGAGAAGATATTGACATAGATGAGTGTATGTCGTTTCAGGATCTTGTGCATAGTGTAGAAAGTCACAAAAGTACAGATGCGGTTATGGCCATAGAGAATTCTATTGCCGGATCTATTATTCCTAATTATGCATATATCGATGAGCACGATCTTACAATTAGCGGCGAATATTTTCTCCCAATTCATCATTGCTTAATGGCTTTAGAGGGGCAGGAAATTTCTGATATCAAGGAAGTGTATTCTCATCCTATGGCTTTGCTACAGTGTAAAGAATTTTTTAGGACGTACCCGCACATTAAATTAGTTGAAGATGCAGATACTGCAGATGTAGCCAGAAGAATCCACGAGCAACAGTTAAAAGGTGCCGCAGCAGTTGCAGGTGAGATTGCGGCAAATATTTACCAACTACATATCTTAGCAAAAGAGATTCAAACTATAAAATCTAATAGTACTCGTTTTTTTATTTTGAACACCAGAAAGGATTCAGGAGTTCCCAAGAAAGAAATTAATAAAGCGTCTTTGAAATTTTTAACAGATCATAAGAGAGGCAGTCTTGCTACAGTACTCAATGTGATGAGTGATTGTAATCTAAATTTGACCAAAATACAATCGTTACCAGTGATTAATATGCCATGGAAATATTCATTTTTTGTTGACGTAACTTTTGCAGCATACAAAGATTATGAAAAAGCAATGTCGATTTTAAAAATAATGGCACTAGAATTAAAAGTACTAGGAGAATATAAAAATCAAAACGGATGAGTATTCAGACTGCAAAAAGATTAGAAACCGTAGAAGAATATTATTTCTCTAAAAAATTAAGGGAAGTAAGACAACTAGTAGCTTCTGGAAAGCCAGTGATCAATATGGCTATTGGCAGTCCAGATCTAGATCCTCCAAAAGAAGTGATTCAAGCGATTCAAAAGGCTGTAGAGGTAGATGGGGCGCATAAATATCAAAGTTATCAGGGATTACCAGAATTACGTAATGCGATTTCAGATTTTTATAGCGAGAATTATAAAGTACATCTAAATCCTGATAATGAGATTTTACCATTAATGGGATCCAAAGAAGGCATTATGCATATTTCTCTGGCGTATCTTAATGAAGGTGATGAGGTATTAGTCCCAAATCCGGGATATCCAACTTATACTTCGGTAACTAATTTGGTTGGTGCAACACCTGTTTTTTATGATTTGGTAGAAGGAAATAACTGGGAACCCGATTTTCATAGCCTGTCAAAAAGAAATTTGAGTAAGGTGAAAATAATGTGGGTGAACTATCCTAATATGCCAACAGGGGCTTCAGGTGGAGTTGAATTATTTACCAAAATGATTGCTTTTGCAAGAAAACATAGCATTCTATTGGTACATGATAACCCATACAGCTTTATTTTGAATAAAAACCCCATAAGTATTTTATCTATAGAAGGGGCAAAAGAAGTAGCTTTAGAATTAAATTCGTTGAGTAAAACGTTTAATATGGCAGGCTGGCGGGTAGGTATGGTAAGCGGTAGTTCAGATAAGATGGAAGCTATCTTGAAAGTAAAAAGCAATATTGATAGCGGCATGTTTCAAGGAATACAGAGAGGAGCCATTGCAGCTTTAAAAATTTCTAGTGACTGGTATGATAATATGAATGCTGTTTATAAAAGCAGAAGAGAATTAATTTGGCAATTAGCAACACTGTTGGATTGTACTTTTGATAAAACAGCAAAAGGGATGTTTGTTTGGGCTAAGTTGCCAGAAGGAACTGATGCTGTAGATTTCATTGATAATATTCTGTATCAGAATGATATATTTATTGCGCCTGGAGACATCTTCGGAAGTAACGGGAAGGGATATATTCGATTCTCACTCTGTGTGACCAGAGAAAATATAAAAGAAGCTATTGGAAGACTTAAGGATAAAGAATTACGATTTACGAAAAATACTGTCGTAAATCAAAAATCGTAACTCATAAATAGAATGAAAGTATTCATCATCGGAATAGGATTAATAGGAGGATCTTTTGCCATAGATATTAAGGCTGCATTCAACGAAGCAGAGATTTTTGGCATTGATAGCAGTGAAGAGCACCTTGATAAAGCACTATCGTTAGGTCTTATCGACTATAAGTCAAAATTTGATGTGCTGAGTATAGCTGATGTAGTGATTATGGCAATCCCGGTAGATACAACAGTTCAATTACTACCCGCTGTTTTGGATACAATAAGGGATACCTGTCTTGTTTTTGATGCGGGTTCGACAAAAGGGAAATTATGTGAAGTCATTTCAAACCATCCCAAAAGAAGAAATTACCTTGCAGCGCATCCTATTGCTGGTACAGAGTTTTCTGGACCACAGGCGGCAATTGCTAATTTATATAGAGGAAAAACTAATATTATTTGTGAAGTAGAAAAAACAGCATTTAAGTTGCAAGAGAAAGGAATGGAGATGTTCTCGCGATTGGGGATGCGAATTCGATATATGGATCCTGCTTCACATGATAAACATATTGCTTATGTATCACATCTATCACATATTAGTTCCTTTATGCTGGGGAAAACTGTAATAGAGAAAGAAAAAAACGAAAGAGATATTTTTGATATGGCCGGTAGTGGTTTTGCTTCAACAGTACGTTTAGCCAAGAGTTCACCTGCGATGTGGGCGCCTATTTTCAAACATAATAAAGAAAACGTAATTGAGACTTTAGAAGAATATATTACTAATTTAAGCCAATTTAAAGAATTGATGGAAAATGATAATTTTGAAGCTATATATAAAGAAATGGAAGATACAAATCATATTAAAACAATCCTGAAAGGGATTTCATGATTAAAAATAGAATAAAAACCAACAAAAATAATATACAAGAAGAAAAAGATATGGAAAATAAGAAAGAGCTTAGAAATTGGCTAGATGCATATAATCTAGATCATCCTTTGGTGATAGGTGGGCCATGTAGTGCTGAGACCGAAGATCAGGTGTTAAAAATAGCACATCAACTCAAAGATTCTGATGCAACAGTATTGCGAGCAGGAATCTGGAAACCAAGAACCCGACCAGGCAATTTTGAAGGAGTAGGTGCATTAGGTCTTAAATGGTTGCAAAGAGCAAAAGAAGAAACCGGATTAAAGATTGCTACCGAGGTAGCGAATCCACATCATGTTGAATTAGCTTTAGAACACGATATAGATGTGTTATGGATCGGTGCGCGAAGTACAGTATCTCCTTTTATCGTTCAGGATATAGCAGATGCGTGTCGTGGGATCGATAATCCTGTTCTAATCAAAAACCCGATAAACCCTGATTTATCATTATGGTTAGGAGCGGTAGAACGGTTTTATACCGCAGATGTTAAAAATCTTGGAGTTATTCACAGAGGATTTTCTACCTATGAAAAAACCAAATACCGTAATATTCCAGAGTGGCAAATACCTATAGATTTGCAAAATCGTTTTCCGGATCTACCGTTGATTTTGGATCCATCACATATTGCAGGACGTAGAGATTTGATCTTTGATCTTTCTCAAACCGCATTAGATCTTAATTTTGATGGGTTGATCGTAGAAACACATTATGACCCGGATAATGCTTGGAGCGATGCCAAACAACAAATTACGCCAGAAACATTAATTCAGTATATGAAAGATCTAAAAATTCGTAAAGAGATTGGTGTTGATGAGGCATATCAAAAAGCATTAGGTGAATTGCGCGCCAAAATCGATATCGCTGATAATCAGTTGTTAGAAACGTTATCAAAAAGAATGAAAATTTCTGATGAGATCGGTAAGGTTAAAGCCAAACAAAACGTAGCGATCTTACAATCTAAACGTTGGAATGAAATATTAGGAAAGATGATTCTAGAAGGCGAAGAAAAAGGATTAAGTGAAGAGTTTATGCTTAGAATTTATAAAGCGATTCATCAAGAATCTATCAATCATCAGGAGAAAGTAGCAAGAGGATAAAAAAAATCCACTCAATAGATAAATTATCTATTGAGTGGATTTTTTATATGTTAGAAGATATTATTTCTTCTTTCTAAAGGTGTAACGAGTTACGTAGATTCCTTGTTTGTCATCTTTTCCACCTACACTCTCGACAGCACTATTTATAAAAGCAAGTTCCCAGCCCTGAGCAGACATTTCATTGAGTTTTGAAGTTACAATAGCATCATTAGCTACGATATTTTGGAAACGAATACCTCCAATATTAAAGAAGTTTAGTAATTTTGTCTCATCAAATGCCTTTACACGAATATCCCCACGGTCAGACTTGTTTCTTTTATCATCCTCACCAGTACGAGTAGAAGTAAATTCTTTGTAATCTCTGGTTTCATTGGCAGTAAGCATTCTTGACCTACCTAGACCATTAGGAACAATAGACTCAACAACGGTTACAATCTGAAACTCATATACATCTTGAGCAAAAGAGGATTGAAAACCAATAAAAATAAATGCAAGTAATACTAAGTTTTTTTTCATAATTGAATTGAATTTTAAGATTAATTTCTGACACACTTAACAAGAGTTATGCCATCAAATAATTTTCAAGAATACGTTTTTTATTTAATAAGAAAAAATAAGTTTACTAAAAAGTATAAATATTTGCATCTTTGTGTCCATGACAGGTATCGTATATAAATCAACAGGGAGCTGGTATACCGTGAAGGCTGATAACGGAAAAATATATGAATGCCGTATTAAAGGAAAATTTAGAATCCAAGGGATAAAAAGCACTAATCCTGTTGCTGTAGGTGATCTTGTTGATTTTAAATTAGAAACCAATAATGATCAGGAAACTGGGGTTATCGAATATATTCATGAAAGACAGAATTATATAATAAGAAAATCGGTGAATTTGTCAAAACAAACTCACATTATTGCTTCAAATATCGATATTGTTTTTCTACTGGTAACGCTCAATAATCCACCAACATTTACTACGTTTATAGATCGATTTTTGGTAACAGCAGAAGCCTATGGAATCAAAGCATTGCTGCTTTTTAATAAAATTGACACGTATACAGATGATGAATTATTAGAGATTAAATACCTCGCGGCTTTGTACCGAAAAATTGGATATGAATGTATCGGGATTTCTGCAAAGGCAGGAAAAAATGTGGATAAAGTTAAGGCTATTATGAAGGGTAAGGTGAGTATGTTTTCTGGCCATAGTGGTGTGGGTAAATCTACTTTAATCAATACCATAGAGTCTGGATTGTCTTTAAGAACTGCTGAAATAAGTGATCAACACCAACAGGGTCAGCATACAACTACTTTTGCAGAGATGTTTGATCTTGGTTTTGATGCAAGGATAATTGATACACCTGGCATAAAGGGTTTTGGTGTAGTAGATATTGATAAAGAAGAGCTTGGAGACTATTTTCCTGAGTTTTTTGAACTGAAATCTGAATGTAAGTTTAACAACTGCCTACATATTAATGAGCCAAAATGCGCCGTTAAAAAAGCGCTTGATAATGAAGAAGTAGCATGGTCGAGATACAAAAGCTATCTCCAAATTTTAGAAGGAGAAGAAGACCACTACAGGAAAAATAGTTACGATGAAGAATAATTATACTATTGAATTCTAAAGATGAGAGTAGTAATTCAAAGAGTTTCTGAAGCTTCGGTAACGGTGGAGAATAAAACTATTTCATCCATACATCAAGGATTGCTTATCCTAATTGGGATTGAAAACAACGATACCCAGGAAGATATCGATTGGCTGTCAGGGAAAATATCAAGACTTAGAATTTTTGGAGATGAACATGGTGTGATGAATAAAAGTATTCTCGATATTGATGGCGATGCCATAGTTGTAAGCCAATTTACCTTACACGCAAGTACGAAGAAAGGAAATCGGCCTGGCTATACAAAAGCAGCAAAACCTGAGGTAGCAATACCGATATATGAACGTTTTGTAGCACAATTAGAATCAGATTTGGGCAGAAAAGTGGGAACAGGAATATTTGGAGCAGATATGAAAGTATCATTAATTAATCATGGACCAGTTACTATTACAATAGATACTAAAAATAAAGAGTAAAATGAACATCCAAAATGCACAAAAGGCCGTAGATGATTGGATAAAGAATCATGGCGTACGATATTTTAACGAGCTTACTAATATGGCGCAACTTACAGAAGAAGTTGGAGAGGTGGCCAGGATAATAGCACGTCGTTATGGAGAGCAAAGCGAAAAAGAGAGTGATAGAACCAAAGATCTGGGCGAAGAGCTGGCAGATGTTTTATTTGTCGTGTTATGTTTGGCAAATCAAACAGGGATTGATCTTCAGACAGCTTTTGATAAAAAATTAGATATTAAAACCAAAAGAGATCACGACAGACATCATAATAATGAAAAATTAAAGTAATGCTCAAAGCAATAATTTCTTCAAAAAAATATTGGATTACCGTATGTTTCATAGGGCTAGGGTTTGTCATCGTATTTAGTGTGGTAGAACATATAATGCAATATGGTGGGATAGCCTTGGATTCTTTTGTTGAAGAAAAAATTAATAACGGACAATGGATACGGTACGTAGTATCTCGACTAATTGGAGGCTTAGTATACGGAATGATAATGGGATACTATTTTGAACAAAAAAAACGAAAAACGAATCGATAAGATGAATTTGAGACTAGCACATATTTCGAATATAAAAAATAGTACATTACAAATTACAGGATCAAAAAGTGAAACGAATAGATTGTTAATCTTACAAGCATTATATCCGGATATAAAAATTGAAAACGTATCTAATAGTGATGATTCTCAAGTAATGCAAAAAGCGTTAACGAGTAATGAGACCGTTATAGATATACATCATGCAGGAACTGCCATGCGATTTCTTACTGCCTATTTTGCTGTCAAAGAAGGGCGTGAGACCATTCTTACCGGAAGTAAAAGAATGAAGGAAAGACCTATTCAAATCTTGGTTGATGCTTTAAAACAATTGGGTTGTGAAATTAGCTATGAAAATCAAGAAGGATATCCTCCTATCAGAATTCAAGGTAAAAAGCCAGTCCATAAAAAGGTTTCCTTACAAGCAAATGTAAGTAGTCAATACATTTCAGCTTTGATGCTAATTGCCTCATCATTGCCTAATGGACTAGAAATCTCGCTAGAAGGAAAAATTACATCAATACCTTATATAAAAATGACATTAAGTCTATTAAGTGATGCAGGTATTGATGGTAGCTTCAAAGACAACACAATTACCATTACCCCAACCAGAAAAGTTGCGCCAAGAAATATTGTTGTAGAATCAGATTGGAGCTCAGCGTCTTATTTTTATAGTCTAGTAGCATTGTCTGATAATGCATCAGTAACTTTAGGAAGTTATAAAAAGCAAAGTTATCAGGGAGATTCATCTTTGGCAAAAATTTATAATAGCCTAGGTGTAGAAACTACATTTGGTGAACATACAATTACGTTAAAAAAGATTTCTGATTCATCATATACATTGCCCAATGCCCTAGATTTATCTAATGCCCCAGATATAGCACAAACCATTGCAGTTACTTGTTTTGGATTGGGGATGCCTTGTTTTCTAACAGGCTTGCATACGCTAAAAATTAAAGAGACGGATCGATTAGAAGCATTGAAAACTGAAATTGAAAAATTAGGAGGTGAAGTGACAATCACAAACGATACATTACAATTAGCTGCAGCTTCTTCTGTTAAAGAAGGAATTTCTGTTGCAACATATAATGATCATCGTATGGCGATGGCTTTTGCACCATTAGCACTTTGCACTTCTTTAGAAATAGAGGATGCCAACGTGGTTTCAAAATCATACCCCGATTTTTGGGAAGATTTAAGAAAATTAGGCTTCAAAATTTTATAAACCTTAAATATATCTCGATTTACTTGACAACCCCTATCATGAGATTGTATATTTGCATCTTCAAAAAATAAACTACGAATGAAGTTATCACATTTCAATTTTAACCTTCCACAGGAATTATTGGCAGAATATCCAGCAGAAAATAGAGACGAGGCTCGTTTAATGGTTCTTAACCGAAAAGATCAAACTATTGAGCATAAAGAGTTCAAAGATCTTATCGATTATTTTGAGCCAAATGATGTCATGGTCGTTAATAATACCAAAGTTTTTCCTGCTAGATTGTATGGGAACAAAGAAAAAACAGGAGCTAGAATTGAAGTGTTTTTACTACGAGAATTAAATTCTGAAACACGCCTTTGGGATGTTTTGGTAGATCCAGCCAGAAAAATACGTATTGGGAACAAACTATACTTTGGTGATGATGAAAGCCTGGTAGCAGAGGTTATTGATAATACAACATCCAGGGGTCGTACATTGCGATTTTTGTATGATGGTTCTTATGATGAATTTAGACAAAAACTTACTGATCTTGGGGAAACTCCTCTTCCAAAATATATTAAAAGAGATACAGAACCAGAAGATGAAGAAAGATACCAAACAATATATGCTAAGAATGAAGGCGCTGTAGCTGCTCCTACTGCTGGACTTCATTTTTCTAAACATTTAATGAAACGTTTAGAAATTAAAGGAGTTGATTTTGCAGAAGTAACCTTGCATGTAGGATTAGGTACATTTAATCCTGTAGAGGTTGAAGATTTGTCAAAGCATAAGATGGATAGCGAAGAAGCGTATGTAACAGCAAAAGCAGCGGAGACAATCAATAAAGGGATTTCCAACAAGCGACGAGTATGTGCAGTAGGAACAACTGTGATGAGAGCTTTAGAAAGTTCAGTTTCTTCAGATAGAACGTTGAATGAGTTTAGAGGATGGACTAATAAATTTATTTTTCCTCCATATGATTTCAGTATCGCAAATTGTATGATCACTAATTTTCATACTCCAAAATCAACATTATTGATGATGGTTTCAGCATTTGCTGGGCATGATTTTGTTAAAGAGGCGTATGAAGAAGCCGTAAAAGAAAAATATAAATTCTATTCATATGGCGATGCAATGTTAATAATTTAGGCATAAGACAAAAAATTGTTAAAAAACCTGTTTATAGTTAATTTAAACAGGTTTTTTTTATTTATTTGCGCGGAAAAACCTGTTAAATAGCCTTTTATATGTCAAAATTTGAATTTAAATTTGGTTAATATTACGGTTTTACCGTAATTTGTATCCAAGTATTATAGCGATAAAAATTGCCCTTTATCGAAAAAAAACGTATATATAGCCAATAAATATACTTTTTTTAAAATTTGGATCGTTTTTTGTAATCCCATTTTTAATAAGAACTAAAACCTAATTAATTAAATAATGAGAACAGTAATTTATTACATAACATTTTTTGCCACTATGTGCTCTTTTGCACAAACCAAGGTTGGAAATATTTATTTCAATAACGAAGAAACTTTTGGTGATACCGAACTTATGTTAAACGGTGCTGGTGAGAGAGAGAAATTATATGCCATGGCTTTGTATCTCGATCTTGATTTTGATCTAGATGATTTGGATGATGGAAACAAGGTAGCTGATAAAGATGCTACTATGGCAGTTACAATGAAGCTTATCTCATCGATGGAGGGTGAAGATTTGAAAAAGATTATTAGAAACGGTTTAGAAAGAGCAACCGACGGTAATAGTTATCTTTTTGAAGATCAAATTAGAGACTTTATTGATCTTTTACCAAGTAAGGTAGAAAAGTATGATATCTTCAGAATTCTATATACAAAGGGAGGAAAGATTTCAGTCTTTAAAAATAAAACGCTTCTTGGTACAATGAATAGTCTTGATTTCAAAAAATCACTATTCAAAATATGGCTTGGAGAAAACCCGGTAGAAGCCGAATTAAAAAAAGACTTATTATCCTCTGTAGGTCCTAATCCTGTTTTAGGAAAATGGAAAACCTATGATATCAATACAGGAGTTGCTATTAACACTGTTCAGGTATATATGATTAAGAATAAAATTTTTGGCGCTATCGAACAAATGCTACGACAATCAGAAAGAGAT
The DNA here is from genome assembly GCA_947495425.1 of uncultured Aquimarina sp. GTDB lineage: Bacteria > Bacteroidota > Bacteroidia > Flavobacteriales > Flavobacteriaceae > Aquimarina. Next base: position 18,151 of record CANLYR010000029.1, read on the forward strand.
AATATTTGCTATGATTGTACAGGTGAGGATAAAAATCAAAAAGTTGAAGGCTTAGTTATTCTTAAAGGATTAGTTGCACAAGGCGACAATAAATATGCCGACGGTACCTATACAAACATCAAAGATGGTAGTGTATCTGATTGCCAGATTTGGATAGATGCTGAAAGCCCTGATGTGCTCAAAATGAAGTACAAAGGTGGTAAAGGTGTTCATGAATGGAAAAAAATAAAAGAATAACTTCTTAGAATAGCATATATAAACTAAAAATCCTCTGATACAGCATCAGAGGATTTTTAGTTTATACTACCACGAGTTATTTAAACCCGTTTTATGTATTAGAAAATCTATTACAGCTTGTTATCGCCGCAAAACCTATCGCTACACTACATTTTCAAATTTCACCATAACGGTGCTATGCTAAAATTCGTAAAATGTCAGGTTTTATTGCGTTTCCAACCTTCATAACGAAGTTCTAATGCATAAAACGGGTTAAAAGTAGTAAAGAGATTATCATTTAAATAATAAGAGGTATAGCTATAATAAATAATGGATATCTCCATAGGATACCATTTATCTTTTTATTTTTGCAATGTTATGAATGGTAAGAAGAAAGATATTAGAGCATTGACAAAAGAGCAATTACGATTGTTTTTCGAAGAAAACGGTGATAAACCATTCAGAGGGAATCAAATGTATGAATGGTTATGGAGTAAAGGTGCGCATAGTTTTGAAGATATGACTAATCTCTCTAAAGCGACCAGAAAGATGCTCGAAGAAAACTTTGTAATCAACCACATTCGGGTAGACCAAATGCAGCGCAGTACAGATGGGACGATAAAAAACGCGGTAAGGCTACATGATGGGTTAATTGTTGAATCTGTACTTATTCCGACACCTACTAGAACTACAGCATGTGTCTCCTCTCAGGTTGGGTGTAGCTTGGATTGCAAATTTTGTGCTACTGCTAGATTAAAAAGAATGCGCAACCTTAATCCTGATGAAATATACGATCAAGTGGTTGCTATAGATAATGAAAGCAAACTGTATCATAATCGACCATTATCCAATATTGTTTTTATGGGTATGGGAGAGCCATTAATGAATTATAATAATGTACTTAAAGCCATAGATAAAATTACTTCTTCTGAGGGCTTAGGAATGTCCCCCAAAAGGATTACAGTGTCTACTTCTGGAGTACCAAAAATGATTAAGAAAATGGCAGATGATCAGGTGAAGTTCAAATTGGCAGTTTCCTTGCATTCGGCTATTCAAGATGTAAGGACCTCAATAATGCCTTTTAATGAAACATTTACGCTTTCAGATCTTCAAGAGTCTCTCGAATATTGGTATGAAAAAACCAAAAGCAGAATAACATACGAATATGTAGTTTGGAAAGGGATAAATGATAGAAAAGAAGATATTGATGCACTTATTAAATTTTGTATGCATGTTCCCTGCAAGGTAAATTTAATAGAATACAACCCAATTGATGATGGGGAATTTCAACAAGCCTCAAATACGGCAATAGATCGCTACATTAATGCTTTAGAATCAAGAGGGATCGTTGTTAATGTAAGACGTAGTAGAGGGAAAGATATAGATGCAGCATGCGGCCAATTGGCAAATAAGTCATAATGAGTTCTTATAGAAGTCCCTAAGAAATTATAATTTTAGCCTTTTGATTGAAAATGGTTGCTAATATAGTTAGGATCATCTTTTTAAAAATAACAATTTACATTATCTTCGTAACACATAAGAAACAGAATCTAGTACGACATATTGAAAGTTGTAGAACAAATAAAACTACCAATAATTGATGAGATGGAACTTTTTGAACAAAAGTTTTCAGAATCAATGTCTTCAAAAGTAGCCTTACTCAATAGAATTACTCATTATATAGTAAATCGTAAGGGGAAGCAAATGCGCCCCATGTTTGTTTTTCTTGTTGCCAAAATGGTGTCAGGAGGCGAAGTGAACGAAAGAACCTATCGAGGCGCTTCAGTTATAGAGTTAATACACACAGCAACCTTAGTACATGATGATGTTGTTGATGATTCTAATCAGCGACGTGGTTTTTTTTCAATTAACGCACTTTGGAAAAATAAAATAGCAGTTTTGGTAGGCGATTACTTACTGTCTAAAGGATTATTACTATCTATAGACTACGGTGATTTTGATCTTTTAAAAATTATTTCAATAGCAGTTAGAGAAATGAGCGAAGGAGAATTGCTACAAATCGAGAAGGCTAGAAATTTAGATATTACAGAAGAAGTGTATTATGAAATTATTCGCCAAAAAACAGCTACGCTAATTGCTGCTTGCTGTAGTTTAGGAGCGTGTTCTGTGGATCCTGAGTCAGAGAATGTACAGAAAATGAAAAAATTTGGAGCGCTTATCGGTATGGCTTTTCAGATAAAGGATGATCTTTTTGATTACGGTGATACCGCCATAGGAAAACCCACTGGGATTGATATTAAAGAACAAAAAATGACGCTTCCCTTGATCTATACACTTAATCATTGTAGTAAAGACAAAAAGAAGTGGCTGATCAATTCTGTAAAAAATCATAATAAAGATAAAAGACGCGTAAAAGAAGTTATAGACTTCGTTAAAATAAGTGGAGGTTTAGAATATGCTATCACAATAATGCATCAGTTCAAAGCGCAAGCATTGTCGATTTTATCAGAATATCCAGATTCAGAATATAAGTCTTCATTGATGCTTATGGTCAATTATGTAATTGATCGTAAAAAGTAAGTTGTAAATAGCTTTTGTTTTTTACGTGTAGAGAAGAGGTTGTTATTTTTTTTATCCCCGGGCAACCTTTTTGTTTTATATCTCGTCTATGTAAATAGAAGATCTAATTATTTTTTCGCATTGAAAGTTATTCAATTTTATAAAACTGAGAAACAACTCATTAAAAAAGCAACAAAACAGCATCGTGATGCACAACATCAGTTGTATAATCAATATGCACCCAAGATGCTTAGCGTTTGTAGGCAGTATATCAGAGATGTGCATTTTGCAGAAGAAGTGATGCTTAGTGGATTTTTGAAAGTGTTTTTGAATCTAAAAAACTTCAAGTTTGAAGGAAGTTTTGAAGGGTGGATACGCAGAATTATGATAAATGAATCTATTTCCTTTTTGAGAAAAGAAAAAAAGATATTGTTTACCGAAGAGATAACCAGTTACACTGAAGAATCGTGGAATAATATTAATACAGAATTAGCGGTAGAGCAAATTCAGGATTTGATAGATAGCCTTCCAGAAGGATATAAGATGGTTTTTATATTATATGCTATAGAAGGATATAAACATAGTGAAATAGCCAAAATGCTAGAAGTATCAGAGAGTACTTCAAAATCACAATTGTTTAAGGCTAGAAAAATGTTACAGCAAAAATTAAACCAACAAAATAATATAAGTAATGGCGCCATTAAAATTTGAAGAGAAAATGAAGGATACCCTAGAGCAACGCGCTATGCAGCCTTCAGCAAGTTCCTGGGATCGATTATCAGCTCAACTAGATGGTAAACAAGCTCAAAAAAAAGAAGGTAAAAGGATTTGGTGGTATGGTATTGCAGCAATCTTTATTGGAGTTTTGATCTTAACTTCAATATTCAGCAATACAGGCTCAACTTCAAAGAACATAGATACTCAGCTTGTAGATAGAAGTAACGATAATCAAGTTAAAAGAGATGATAAGACTAATTTCGTTAAAGAAAATAAAACAGAACAGCCTAAGCGAGTAGAGGTAGCTGTAGAGAATGTTGATGATATAAACAGGAGTACACAACCTACAGAAAATAAAGAAGATATTTCTAATAATACAAATGAAGGATATACTGCACAGATTGCTAAAAGTGAAACTTTTGACTCTGATAATAAAGCTAGATCAAAAGAAGCAGATAATCTGATCCTTGTTGAAAATACAAATAAAAATGCAGTCAGTAGTACTGAAAAAGAAAAGATGCCCTTGCTTAACACAAAAACTATAAATGATAAGGTGGATGATGTCGTGGCCCAGATTGCAGAATTACAAAAAAATGATGTTCAGGTAACAGATGAAGAAATTAATACGTTATTGCTCAAAGCACAGCGAGAAATTACATCAAAAAAAATAATAAAATCTAATGCAATAAGTGCATCAACTCTTTTGCAAGACGTAGAAGAAGAGCTTGATGACACTTTTAAACAACGTGTTTTTGAAGCGCTAAAAAGAGGGTTTCAAAAAGTGAGAACTGCAGTAGCAGAGCGGGAAAATTAAATACATTCATCAATCAATCATATCTGTAGCTCCCCCTCCTATGTAGGAGGGAAGGGTTACAGGCAAAAAATCAATATACATGAAGACTATTATTATGATTGTCACATTAGTGGCCCTAGCATTCTTTGTTCAGATATTACAAGCACAAGAGAAGTCTGTACAACCTAAAATTGAGCAGTTAAAAGATCAAAAAGAAGAACTGCTTCAAAAAGAAAAAGAGGCGCTCAAAAAAGAAGTAGAAGCGATTAATAATAAGCTAGCAAATAATGAGATTACTATAGATAAGGCTCAAAATTTAAAAGAGGAGGCTGCCAAAAGACATGCACTCAATATTGAAAATAAAATAGCTATCATTGATAATCAGATCGCTTTATTGGATCGTAATGGTTTACAATATAAAAGTGAACAAAACCCCGAGGTATGGATCGGTATTGGAGCTAAAGGAAAAGAAAACGGAGATATTCTTTTTGGTGTTAAGGTAAATACAGGGAAAGAACAAAAGATCAAATATGATATACGCACATATTCAAACCTGATAGTAGCTTTTGGATTAAATAATGCCTTAGTAGATGGACAATCACTAGATGATTCAGACTACAAGATTGCAGGTAGTAGGTTTTTTGAACTCGGTTGGGCTTGGAAAACGAGAGTGTTTAAGCATACTAATTTTTTGAGGATTAAATACGGAATTTCTTACCAATCCAATGGATTAAAACCTACAGATAACAGGTATTTTATTGAAAACGGAAACCAAACAGAACTACAAGAGTTTAGATTAACATTGGATAAATCTAAATTTAGAATGGATAATATTGTTATTCCAATACATTTTGAGTTGGGTCCATCAAAGATGAAGGAAACAGAAAATAGTATTAGGTACTATACATCCCACAAGTTTAGAATAGGATTAGGCGGTTATTTTGGTGTAAATATTAGTACGCGTCAAAAACTTAAGTATGTGGACAATGGAGATCGTATCAAAGATAAAATCAAAAGAGATTATAATACAAGTGATTTGATTTATGGACTTAGCACCTATATCGGCTTTGGGGATATGTCTTTGTATGCAAAATATGATGTGTCTCCAATTTTTAGAAATACGGAGGTTGATCAACATAATGTGTCATTAGGTTTACGTTTTGACCTTTAATCGATACATTAAAATGTCTGATTACCTATGTGTTTCAATTTAATTGAGTAAGGTGACTTATAATTTATAAATTTAAGTGTTAGTCAATTGTTCTTTAAAAGAGTGGTATTTTTTATACCATTCTTTTTTATTTTTTATGTGTTAAGCTTTCGGTATTGCTGTTAAGAGGCCTTGATAAGCCTGTTCCTCCCTTTGTAAACAGATCTAAAAATAAACAATGTTTGCTGTTAAATAATATACCTAGAAGGTGTTATTTGTTAAATATATAAACAGCGACAAAACCCTTATAATTATTACGTTAAAACAGTAACTATTTGACTGTAAGTATTTTATGACGATTATTTTTTTTGTTTCTTCATGAATTATTCTATATTTAGCATCGTCAATATCGAAGTTATTCTTCTCAAAATTTGATCATAAAAAGAGGCTTACATTTTTTACTCATATTAAATGGGTATATCATTATTACATAATAAGATTTATTCCAATACATTTTATTAATAACAATTAACCAAATTTCACACAAATGAAAACAAAATTCTTTTATTTAGTAGTATTCGTGTTTTGCAGCTTCAGTATGTTTGCTCAAACAGGCCCCATGAAGCCTAGCACAATTGATCAAGCTGTTTACATGCGAGAGATTCCAGCACTTTCTAAAATGGAAAATATTATCTCTGCAAAATTTCAAGGACATGTAGCTCCAGAAAAACGTAGAGGAACTAATACGTATGTTCCAGGAAAAGGTTTTCCTCAAAACGGACCTGATCCACTAATTGCAGTTCAGCAAAAGAGTGCTTCCAGAATGGCAACTACTGAGCCAGTCGCTTCTTTTGATGCTCACATTGGTACCGTATTAAATGATGCCACCGGTGCTATAGGACCAAACCATTATGTATATGCATTCAATTCAGGTTTTGGTATTTTAGACAGATCAGGGGCAGTATTGCTGCCAGAAGCATCATTAGCAACACTTTTTCCAGGAGAATCCTTAGGAGATCCTGTAGTAGTGTATGATAATTTTGCTGATCGGTTTATTATTATGCAATTTAGTAATACTCCAAATGGATTTTTGATTGCAGTTTGTCAAGGTCCTGATCCGGTTAACGATGGCTGGTTTACGTACAGATTTAACACTTCATCTTTTCCTGATTATGAAAAATTATCAATCTGGACTGATGGATATTATGTTACGGCAAACAAAGATCAAAACAACCCAAGTGGGAATGATGTTGTATTTGCAGTGGATAGAGACAAGATGCTTGTAGGTGATCCAAGTGCAGGACTTATTGGTTTTCCACTTCCTGCTGCACAAACTAACGGGTTTTATAGCCCAGGTGGATCAAACGTAACAGGTACAACTTTACCACCGTTGGGTACAGGACATTCAATAATTTATCTTCAGGATGATTCTTGGGGAGGTGTGTCTTTTGACCACTTAAAAGTATGGACAACAGATGTAGATTGGACAACACCAAGTAATTCTACAATTTCGAATCCTCAGGAAATTTCAACAGCTCCATTTGATAGTGTATTTGATGGGGGATCTTTCCAAAACTTAGACGAACCTGGTAATGGCCCAGACATTGATGCCTTACAAGCAACAATGATGTATATGACCCAATATAGACGTTTTGGTACGCATAACTCTATAGTACTAAATTTTGTAGTAGATTTAGATGGAACAGACAGTTTAGCAGGTATTCGCTGGTATGAATTAAGACAAACTGGGGACGGAGCTCCCTGGACAATATATCAAGAAGGAACTTATGTGCAGCCAGATGGACTTAGTGCTTTTTGTGGTGCTATAGCGCAGGATGCTCAAGGTAATATCGGATTAGGATATACTGTAGTAAGCAGCACCGTATTTACATCATTGAGGTATACAGGAAGATTAGCAAGCGATCCACTAGGAACAATGACAGTAGCAGAACAAGTTTCTGCAAATGGTGATAGCCAAAATAATAGAGGTGATGGTCGTTATGGAGATTATGGGCAAATGACTATTGATCCGTTAGATGATATGACCTTCTGGCATATTGCTGAATATATGAAAGGGCCTGCTCCTAATGTAAGAAGAAGTCACGTTGTTGCTTTCAAAATTGAGCCAGAGATTGTTGATGAAGAAGCACCAACTACACCTACCAACTTAGTAGCATCAGGTACAACAGCTAGAGAAACTACCCTAAACTGGACTGCTTCTACAGATAATATAGGTGTAACAGGATATGATGTGTTCCAAGATGGTACTGTGGTGGCTACCGTAAGCGATACGACAACAATTATAAGTGGATTAGCTCCAATGACTACATATTCGTTCTCTGTAATAGCTAAAGATGCTTCAGGAAATGAATCTGCAGCAAGTAATACGGTAAGTATAACAACACTAGAAAGTACAACTGGTCCAGGATGTATAGATGGATTAGTTGCTCCATACGCTGAGAGTTTCGAAAGTTCTTTAGGCGACTGGACTCAGGATGCTGGAGACGATCTGGATTGGATAATCAATTCTGGAGGAACTCCATCAAGAACTACTGGGCCTTCAGGTGCAGATGATGGAGCATCTTATTTATTTGTAGAAGCTTCAGGGAACGGTACTGGATATCCAAATAAGCAAGCTATTCTTAATTCACCTTGTTTCAACCTTAATGATGCTACTTCTGCTTTCTTCTCATTTAGTTACCATATGTTTGGTGCTGCCAATTTTGGATCACTAAGCGTAGAAGCTAGTAATGATGAAGGTACAACTTGGACTAATATTTGGACAAGAGAAGGTAACCAAGGAAATTCTTGGCAGTCGGCCAGCATTGATCTTGCCGCTTATTTAGGTTCTGGATTACAATTACGTTTTAATCGAGTAACAGGAAATACCTGGCAAGCTGATGCAGCTATAGATAAAATAGCATTAACTACTACCGGTGGTGGTACTGGTGGATCAGACTGCGCAACAGGAGATCTAAGCCTAAGTATTACTTTTGATAATTACCCAGAAGAGACTTCTTGGACAATAACAAACGCTGCTGGATCAGTAGTTGCTTCAGAAAACTATTCTAGTGCTAATCCTGATGGATCAACGGTTAATGAAACCATTAGCAGTTTGGCTAATGGTACGTATACATTTACAATTTCTGATGCTTTCGGAGATGGTATTTGCTGTAGATTTGGTAATGGATCTTATACATTGTCAAGTAGTGCAGGAGCTATTGTTTCTGGCGGAGAGTTTACCGATTCAGAAGCTACTGAATTCTGTATTTCAGGTTCATCTGAATCTGCATCTACAAGATTAAATACATATCCATTGAGTGATCTTAATGCTAAAGATGATGGCTTATATACGTTATCTCCAAACCCAACTCAAGATATTTTAAATATCACAGTAGGTAAAAAGGCAATACAAAGTGTAGAGATTTTCTCTATGTATGGTCAAAAAGTATATCAGGGAACTGATAGCAGTGTAGATGTAAGCAGTTTCCCTTCAGGAACATATTTCGTTAGAATTAAAGGCGATGATGCTTTTTTAACAAGAGCTTTTGTTAAAAATTAAACACATTAAATTTCTAAAAGTTTAACATACTATATACTAAAACCCGGTAGATTTTGAAGTCTACCGGGTTTTTAATTTTATGAAATTCAGAAATGTGTTTCGGGAATTATAGTATTTTTGCTTCAGAAAATTTGCTAAATACTATTAAATGATTAATAAATCTACCATAGACGCTGTATTTGACGCTGCTCGCTTAGAAGAGGTCATAGGAGATTTTGTTCAGTTAAAAAAAGCAGGGAGTAATTTCAAAGGATTAAGTCCATTTAGCGATGAGAGAACACCTTCTTTTATGGTGTCTCCGGTAAAACAAATATGGAAAGATTTTTCTAGTGGTAAAGGAGGGAATGTAATTGCTTTTTTGATGGAGCATGAGCATTTTACATACCCTGAAGCAATAAAGTACTTAGCAAAAAAGTACAATATAGAGGTTGAAGAAACCGAGCAAACAGACGAACAAAAGCAACAGGCAGACGAGCGAGAAAGTATGTATCTAGTTAGTGAGTTTGCGAATACTTTTTTTCAGAATTCACTACACAAAACAGAGCAAGGAAAAGCAATTGGATTAACTTATTTTAAAGAGCGAGGGTTTACCGAAGAAACGATAAAGAAGTTTGATTTGGGGTATTCTCCCGATACTTGGGATGCATTTACATCTGAAGCTATTAAAAAAGGATATCAGTTAGAGTATCTCGAAAAAACAGGCCTTACCATTGTTAAAGAACCTGCCGGCCGGTCAGGCGGGGAGAAACAGTTTGATAGATTTAAGGGCAGAGTGATGTTTCCTATTCAATCTATGTCTGGTAGGGTGCTTGGTTTTGGTGGCAGGATATTAACTAATGAAAAAAAAGCAGCCAAATACCTTAATTCACCAGAGAGTGATATTTATCATAAGAGTAAGGTGCTTTATGGGATTTATCACGCCAAACAATCTATTGCAAAAGAAGATAATTGTTATCTGGTAGAAGGGTATACAGATGTTATTCAGTTTAATCAAACAGGAGTAACTAATGTTGTATCTTCATCAGGAACAGCATTAACTTCAGACCAAATTCGGCTGATTAGTAGGCTAACTAAGAATATAACGGTATTATTTGATAGCGATGCAGCTGGAATGAGGGCTTCTATACGGGGAATAGATCTCATTCTTGAGCAGGGTATGAATGTAAAAGTATGTAGTTTTCCTGATGGTGAAGACCCAGACAGTTTTGCCAAACAAAATACGGCAGAAGAATTAACTGCATATCTCGATGAGAATGTTCAGGATTTTATCAGCTTTAAAGCATCATTGCTGCAGCAAGAATCTAAGAACGACCCTATCAAGAAAGCAGAATTGGTTAGAGATATGGTAACTAGTATCTCTAAGATTCCCGATGTCATAAAAAGAGAAATTTATGTTCAGGAATGTTCTCGTATCATGGATATTTCTGAAGATGTTTTATTCGACACACTGGCACAAATTCGCAATACAGATATAAAGGATCAACGCAAACAACAAAAGCAAAGAGATAAACCTCTAGAAGTTGTAAAGTCTGAAACAGCCAAATCTCCAAAAGTTAATCGACAACATGAATTAGAGCGTAAGATTATAGAAATACTACTGCTATATGGGAAGCGAGAAGAAGAATTTGAAGATTTAGTTTTAAAAGAAAATGAAGACGGAGAGCTTGTTATGGAACCCGAAGTACATACTACTAAAGTTTTTGAAAAAGTATATTTGGATCTTCAGGACGATGAAATAGAATTTACTAATGATAATTTTAAAGCCGTATATGCTATTTTGATTGAAAAATTACATCAAGAGGAGGATTTTAAAATTGAAAACTTTATTAACCACACTGCTCCAGAAATTGCTTCTGAGATTACTGCTATCATGATGAATGAAGAACGACATGCATTGCACCGTTGGCACGATATGGAGATTCATGTGAAGCGAAAAGACTATACTGTGCCTCAGTATGTAAGTGATACGATTCTAAACCTAAGAAGGTTCTTAATTAATCAAAAAGTAGAAGAACTCTCGCAAGAAGTGAAAATTCGAGGTATGGATGATAATCAGGGAACTATTCAGGATATCATGGATTATCAATTTCTTAAGAAAATATTATCCGAAAAACTTAATCGAGTAATTTAATAATCACAATCCATTACTAATAACGAATATTAACTATAAATAGTGGATTGTGATTACTTCTGATTTAGTTAATATGTAATAATCTAGATTGATGTATAAGATCTGCAAGATTATCTACTTTTAATTTTTTAAGTAGTCTGGTTTTATAGGTGCTCACTGTTTTTTCATTAATAGATAGTGTAGTCGCTATATCTTTATTACGTTTACCAGAAGATAAAAGATTGAGAACTTCTATTTCTCTGGATGATAGTTTCTTATATTTTACAACCATATTATTCTCGTTAGCATTTCCGTTGGCGAGCTGTTGTGTAAGATTATCATTAAGATAGATCCCTCCTCTTGCAACACGCTCAATTGCCTTTTTTAATATTTTTGTAGAAACTGTTTTTGATAAATAAGCAGATGCACCAGCTTTTATGGCGCTCAGTGCATACATTTCTTCAGGATGAGAACTGAAAATAATGACTTTTATTCCAGAAAATTCTTTTTTAATTGTTCTTAGGGCCATAATCCCATTAATTTGGGGTAGGTCTAGCTCCATGATAAGTACATCAGGAGTGTCGGCTTTCAACACATCATACATTTCGTTACCGTTACTTACTTTCCCAACAATCTCATAATCTTCTGAGTTGCGAAATAAAGAAACGATCCCTTTCCTTGTGATTGGATGATGATCTGCAATGAGTACGGTTGTCATTCTTGTTTACGATTGTTAATTTTAATTTATTAGTTTTAACATCTTTAGGCCAGGGGTAATTTTTAATCTTTTGAGCAAAATTACTAAGAACTAGTCCTTGTAAACTTTTTTTTATGCATTTATCGATAAGATGTTGATTATAATAGACTAACGGGTATTTTGCAGACCGGTATGGGATTCATTTTGTGCTGATTTACGGTATTTAGTCGGATAAAAATTTTAAATACTTCGCGATTCCTGCCTTCAAAATCATCAGGGTTTTTTCCTTCATCTTTCATTTTCATAGCCCACTCTAATTCATCATAACTAGCTCCAATTTGATCTTCGTCGCTTCGACTATCTCCAAACAATCCATCTGTAGGAGCTGCAATTTGAATAGATTCTGGCACTGCTAGAGCTTTTCCTAAGTCGTATACTTCACTTTTTAATAAATCTGCTATTGGGCTTAGGTCTACACCTCCATCTCCGTACTTGGTATAAAATCCTACCCCAAAATCTTCTACTTTATTTCCCGTGCCTGCAACCAGAAGTTTATGTAAACCAGCAAAGTAGTATAAAGTTGACATTCGTAAACGAGCTCTGGTATTAGCCAGAGATAAATCTAGTTGAGCACTAGGTTTAGTTTCGGGTAAGGCAGATTTTAACGCTTCAAAAACTGGAGTAAGATCTACTCTGGTATCAGAAACACTAGGAAATCGCTGTTTTAATTGCGTAATATGCTCTTTTGCTCTGGTAACTTGACTTAATGCTTGGTGGATAGGCATTTCTACGCACAACGTATGTAAGCCTGTTTTGGCACATAGCGAAGAAGTAACAGCACTATCAATCCCTCCGCTAACTCCTACTACAAAACCTTCAATATTAGATTTGGTAGCATAATCTTTTAGCCAATTCACGATGTGATCAATAACTTTTTCTGTTTGCATAATGTGTTACTTTTTAATGTATAGGATCTAACTTATATGTAGCAATTCGTAAATTTTGATATATTACCTTTGCGATTATAAAATTAATAAAAAAAGATGGCGTTCTGGAGTAATATAAGTGATTTAAAAAGATATTGTAATTTGAGTATGTATACTATTAAATTGATAGGATTTTGCCTCTTTTTTTGCTTGATATTTTCTTGTGGTAGGGAAAGTAAGGTGGAAAAGGATATAGCCAAAGTTCCGGTAACATTCAATATTGAGCGTTTTGATCAACAATTTGCAAAATTAACTCCAGAAAGGTTACCCGACTTAAAGAAAGAGTACCCCTTCTTATTTTCAGAACAATATGCAGATAGTATATGGTTACATAAAAGTAAGGATACGATCCAGTTAGAAATAAATACAGAAGTAGAGAAAGCTTTTTCTGATCTTTCTGAGGAAAAAGAACAACTCCACTCCCTTTTTCAACACGTTACCTATTATTTCCCAGAGATTAAAGTGCCAAGAGTGATTACGATTACTTCAGATGTGCAATATCGTAATAAAGTAGTACTTGGTAAAGGTTTGTTGATTATTGCATTAGATACTTATCTTGGTGAGGATCACCACTTTTATGAAGGTATTCAAAAATATGTGAAGAAAAATTTTAAAAGAGATCAAATAGTGCCAGATGTTGCTGCGATGTATGCCAAAAATATTGTGGGGCCGATTAGAGAAAGGACATTTTTAGGCAATCTCGTATCCTTTGGAAAAGAACTATATCTAAAGGATTTATTTTTACCTAGTTTTAGTAATGCTCAGAAAATGGGGTATTCTGAAGAGCAGTATACCTGGCTAGAAGCAAATGAAGAAGAAATCTGGAGGTATTTTATAGACAAGCAGTTGCTGTATAGTACAGATAGTGATCTAATGCCTAGATTTTTATATCCAGCTCCTTTTTCAAAATTCTATCTCGAAGAAATTGATAAAGAAGCTCCCGATAGAGTTGGTCAATTTATAGGATGGAACATTGTTGCTTCGTATATGAAAAATAACAATGTATCTTTGCGGCAATTATTATTGGCAGATGCCGAAACAATTTTCAATACTTCAAAATATAAACCAAAGCGATAATGGCAAGCAAGCATACATCAGAAATTAAAATTGATATAGAACTAGATGAAAACCGTATTCCTGAACAATTAAGATGGACAGCAAAGGATGGTGGGGTAGAAAATGAAGAGACCAAAGCGATGCTCTTGTCTGTTTGGGATAGTAAAAATAAAGAAAGTCTTCGTATTGATTTATGGACAAAAGATATGCCTGTAGATGAAATGAAAATATTTTTTCATCAAACATTGGTTGCTATGAGTGATACTTTTCATCGCGCAACTCAAGACGATAAAATGGTGGCCACTATGAAAGATTTTTGTGATTATTTTGCAGAAAAATTAGAACTGGAACAAAAATAAAAATATGCAGTAGTTTTTTAAATGAGAGTGTTAGTTGAGCTAACACTTTTTTTCATGAGTTAATTTTGTAGACAAAAGCATTACTCAAGATGAGTTCGATTAAGAATTTTGTAACTGGGCATTAATTTCGCTGATATACTTAAGAACATCATCTTTGCCAGCACCAGAAGAAGATGAGGTAATAAAATAGTTAGGCATTTCTTCCCAATAGTTGAGCATTTCTTTAATATAGCTGTTGATTTGTATTGGGAGTTTTGTCTTAGAAAGCTTATCTGCTTTAGTGAAAATAATAGAGAAGGGTATCTGATGCTCACCGAGCCATTGCATGAATTCCAGATCTATTTTTTGTGGATCATGTCTGCAATCTACTAATACAAAAGCACTAACTAATTGTGTGCGTTTTGAAAAGTATGTTGTAATGAATTTTTGAAATACTTTTTTCGCAGATTTAGATACTCGTGCATATCCATAACCAGGAAGGTCCACCAAAAACCAATTTTTATTGATAATGAAGTGATTAATCAACTGAGTTTTTCCAGGTCTTCCAGATATTTTAGCAAGACTTTTGCGATCTGTTAGCATATTAATCAGTGAGGATTTACCTACATTAGATCTACCTATGAATGCATATTCGGGTAATCTATCTTTAGGACATTTTGTAACATCGCTGTTGCTTATTACAAATTCAGCACTGCTAATCTTCATGTGTATTGTGATTAGAAATTGCGTTCTCGCAACCAATTATGAAATAATCGATTAAATTCATCAGGATGTTCCATCATTGCAGCATGCCCACACTTATCTATCCAGTAAAGATCTGAGTCGGGTAATAACCTATTAAAATCGTCTGCAACTTCTGGTGGAGTAACATTATCGTTTTTACCCCAAATAATACAAGTGGGAGTATTCATTTTTGGTAAATCCTTAGCCATGTTATGACGAATAGCACTTTTGGCAATTGCCAGAGTTCGGATTAGTTTATTGCGATCATTAACAGTTTCATAAACTTCATCTACGATATCTTTCGTAGCAATTTCTGGATCATAAAAAACATTTTCGGCTTTGGCTTTTATATATTCATAATCACCGCGTTTTGGATAACTTTCGCCCATAGCGCTTTCGTAAAGACCAGAACTTCCGGTTATCACTAGCGCTTTTATTTTTTCAGGAAACATTTTGGTACACAAAAGCCCAATATGCCCTCCTAGAGAGTTGCCAAGGAGAATTACTTCTTTATTTCCATATCCTAAATGATCTATAAATTCTTTGAGATATTTGGCATACGTGCTAACCTTAGTTTTTATTAAAGGTAACGTATATACAGGAAGCTCGGGAATCAATACTTTGTATCCATGTTTTGGAAAGTACGAACCTACACCTTCAAAGTTACTTAAGCCACCCATCAATCCATGTAAAATGATGATAGGTGTGCCTTCTCCCAGATCTAGATAACTAAACTTTCCGTCTTTTTTTAATTCGTGCTTCATTAATACTTCTTACAAGAATTAAACGCAAATATAGCATTTTCATAATTAGTTTTAAGTTTTTTTATCAATACTACAGCATGATTTTTTGTAATTTTTTTCATCGCATGTTATTTCTATTCCTAATTCGTTGAAGCCGAGATTTTACTAGCCTTTTCATAGTGCGCTGATAAACAAAAAATTAAAATTTTTGATCACTTTTGAAGCGCTTCAAAACGTGTAACTTATTAACAATGTGGTAAAATGTGGTAAAATGTGGTATTTTTTTCAATATATTTGACTAATTAAACGTTTAGTGAAGTAAAGTGGTAAATCTGATTGGAACATATGAGTGTAAGGCTGATGCCAAGGGGCGTCTTATGGTGCCTGTTGCTTTTAAAAAGCAACTTTCACCTGTGTTACAAGATGGTTTTGTGTTAAAAAGGTCGGTGTTCCAATCGTGTTTAGAGCTTTATCCAATGGCAGAATGGAATCTTTTAATGCAAAAAATTAATAAGCTTAACCGCTTCAAGAAAAAAAACAATGACTTTATAAGAAAATTTACTGCGGGGGTAAAGACAGTTGAAATCGATTCTGCTGGTCGCCTTTTAATTCCAAAGGATTTAGTGAGTTTTGCGGGTATCACTAAAGAATTAGTATTGTCCTCTGCTGTTAATATTATAGAGATTTGGGATAAGGATAAGTATGAAAAAGCAATTGACGATGTGGCTGTTGATTTTGCAGACTTGGCAGAAGAAGTAATGGGGTTTGATGATGAAATAGATCAAAATCAATAGGGTATAGTTAACATGAATATTGACAATACCGTCAAACTAATAGAAAAACAATAGAACAGAACGAATGAAAGAGACAGCATATCATAATCCGGTTTTATTGAAAGAGACTGTTGATGGTCTGGCGATTATACCAGATGGTGTGTATGTTGATGTCACATTTGGAGGAGGAGGGCATTCTAAAGAAATTCTTAAAAGATTGGGGCCAACAGGGAAATTGTTTGCTTTTGACCAAGATCAAGATGCGTTAAGTAATACCATGGATGATGATCGGTTTACGTTAATAAATGAAAATTTTAGGTTTATCAAGAGATTTCTTCGTTTTCACGGAGTTAAAAAAGTAGATGGTATTCTTGGAGATTTTGGAGTCTCTTCGCACCAATTTGATGTAGCAGAAAGAGGTTTTTCAACGCGATTTGAAGCAGATCTAGATATGCGAATGAATCAAAATGGTAAGCTATCTGCATACCATGTGGTTAATGAGTATGAAGAGTCTGATTTAAGAACCATGTTTTTGCAGTACGGGGAACTAAGAAATGCGCCCAAGCTGGCAAGAGTAATTGTTGGCGAACGAAAAGCTAATCCGATTAAAACTAGCGTTGAATTAAAAGAGGTGTTAAAAACATTTTTACCTAAGCATAAAGAACATAAAATATTAGCCCAGATTTATCAAGCAATACGTATTGAAGTGAATCAGGAGATTGAAGCTTTAAAAGAGTTTTTAATACAGACTGTAGAGCTTTTAGATTCGAAAGGCAGAATCAGTTTGATATCCTATCACTCGCTAGAAGATCGATTGGTCAAAAGGTTTATTAGAAGCGGAATGTTTGAAGGCGAACCAGAGAAAGATATATATGGCAATATTTCGGTGCCATTTAAAAAGGTCGGAGGATTATTAATTCCAGATAGTAAAGAGATAAAAGAAAATAATAGAGCAAGGAGTGCCAAACTAAGAATTGGAGAGAAGATTTGAAGCAAACGATTTATGACATATTAAAAGGTAAATTTCTCATTGCAGATGATGCGATGAAAAACTGGCGAATGCTTATGTTTTTGTCTTTTTTGGCGATAGTAATGATTGCCAGTTCGCATAATGCAGAAAGTAAAGTACATAAAATTGCAGGTTTGAATAATGAAGTGCGAGAATTGAGAACACAATTTGTAGATGGGAAAACTGAATTAATGAGGTTAAAAATGGAGTCTTCTATAATTAAAAAAATGACTCAAAAAGGATTAAAACGCCCTACGAGGCCTCCTCAAAAAATCATTGTAAAAAATTAAGCTGTAGTGGCAATAAAAGATAAAAACATATTAAACCGGTTATACTTCATCGCAGCATGTATGTTCGTTTTTGCTGTTATGGTAGTAGTGAAGCTAGTCAATATACAGTTTGTAGAAGGCGATATGTATCGCAAAAAAGGCCAGCAACGAGTTTTTAAAACCTTTGATATTCCTGCTAATAGAGGAAATCTTTATGATAGCAAAGGAAATTTGCTAGCAACATCTGTTCCTAAGTATGATATACGATTCGATGCAGTTACCGTATCAGATAAAGATTTTAGAGCATATGTAAAACCGTTATGTAAAGCATTATCTAAAGAATTCGGAAAGCCAACTTCTTATTACGATAAAATGATAAGAACTGCTCGTGCAAATAAGAACAGATATGTATTGGTGCGCAGAAATTTGGGATATTCTCAATATATGCGGGTTAAAAAATTTCCTTTGTTTGATTTTGGAGCCAATAGAGGAGGCTTAATTGTAGAGCAACGTACAGTTCGAGAGCATCCTATTGGTAGAATAGCAGAGCGTACAGTAGGATATGAAAAAAGAGATGAGCAAGGGTATTACACACGAGTCGGGTTAGAAGGCGCATATGGACCTTTTTTAAGAGGCAAAGACGGGAAACGCAAGAAGCAAAAAATAGCAAAGAACCAATGGAAACCCATAGGAGATGCAAATGAGGTAGAGCCTCAGGATGGGTATGATGTAATATCTACTATTGATGTAAATATTCAGGATATTGCTCATCATGCGCTCTTAGGACAATTAGAGAGATTTGAAGCAGAACATGGTACAGTGGTCGTTATGGAGACCAAGACAGGAGAAATCAAAGCAATCTCTAATCTAGGTAGAACTAAAGCAGGTAAATATTATGAAAAACTAAATTATGCCGTAGGGGAGTCTCACGAACCTGGATCTACATTTAAATTAATGACAATGGTGGCCGCGTTAGAAGATAAAGTAATCGATTCTAGTTATGTCATAGATACTGAAAATGGTCGAATAAAATTTTATGATAGAGTTGTAAAGGATTCAAAGTGGGGCGGCTATGGTAAGATATCAGCAGCAAAGGCTTTTGAATTGTCTTCCAATACAGCTTTTGCCAAGATGATTAATGATAATTATAAAGACAATCCTCGCAGGTTTGTAGATCGATTGATTAATATGGGATTGGGAGAAACACTAGGTCTTGCCATCAAAGGGGAGGGAGTCCCTAAAATACCATATCCGGGCGATGATGATTGGTATGGGACCACTTTGCCATGGATGGCGCATGGATATGGAGTGGCAATTACTCCGCTACAAACACTTTCGTTTTATAATGCGATTGCAAATGATGGTGAATTAGTGAAACCAAGGTTTATAAAAGAAGTGAAAACATGGGATAAAACCCGAGAGCGATTTGATAAAGAAGTCATAAACCCTACAATATGCTCTAAGCAAACCGCAAAAATAGTTCAGCAAATGATGATGAATGTAGTAAAGCGAGGAACGGCAGATAATATTCGAACAGATAATTTTCTTATCGCTGGTAAGACAGGTACATGTTGGGGGAATTATGGTAAAGATAGAGAACGAGAATATATTTCATCTTTTGCAGGGTATTTTCCGGCTGATGCCCCTATATATTCTTGTATTGTAGTGGTTCATAAACCTAATAAAGAGAAGGGGTATTATGGTAATGAAGTTGCTGCACCCGTCTTTAAAACTATTGCAACAAAAATATATAATGATATTCCGGTGATTGATGAGGTGTCGTATGCAGTTGTAGAAAGTAAATCTGTAATTGATAGTTACGAAGGTTATTATCAAAAAGCCCAAAAATATAAAACCATAATGCCAAACCTGAAAGGTATGCCTGCCATGGACGTCATTTCACTTTTGGAAAATATGGGGCTCAAAGTAGAATTAAAAGGATCGGGTAGCGTTGAAAAACAATCCATCGAGCCGGGAACTAAAGTAAAAATTAATCAAATCATTAGGCTAGAATTATCGTGACAAAATTAAAAGATATTCTATATAAAGTTGCTATTGATGCTGTAGTTGGTGACACAACAATCAGTATGAATAAAATTGAGTTCGATTCTAGAAGAGTTGAGCTAGATGATCTGTTTGTGGCTGTTCGTGGTACAGTCTCTGATGGTCATAATTTCATTCAAAAATCTATTGATCAAGGAGCTGTCGTTGTGGTTTGTGAAGAATTACCAAAAATTAAAGTTGATGGTGTAACCTATGTGGTGGTTGAAGATACACAATCTGCCTTAGCAATAATGGCTTCTAATTATTATGAAAATCCTTCCAGAAATTTAAAATTGGTAGGAGTAACAGGAACCAATGGCAAGACAACTATAGCAACATTACTATATCAACTCTTTAAGAAAGCTGGCTTCAAAGTTGGATTACTATCTACTGTTAAAGTTTTGGTAGATACCAAAGAATATAATGCTACACATACAACTCCTGATTCTCTGACAATAAATCATTATCTCAAGGAAATGAATAAAGTAGGTGTTGAGTATTGTTTTATGGAAGTGAGTTCTCACGGAATTCATCAAAAAAGAACTGAAGGACTAGAGTTCTCGGGAGGTATTTTTACAAACTTATCTCATGACCATCTTGATTATCATAAAACGTTCACAGAATATCGAGATGTGAAAAAAGTGTTTTTTGACGGCCTACCGCCAAATGCTTTTGCTCTTATAAACAGAGATGATAAAAATGGAGCTTTCATGCTTCAAAATACGAGAGCAAAACAATACGGGTATGCCTTAAAATCGTATGCAGATTTTAGAGGCCAGATTTTAGAAAACAGCTTGGGGGGATTATTGCTTAAACTCAATGATCATGAAGTTTGGGTAAAACTTATAGGTAGTTTCAATGCGTATAATTTACTTGCCATTTTTGCAACAGCAGAATTACTGGGTCTTGAGACTTTAGAAACCTTACGCCTATTAAGTGACCTTAAAAGCGTAAGTGGTAGATTTCAGTATCTCATATCTGAAGGTAAAATTACAGCTATAGTTGATTATGCCCATACCCCCGATGCGTTAAAGAATGTGTTAGAAACGATTAATGATATTCGTACCAATAATGAAACTTTGATAACAGTTGTTGGGTGTGGAGGTGATCGAGATAAGATGAAGCGTCCGGTAATGGGTAATATTGCTGCAAAACTGAGTAATAAAGCAATTTTTACTAGTGATAACCCAAGAACAGAAAGCCCAAATCAAATTATAGAAGATATTGAAAAAGGTGTAGAACCACAAGATTATAAAAAAACATTATCGATTACAGATAGAAAACAAGCCATTAAAACAGCATGTCAATTAGCAACCAAAGACGATATCATTTTGATAGCCGGTAAAGGACATGAAACGTATCAAGAAATTAATGCAGAACGAATTGATTTTGATGACTTTAAAATTGTACAAGAAGAATTGAAAAAACTAAATAAATAAAATCCTAACTATATCTTTTAGTAAGGTGTTAACCTATGTTATATTATCTATTTGAATATTTAGAAAGCGAATACCAGTTCCCCGGGGCATCGTTATTTCAATTTATCACGTTTAGAGCAGCAATGGCAATCATAGTATCACTTTTGATATCTACAATTTATGGCAAGAGAATCATACGATTTCTGCAAAAGAAGCAAATGGGAGAGCGTATTCGCGAATTAGGTTTAGAAGGTCAAGCCGAAAAAGCAGGAACTCCTACCATGGGCGGAATCATAATTATTTTGGCAACACTAATACCTGTGCTGCTTTTTGCGAGGCTTGATAATATTTATGTAATCCTTCTTATAATCACAACATTATGGATGGGCGTGATTGGATTAACAGATGATTTATTAAAGATTAAGAGAAAAGATAAAGAAGGTTTAGCCGGAAAATTTAAAGTTATAGGACAAGTTGGATTAGGTCTTATTGTTGGATGTACCATGTATTTTCATAATGATATAACAGTGAGGCAAGAGAAAGTTACATCAGATACTGAACAAGTAGTTGTGGAGACCAAAGAGAATTCAGATTTCAAACCTGCAATTAAGTCCACCAAAACAACATTGCCGTTTTTTAAGAATAATGAATTTGATTATGCAGATTTAATCACATGGATTAGCCCGGGTTTAGAAAAATATGCGTGGCTAATTTTTATACCTGTTGTCATTTTTATAGTAACCGCAGTCTCAAATGGTGCTAACCTTACAGATGGCATTGATGGATTGGCTGCAGGATCTTCGGCGATCATAGTACTTACTCTGGCATTATTTGCCTGGGTGTCTGGTAATATCATTTTTTCAGATTATCTCAATGTGATGTACATCCCTAATTCTGGTGAGATGACTATATTTATTACAGCATTTGCCGGAGCATTAGTAGGATTTTTGTGGTATAACACGTATCCAGCTCAGGTTTTTATGGGGGATACAGGGAGTCTCACGATCGGTGGAATCATAGCCGTAATTGCAATTGCAATACGGAAGGAGTTTTTAATTCCAATTCTTTGTGGAATCTTTTTTATTGAAACATTATCGGTAATGATACAGGTAAGCTGGTTTAAGTATACCAAAAGAAAATATGGAGAAGGAAGAAGAATATTCTTAATGTCTCCGCTACATCATCATTATCAGAAGAAAGGAATACATGAAAGTAAAATTGTAGCTCGGTTCTGGATTGTTGGAATTTTCATGGCAATTATTGCTGTGATTACATTAAAAGTGAGATGAAAGCCCATCCCCAACCCTTCCCAAAAGGAAGGGAGTGAAGCCTGATATTGAAATGAATGATAAAAAAAATAAAAAGAATAGTGTTTCCCCCTTGGGGGGATCAAGGGGGCTGCTTGTCGTTTTAGGCGCAGGTGAAAGCGGCGTGGGAGCTGCTATTTTGGGTAAAAAAGAAGGGTTTGATGTTTTTGTTTCTGATAAAGGAATAATTACAGAGCATTATAAAGAAGTTCTTAGAAATTTTGAAATCGAATGGGAAGAGCAACACCATACTAAGACTAAGATTCTCGATGCAGATATCGTGATGAAAAGTCCAGGGATTCCTGATAAAGTTGCACTGGTTGTAGCGTTGCATGCAAAAAAAATCCCAGTAATGTCTGAGATAGAGTTTGCAGTAAAGTTTACTACTGCAAAAATAGTTGGTATTACAGGTAGCAATGGCAAAACGACCACTACAATGCTTACGCATCATGTGCTTAAACAAGGGGGGCTAGAAGTGATTATGGCAGGTAACATTGGTGATAGTTTTGCAAAACAAGTGGCAGAAAATGATGCTCCATATTATGTGTTAGAATTAAGTAGTTTTCAACTAGATGGTATTTATGATTTTGCTCCACATATTGCAGTGTTAACCAATATCACACCAGATCATTTAGATCGATATGATCATAATTTTGAAAATTATATCGCATCAAAATTTAGAATTGCGATGAATCAGACAGTAGATGATTATTTTATCTATGATGCAGATGATGAGGTGATCTCTAAGTATTTGAAACAACATTCCATTCGCTCAAGATTATTACCTTTTTCAATAACTAAAAAGGTAGAAAATGGAGCATGTTTAGAAAAAGGAAATATAAAAATAACAATAGACAACAACGAATTTATCATGTCAACAAATAACTTATCATTAAAGGGGAATCACAATGTGAAAAATGCTATGGCAGCAGCCACAGTATCACAATTGTTGAAAATTAGAAAAACGACCATTAGGGAGTGTTTAGAAAATTTTCATGGGGTAGAGCATCGATTAGAAAATGTATTGAAGATAAATAATGTGCAATACATAAACGATTCAAAAGCAACAAATGTAAACGCTGCATTCTATGCTTTGGATGCTATGAAATCAGCTACGGTATGGATTGTAGGGGGCGTAGATAAAGGTAATGATTATACCGAGTTATACCCTTTAGTTAATGAAAAAGTAAAAGCTATTATTTGCCTGGGGTTAGATAATTCAAAAATTATCAACGCATTCGGGAATTGTGTAGATAACATCGTAGAGACACAATCAATGAAAGAAGCTGTTGATATGGCGTATAAAATTGCAGAGCGAAATGAGAATGTATTACTATCTCCTGCTTGTGCAAGTTTTGACTTGTTCAAGAATTATGAAGAAAGAGGAAGACAGTTTAAAGAAGCCGTTAGAGAGTTATAAAATTGCCCTTTTTTTTAGAAATAAAACGACAATGCATGATAATATATAATTACGATAGATAAGAAATGACAAAAGTACTAGCAAATATAAAAGGAGATAAGGTGATCTGGGCAGTAGCTGCCTTATTGGCGTTATTTTCCTTTCTGCCAGTGTATAGTGCTAGTAGCAACTTGGCTTACTTGTATGGAGATGGTGATACCTTTAGTTTTTTGATAAAACATTTTGCGCATTTGGTGTTAGGATTTTTAATAATGTATGGGGTTCACAAAATACCTTATAATTACTTCAAAGGCCTATCAATAATCATGATACCGGTAATCGTGATTTTGTTATTGGTTACCATGGCTCAAAATACGACAATTGAAGGTGCTAATGCCAGTAGATGGATTCGTTTACCATTTGTAGGGGTTACTTTTCAGACTTCTACATTGGCTGCAGTAGTTTTAATGGCTTATGTAGCAAGATATTTGTCTAAAATTAAGAATGAAGTTGTTTCTTTTAAAGAAACAGTACTACCACTTTGGGTACCTGTGTTTTTGATACTAATGCTTATTTTGCCTGCCAATTTTTCTACAGCAGCGATTCTATTTTCAATGGTTATTATGTTGGTGTTCTTGGGAGGGTATCCTTTGAAATATATTTCAGTGATTTTAGGAACCGGATGTATAGTGCTGGTGTTTTTTATCTTATTTGCTAAAGCATTTCCAGGTATGTTTCCCAATAGAGTAGATACCTGGGTGAGCAGAATAGAGAATTTCGCAGATGATAAAGATACGCAGGAAGACTACCAAATCGAGCGTGCAAAAATAGCAATCGCCAGAGGAGGTGTAATCGGTACGGGACCTGGCAAGAGTGTGCAAAGAAATTTTTTACCACAATCATCATCAGATTTTATCTATGCCATTATTATCGAGGAATGGGGGTTTCTGGGGGGAGTGTTTCTAATGTTATTGTATTTACTCCTCTTGTTTAGGTTAGTCATAGTTGCTCATAAAAGTGATGATATTTTCGGCAAGTTATTAGTTATTGGCGTGGGGCTTCCAATAGTATTTCAGGCATTGATTAATATGGCGGTCGCTGTAGAGTTATTTCCGGTAACGGGACAAACGCTACCACTTATAAGCAGCGGGGGTACATCAATTTGGATGACTTGTTTAGCTATTGGAATTGTGTTGAGTGTGAGTAGCAAAAGAGAAGCAATAATAGAGGAAGAACTAATGCGAGAAAAAGAAGAAAACCCATTAGAGGTTTTAAGAGAAGTATATGAGTAAAGGTTTGAGAGTCATATTATCAGGTGGAGGAACAGGAGGACACATTTATCCTGCGATAGCTATTGCAAATGAATTATGCAATAGGCATCCTGATATTTCTGTATTATTTGTTGGTGCAAAAGATCGTATGGAAATGCAAAAAGTGCCTCAGGCTGGATATGAAATTGTAGGATTGTGGATTAGTGGTATTCAAAGGAAGTTAACCTTGAGTAACTTGTTGTTTCCGATAAAACTGCTAAGTAGTCTTTGGAAATCAAAACAGATTATAAAAAAATTTAACCCTGATATTGTTATAGGAACAGGTGGTTTTGCAAGTGGCCCTTTACTAAAAATGGCAAACTCAGCAAAGATTCCAACTATAATTCAGGAGCAAAACTCATTTCCTGGGATTACAAATAAATGGTTGGCCAAAGGAGCACGTATAATTTGTGTAGCCTATGACGCTATGGACCGGTTTTTTCCGAAAGAAAAAATTGTAAAAACAGGAAATCCAGTACGTCAGGATTTGCTAGAAATAAAAGGTAAAAGAGATAAAGCGCTGTTAAAATACAATTTAGATAAGGATAAAAAAATAGTATTAATTCTTGGTGGGAGTCTGGGAGCGAGAAGAATGAATCAATTGATCGAAAAAGAACTTGATTTTTTTATTGATAAAGAAGTGCAAGTGATTTGGCAATGTGGTAAACTTTATTATGACGAGTATAAAAAATATGCTGATCAAAAAGGAATACAGGTTCATCAATTCTTAGATACTATGGATTTGGCATATTCGGCAGCAGATATTATTGTTTCGAGAGCAGGAGCAAGTTCGGTTTCAGAATTATGTATTGTGGCAAAACCAGTATTATTTATTCCATCTCCTAATGTAGCCGAGGATCATCAAACCAAAAATGCAAAAGCAATTGTAGATCAGGATGCAGCTATTATGTTAAAGGAGAGTGAATTAAATGAGAAATTCCAAAATACATTTTCAGAATTGTTAACATCAAAAGATACACAAGAAAAACTCGGGCGGGCAATAAAAAAAATGGCGTTACCCAATGCGACATCAGATATAGTTTTAGAAATAGAAAGATTAATAGAAGAGCGTTCTTTTAAGAACCAGTAATATAAATGAATACAGGTTTAGAACACATAACAAATGTATATTTTATCGGTATCGGGGGTATCGGGATGAGTGCACTTGCTCGATATTTTAAGTTTTTGGGTAAGAATGTCAGTGGATATGATAAAACTTCAAATCAAATTACTTCAGATTTATCGACATTGGGAATTGACATTCATTTTGAAGATAATGTGAATGCTATTGCTCAAACATTTTTCAATACAGACAAAGTTCTTGTTATATATACACCAGCAGTTCCTAAGGAGCATAAAGAGCTTGTGTATTTTCAGGAACACGGTTTTTTAGTTAAAAAGAGAGCTGAAGTATTGGGTATCATTACCAAAGATGTGTATACACTTGCGGTGGCAGGAACTCATGGAAAAACAACTACAACAGCTATTCTTGCACATTTACTAAAAGCAAGCGGAGCAAAAGTAACGGCTTTTCTGGGAGGAATAAGTGAGAATTATAATTCTAATTTAATAATAGAAGGAAATGAAGTTGTAGTAGTTGAAGCAGATGAGTTTGATAGATCATTCTTACAGCTGCATCCAGATATCGTATCTATTACTTCTATGGATGCAGACCACTTGGATATTTATGGAGAAGCCAATGCGTTAGAAGATTCGTTTGTAGAATTTTCGTCAAGAGCAAAGGATTATTTATTGGTATGTAATGGGTTACCACTTTCTGGGATAACGTATGGGATTGAGGATGATTCTGAATATTGTGCTAAAAATATAAGAATAGATAACGGGACCTATATTTTTGATTTAAAAACACCCGATCAATTTATTAAAGATTTGCATTTAAACCTGCCAGGCAAACATAACTTGTTAAATGCCATTACAGCCTTTGCTATAGCGATGCTATACGGCTCCCCGACCAATGCTCTAGTAAAGGCTTTATTTTCTTTTAGAGGTGTGCAGCGTAGGTTTAGTTATATGATCAAAACGGATGATTTGGTATTTATTGACGATTATGCCCATCATCCCACAGAAATTAATGCCTTGCATCAAGCAGTTAACGAAATGCATCCCAGAAAAAAAGCACTAGCAGTTTTTCAACCACATTTATATAGCAGAACCAGAGATTTTGCTTCAGATTTTGCTAAGAGCCTTAGCCTGTTTGATCAGGTATTCCTTTTAGATATATACCCGGCAAGAGAATTGCCAATAGAAGGGGTAACTTCTGATTGGTTGTTAGAAATGATAACTATTGAAAATAAAAAACGCATTACAAAAGAACATTTAGTTAAAGAGATAAAGCAAAGTGATGCTCAGGTTATTTTAACCATAGGAGCAGGAGATATAGGTGAAGAAGTAAACCGTATAAAGGAAGCATTATTAGTATGAAAAAAAGAATATGGACATATTTAAAATTTTGTACGCTCATTGGTTTAGTAATAGCGCTGTTTGCCTTTACAAGCAAACGCAATGAGCAACGAAAAATTAATCGAGTACTTGTAGAATTTGTTGAACAACAAGATCCATATGTAAATGAAATGGCGGTTAATAAATTGTTAATACAAAATCAGGAAAGAGTTACGAACGTGGGTAAAGAAATTTTAGTTTTGAATACTGTAGAGAAAGATTTGGATTCACACAAAATGATTGAGTATTCTGATGTGTATCTAACTGTAAATGGACAGCTTAAAGCAAGAATCAAGCAACGCACCCCAATTGCTAGGGTTAATGCGTTGACTTCTTTTTATGTAGACGTAACTGGGAATACGATGCCATTGTCTGATAGTTATTCTGCGCATGTGCCTTTAGTGCATAATGTTTCAGAGCGAGAAATTTCTGATGTTTTTCCTTTATTAAAGAAAATACAGGAAGATGAATTTTTAAAAAAACATGTCGTTGGTGTTTATCAAACATCCAAAGCGCATTATGAATTAGAGTTAAGAGTCTATTCTTTTAGGATAGTGATTGGAGCAGTCGAAAATTTGAGTGGTAAAGTCAGAAATTTTAAAGCATTTTATCAAAAGGCATTAAAAGATCAAAGTCTTGATAAATATAAAAAAGTCAGTTTACAGTTTAGTAATCAAGTAGTGTGCACAAAAAAGTAATACCAATATGGAAAGAGAAGTAAATGAAATAGCGGTAGGATTAGACATAGGAACAACCAAGATTGTTGCTATGGCAGGTAAGTATAATGAATACGGAAAGATGGAAGTCCTGGGCGTTGGTAAATCCAAAAGTTTAGGAGTACATCGCGGGGTTGTTAACAATATAACGCAGACGATTCAATCCATACAACAAGCTATCCAAGAAGCCGAGAGTGTTTCAGGAATAAAAATCAGTAATGTAACTGTAGGAATTGCTGGGCAGCATATTCGTAGCTTACAACATAGTGATTATATTACAAGACCCAATGCAGATGCAGTAATCGACGAGGATGATATTGATAAGTTGTGCAATCAGGTGCACAAATTAGTAATGCTTCCTGGAGAAGAAATTTTACATGTACTCCCACAAGAATATAAAGTGGATGGCCAAGCCGAAATAAAAGAACCTGTGGGGATGTATGGAGGGCGATTAGAAGCTAACTTTCATGTTGTAGTAGGGCAGGTAACCTCAATTCGTAATATCGGGAGATGTGTAAAAAGCTCTGGCTTAGAATTATCTGATGTTACTTTAGAACCCTTGGCTTCTGCTAATGCAGTGTTGAGTCAGGAAGAGAAGGAAGCAGGTGTTGCATTAATCGATATCGGTGGAGGGACCACAGATCTTGCGATTTTTAAAGATGGAATTATTCGCCATACCGCAGTAATACCCTTTGGAGGAAATGTAATTACCGAGGATATAAAAGAAGGATGTTCGATCATAGAAAAACAAGCAGAATTACTTAAAATAAAATTTGGATCTGCTTGGCCTGGTGAGAATAAGGATAATGAGATTGTTTCTATACCTGGCCTACGAGGAAGAGAGCCAAAAGAGATTACATTAAAAAACCTATCCAAAATTATTCATGCACGTGTTGTAGAAATTGTAGAACAGGTATTTTTAGAAATAAAAAATTATGGACACGAATCTCCGAAGAAAAAATTGATAGCAGGAATTGTTCTGACTGGTGGAGGATCGCAGCTCAAACATCTAAAACAACTTGTTGAATATATTACTGGTATGGATACAAGAATAGGGTATCCTAATGAGCATTTGGCAGGCAATAGTGATTCAGAAACTACAAGTCCTATGTATGCCACAGCAGTAGGATTGGTAATGGATAGTCTGGTACACATCAAAAAGCAGAAAAAAGTAGTTAAAAAAGAAGTTTTAGCAAGTACGCAAAAAGCGAAACAATCCGAAGGAATCATCGAGGATCATACTATCAGCGAAGAAGAAAATCCCAGAGTAGATCTAAAGCCAAGAAAAAATATCTTAGAGAAGTGGACAGAAAAATTCAAGGAGTTTTTGGATAACGCTGAATAATCAAAGGAAGAGAAACTGTTTGATAAGAAAGCAGTTAAAAAATACAAAAAGTAATTAGGAGAACCAGAAAATTAGCAATTATGAGTACAAAGGAGGAGTTTGAAAATATTTCGTTTGATTTACCTAAAAATCAATCTAATGTGATCAAAGTAATTGGAGTAGGTGGAGGTGGTAGTAATGCCATTAATCACATGTTTCAGCAAGGAATCAAGGGAGTTGATTTTGTGATCTGTAACACAGATTCACAAGCACTAGAAAATAGTCCAATCCCAAATAAGATACAATTAGGTGTATCGCTAACCGAAGGCTTAGGCGCCGGAGCAAATCCAGAAGTTGGTGAGCAATCGGCTGTTGAGAGTTATGAAGACATAAAAAGAATGCTCGACACCAATACCAAGATGATTTTTATCACTGCCGGTATGGGTGGAGGAACAGGTACGGGTGCTGCACCCATTATTGCAAAGATGGCAAAAGAATTAGATATTCTTACTGTCGGTATTGTAACTATACCCTTTCAATTTGAAGGTCGTATGCGTAATGAACAAGCCCATTTGGGTGTAGAAAAATTACGTGCACATGTTGATTCCTTGGTTGTAATCAATAATAATAAGTTAAGAGAAGTGTATGGTAATTTAGGGTTTAAAGCTGGTTTCTCCAAAGCAGACGAAGTTCTTGCTACAGCCTCTCGTGGTATAGCCGAAGTAATAACACACCACTATACACAAAATATAGATTTACGCGATGCTAAGACTGTTCTTAGTAATAGCGGTACTGCAATCATGGGCTCTGCTAATGCCTCTGGTAATAAACGCGCTCACGATGCTATTGTTAAAGCATTAGACTCTCCTTTGCTCAATGATAATAAAATTACCGGAGCTAAAAATGTACTCCTTTTAATTGTATCCGGTAAGGAAGAGATAACTATAGATGAAATTGGTGAAATCAATGACCATATTCAGCAAGAAGCTGGTCATGGAGCTAATATCATTATGGGTGTTGGAGAAGATGAGTCTCTAGAAGATGCAATTTCTGTAACGGTTATTGCTACAGGATTTGATGTAGAACAACAAGATGAGATTGTAAATACCGAAACTAAAAAAATAATTCATACCCTAGAAGATGAGCAACGTGCTGCGGTACAGGATTTAATGCCCAAGTCTACTGGTAAAGTTACCCCAGTGTTTTCTCCGCTACCAAAGAAAGACGAAGTAGAAAACTCAGTTATAAAACATGAACTCATTGATGATGAAGAAGTCGATGAAGATACTTTGCTTTTGCCGACAACAGAGCTACTAAAAAATATAGATGTTGATTGCGAGGTAGTGAATCCTTTCTCTTCAGATAGTGATTTTGTGATTATAAATGCACAGGATATCATTAAACAAATCGAAGTGAATGATGCAAAAGAAGTAGATCATGAAGAAGATGAAGAAGAAAAAGCTGATCAATTTTCTTTAGCATTCGATATGCCAGTTAGTGCAGATAATCAAGAGTTAGATAACACACCAGTTGCGTCACAAGAACAGAAAACAGAAGAAGAACAACCTATTGTTTTTGATTTGAGTGATGATATTCTTGATATGGAAGTTAATGATCCTATTGAAGTTGTGCCTGTTGGCGAGACTGTATCTGACGGAGTGCGTAAATATAGTCTGGAGGATTATATGGAAGAAGAGAAACGATTAACCGAAGCACAACCTGCCGAAGTTATAGAACAAGATGAAGAAGTAGTTTTTGAAAAGAAGACGGTTGCTCCTGCTCCTAAAACAGAAGAAACAGAAGATCCTGATCCAATGAATCAGCCAATTTCTGAAACACTGAAGGCAAGAGCGGCAGAACGTC
Organism: uncultured Aquimarina sp.; assembly: GCA_947495425.1. Lineage (GTDB taxonomy): Bacteria > Bacteroidota > Bacteroidia > Flavobacteriales > Flavobacteriaceae > Aquimarina. The sequence continues at coordinate 49,674 of CANLYR010000029.1, forward strand.
GTGCCAAGATGAAAGAGTTTAACTATAAATTTAAGAATAGTAACTCTAAAGTTGATGATATCGAAAAAGAGCCAGCATATAAGCGTGCAGGAATAGACGTAGAGGCCAAGCCCAATGATTCAGGACTATCCAGAACCTCATTAGGAACAGATAGTAATGATGATATACAACTGCGTAAAAACAATTCTTTTTTACACGATAATGTAGACTAAGAGTTTTATGAAGTTAAAAAGATCGATAAACCGGTAATCTGGTCTTAGATTATCGGTTTATTTTTTATCTTCGCAATCCAAAGATTAAAAAAAGTATACTCATGAGTTTACAACAAGAAGTGATGACGGCAATGAAAGCAGCAATGAAGGCCAAAGATGCTAATGCATTAACCTCATTAAGAGCTATTAAATCAGCTATATTGTTGGCTCAGACAGAAAGTGGTGCCAAAGAAGAATTAACCGAAGACCAAGAATTAAAATTGCTTCAGAAGCAGGTGAAGCAACGTAAAGATAGTGCCGCTATTTTTTTAGAACAAGGGAGAGAAGATCTAGCACAACCTGAGCTTGACCAAGCTAAAGTAATCGAACAATTTTTACCAGAACAATTAAGTGAAGAAGAGATTGAAAAAGTAGTTGTAATGACTATAGAAGATACTGGAGCATCAGGGATGAAAGATATGGGTAAGGTGATGGGGATTGTTTCTAAAGAATTAGCAGGACAAGCCGATGGTAAGATAATTTCTACCATAGTAAAACGTAAATTAGCATAATAATTAGGCCGCGTGGCGCAACTGAATAGCGCATCAGATTTCGGCTCTGAGGGTTGGGGGTTTGAATCCCTCCGCGGTCACACAAGGGGACAAGTTAGTATAATCCACTATTTGTCCCTTCTTATTTTTATCATAAATGGCTGATAAAGAACTAACTATTTGTAGTATTGGATTTATTGAGTTGGTTCGAACTTCATCTTTTGCTCTATTATACGTTAATCCTTCGGGGAATAGTAATTTTTGTAATTTCTGCTTACCTGCAAAGTTACTTAATTCCCACAATTTGTTTAAGTTAGAGAATAACTTTATACAGTCATCAACATATTTTTGAAGGTTCGAACTTTTTATAGTGTTATTCTTTAATTCTTCTTCAATTGCTTTCTTTTCTTGTTCGAATTTAGAATTAAACTTATCGTATAAAGCGATATCTATTTCTCCTAAAACGAAACGCTCTTGGGTTTTGTCAATCTTATTTATAATAGTGGCTAAGGAAGCTTTTAAATTTGGAGTATTATCCTTTTGTGTTTTAAAATAGTGGGCAAAAGTATATTGTAATTGTTTTTTTAAAGGAGCTATTAATTTATGTTCTATCTCAAAATAAGTAAGTAAGTTTGTAAACTGTTCATGTAAAGCATTGGCATTCCTATTACAAGGGCATCCTGTGGTCTTGCATTTATAGTAGTATAAGTTTTTCTTTTTTACTATATATCCGGTTAAAGGACTACCACATGAGCTACAAAAAGCAAACGTTTTCAAGGGTAGAAAATCATTATCTTTTTTGTGTGTATAGTTATGATAATTTTTAGACTGAATACCATTTGCCTTTAAAAAGATTTCTTTTGATATAATTGGCTCGTGATTACCTTGTACTACTTTACCTTGTAACAAACTATGTGAAATCAGACCACAGTAAATAGGATTTCTTAATACTCTTGTTAAGTTTTGTTTGTAAATAGTGAAACCCTGCAATTTTAGTCTATCAATAATTTCAACATTAGTCATATTTTGATTTACTTTCCAAGAAAATATTTTTCTGATAAATTCAGCTTTTTCATTAGGTAAAAGAATTGGTATATTCTGTTCATTTCTTGCATTTTTATACCCTATGGGAGCAACACCCATATAATAACCTTGCAAAAGACGGTGGCGCATCCCTGTGATCGTTTTATCGCGTCTTATGTCATTATCATATCTACTATATAGTAAATGAAAATTTTGCATGAATGTACCCGTTGGAGTATCACTATCTACATTTTGAGAAATAGAAATTACTTTTATTCCTTTCTTTTTAAGTTGCTCAACAGTTGCGATAGCCAAACCGCCAGTTCTGGAATAGCGGTCAAGGCTATGAACAATAATATTGGTAATTTTCTTTCGCTTTACATAAGTTAACATCTCCTTATATGCTTTTCTATCATCTGTTTTAGCACTTTCATAAGTACCTCCAAAATATGCGCAAATTTCAAAGTCATTTTTTAGTGCAAATTCGGTGCAAATTTCCTTCTGACTCTCAAGACTTGTATTGTCTTTTTGCTTTATATCAGAAACCCTTGTGTAGATTACGGCTTTGTTATTACTTACAACTTGTTGCTTATTCTTCTTTGCGAAGCCCTGGAATTGTTCTAATGTACTCATTCTTGCTTACGATTTTATGCGCTATTAATGATAGGTCTTTCAAAATGGTAATCATTTCTTTTGCCTGTTCATTGGACAAATCACTAAGTCCATCAAATCCCTTTAATTCTTCGATGGTAAGTACTCTTAATTCTTCTTTGTTGTCCTTTGAAACTTTCATTAATAACAGTTTACTTGTATTCGTTTTCCTATCACGAATATATACCCCTTGTGGGCTGTTATTAAATGTTTTTAAAATATTGTCTCGAAAATATCTTTTTAGTCTTAACCACGACAAAAAAGATAAGTTTTGAATGTCTGTAAAATATACTTTTCTTCTTTTTAAATACATAACTTTCTATACCAAGACAATATTTTCACTTGTATAATAATAGATTTTTTTATTAAAGTAATGTTTTGTGTTATTTATAAATTATCAGCCAGAGAGTGAAGAAAGATATTTTTTTAACCCGTTGTGCATTTAGGTAATATTAATTTTTAGATTGTTAATGTTTCTATTGAATTCAAACATATTTATATACTGAATAACGGTCATTGCTGTGATCTTGGATAAGATTCGGTTTTTGAACCCTTCAAAAGATTTGGCATAATTCCTTCGGATCATAAATTGATCGCAAAGTTGAGAAAATAATGTTTCAATGCGTTTTCTAGATTTCTTGAAAATATAAGGTTGTTCTTTATAATTATGTTGGTTGGTCCTCATGGGGGTTTCAAGCCTAATATTGTGACATTCAAATAGGTTTAATTGATATTCTGCCGATAGATATCCCCTGTCCCCAAGTAATAAACAATCTTTTAGTTGATGTTTTATATCCTTTAAGTAATTGACATCATGTACAGAAGCAGGGCTTATATCCATACTCTCTATAACGCCTTGTGCAGAACAAACAGCATGAAG
>CANLYR010000030.1 GCA_947495425.1 uncultured Aquimarina sp.
TATTTCGAAGAGAAGCTCTTCGATAGACTTGTAATTGCTGGAATTACAGGATTATGATTAAAAACGGATATTCAAATATTTTTATTTATATTTTGAAATTTCTTATCAAGAATACTATCAATTTTGATTAACTTATTCATGAAAAACAATTGTTTCTCTAGATCTTTATTTTTTTTGTAGAAATTAACTAAAGCTTCGTAAGCAATTTTAGTTTCTTTTATGGTTTCTGGATTGTTAGTATATATTGAATCAATTTTGAGAAGATAGTTTTCGTATTGGTTGTAGTTATTTTTGTCATAATATCCCTTAGATATAATTAGATATATTGATGCTATTCTAGCTTTTCTATTATTTATGAGTTGAGTACTTTTTTTGAGACTATCCAATGCTTTTTCACTTTTACCTGATAATTGCATTGTTGAGCCATAGCAAGCCAAGAACATAGGATACATGTATTTATTTTTAGACTTTAATGATTCTTTTATCCCTAATTCATTAATAATTTTAGCAGAATCTAATTTTCTAAGTACATTATAAATATTGGCTAGTCTGAATAATGATTTTAAATATTGCCTTTCCTGTTCATAATCCTTTTTTTTCTCCTTTTTATTAAAATATTTAATATTTTCTCTAAATATTTCCAGCGCTTCTTCTCTTTGATTTGTAACATTTTTAAGGTTACCTATATTATGTTTTATAACAATTTGTTGAAATTCATTCTTTTCTTGAATAGCTATTTTTTGTGCTTCCAAAAATTTAGATAAAGCTTCATCATATTTAGCCAAATAATAATAGGCTATACCTTTTTGGATATACCCTTTTATAATTAACTCTTTGTTACTGATTTTAGAACCGTACTTTATAATACTGTCTGTATATTCTAATGCTTTATTTTCATCAGAAACTTGAGATAGAAGAAAATAACCATTCGCAATTTTAATAGGATCATTAGTGTTTTTTGCACGTTTCAAATAAGCGTTGGCATAAATTTTAGCAACATCAAAATTATTTCCACTTTCGTAATAATATTTCTTAAGTGAACTATAGGATTCATTTTTTAAAGAATCATTTTTTATAATCTGTGAATTAAATCTTACTGTTAATGTAGGATTTTCTTTTGCTATGTTAAAAATTAATAATCCCACAAATAAAAAACACGTGCCAAGTAATTGTTTTTTTTTCACTTTGTTTTGGTTATAAAATTTTAATGTGTGTTTAAATATATCTATAAAATATGAAGGAATTAAAATTATTTTTAAAACACTCATTTACAGAGGTGTATTAGATTAATTGAAATCTCTGTTTATAAATAAACAAATGCTTATTTATAAATCACGACTACCTCCCCTTGCAAACCAATCATTCACCTCCCTACATTTGGCTCCATCAAAACCAAACAATGGAAACCAATCCACAACAGTATAAACACGAATACATCAAAGAAATTTTACAAGTATTACATCTTACCATGGATACCTTTATGTACAATCTGGTACATCATAGTCCATATGAAATTATCCTGTATTGCTGGATGACTAAATGCTACCAAAAACAAATCCCAACCGATCAGGCGATACAACAAATCTATAAAGCCAGAAACATGTATTTGTTGAGAGCAACAGCAGACAGATATCAGGGATCAGGAGTTAAGAAGAAACAAGTTGAGTTGTGTGAGTACCCCTTGCCCTAAGTAGTGAGTACTTCCTCTTCTGCTCGTATCAAAGTCAAAGCGCTTTGTACACGCGTATCAAAGCAGAAGAGGGTTGGGTAAGGATAGTACACCATAAAATAAGTGTTAACACATAACTTATTAAGAACAAAAACGAAGCAATATTCTAATCATAATACATTATAAATAATAAATCATGAGAAATATTATCCAGGATCAATTAACCCAATAAGACAAAGACACTGCAGAACAACTGGTCACACAGCTAGAAGCTATGTTTACCGGTAAACTAACAGCCCTCACCGAAAAAGTAGCCGAGCTAAAACAGTTTTTTGCACGTACTAAAAGTACTGCTCAAACTGACGAAACAGGAGAATAAGCAAAATAAATCACCCTGTGGGCCATTGTAACGTTCCTGAAGGCCAAAAAGACGAAGCGTTTAACTCGGTTAGCTAAAATTTTAACCGCTGAAGTTAAATTTTTAAGGTACAAGGTTGAAATTTCAAAGCGATAGGTTAAAAATCTTGCCGTCTCGAGCTAAACCCTTCGTCAAAAAGGCCCTCGAGAAGGCCAAAAAGGCCCATGACATGGTCTTTGGCGTTAAACAGAAGGTCTACAAGGTTGAATTTTTGACCTTGGTAGCTAAATGACGGGAGTTTACGGTCCGCCTGTTAATGGATGAGTAAGCAGTAAGCGGTTTGCAGTTTTGAGTTAGTACCACTGGAGGACCTGAGGAGTTTGCGGACAAATTGGAGATTTCAAAAACGAAGTTATATCGTATGATCAACATTATGAAATCGTTAGAGGCTCCAATCACCTATGATTTTGGAATCCAAAGTTTTGTCTATGAAAAAGCAGTTGGATTTCAATTTGGTTTTGTAACGCTTCAACAAGGGGGAGTATACAGAATCTGTGAGTTTGTGAGTGGATGAGTTTATGAAGGAGGTGAGTTTTGGAGGAAGTGAGTATGAAGTGAAATACAAAAAATCATAAAAAGCTTCCTCCCTACCACGGGTGGGGAGGTGTCGCCTCGTGGCGACGGAGGGGGTCTTTGTTTTAGTTCATCTATTTTAGACCTTTAGACCCGAGTTTCTATATCAAAAAACTATTCTTCTTCAACGGGTTTTATATTATCATCAGAATTTCTATCGATGAGTTTATTATAGGGGTCAATACCAGCTTTTACAGGAAGTTTATCGGTCACAATGGTAAATGTATTTTCCCCTGCCTCAAGCCATTTGCGCTCGAGGTAATAGGGGTTTTTAAGCGGTACTTCCTGATCATCTACACGGTCTTCACCAAACAATCCAACTTCGATATAATTGGTTGCATCATCAGTGCGCTCTTCCTTCCCTTTATTATCATAATAGATCTTCTTTGCATCTACAGTAAATGTAGTTTCGTAGTTGCCGTTATTAAGTTTTTTTGTTTTAGCTGCTGTAACCCGGTTCTCATACATTACGATCTTTTTAAAACCATCTTCTACAGCATATTGCAATGAATCTGGAGTTACGTTATATAGGGCCTCATACAGATTTTCTGAAGTAGGGTAGACTTCTTTTTCAAAGTTTTTGTATTCGTTTAGAAAGTTTTTAAGGGCTGCGTTGATTTTATCTTCACCAATAAGGTCTTGCAATTCATACATTATCATAGATCCCTTTTGATACCAGATATGTTGTCCTGTTTCGACATTAATGAGTGCACGTTCGGGTTTAAAACTAAACGCTCTGTTTCGTAAATAAGCATCCAAAGAATATTTTAAGAAGTTTTTGATTCCGTTTTCTCCATATTCATGCTTCATGGTCATTAGCGAAGTGTATTCTGCCAAGGTTTCAGAAATAATATTGGCACCAGTTGTTTTACTGGGCGTTACGATATGCCCCCACCATTGATGGGCCACCTCATGAGCCGTTACTCTAAAGGCGTAGTTAAAATCTTCGGCTTTATCAAAATCGGCGGCGAATCCAAAATCTTCAGAATAAGGGATGGTCGTTACAAAAGATTGTGCAAAAGTGGCATGTGCAGGAAATTCTACAATGCGTAACACAGAATTTGGATATTCAGAAAAATTCTCAGAACAATAGTCCAGAGCTACCTTGGCTCCGTCAATGAAGTACAGGAGATTACGTTTGTGTTGCGCAGTGTGATAAATCTCGATAGCAACTTTTTTACCGCTAGGAGCCGTCCAACTTGATTGCGCTACATCATATTTTGCAGATACTACATTAAAAAATAGATCGGTTTGTGACTCGAGTGTATAGTGATAGTAAGCTCTGTTATTCTCTTTCCATTTTTTTACTAGTTTCCCTGGAGCCAAAGCCGTTTGATCTGCTGCCGTGCTTACAACGGCTTCAAAATTGATATAATTCGCATCTTCATTAAACAAATTTTTCTTAAGCGCCGTGGTATCACTGCGAGGTGGGAACAGGTAATCCAGCTTTTCTAAATCATGTTTTTTACGCACCCCATTATCATAGATACTTCGGTCATAATGAAACTCAGGAAATATGGTGTGGTTAAAGAACGAGCCATTGTATAATACTTCAGTTTCCTTTGCATTTGCAAATCCTTTGGTTTTTGCAGTTATGACAACAGTAAGATCAGCTTTTTCATTAGGCTGCAAGCTTGTAGGCAACGTATAGAAGTACATTCTATAGGTAGAGTCTACTATAACAGGTATAAGCTCTTTACCATTATATACTACTTTTTCAAATTGTATATGCTCCCCTGGATATGCAACATTAAGCAATAATGTATCTATTGGAGTTGTATACGTATTAATGACCTTAAATTCTCCTTGTGCATGTATACTTCGCTCCATGGGGAATATATCAATATACGCTTTGAGATCAGTAATTTGTGGATGTGGCTTACCGATTAGTTTAGCGTATTTCTTTTCGGCCTCGGCCTCTATTTTTTCAGATACATCACCGCTGGTAATTGTATTTAAAACTTTTAAATTATAGTAGCTATATCCAGCTACGGCTACAAAGGCTATGACTATCACGGCCAAGGTTCCTATAGTTTTGAGGTTAAATCGTTGTTTTGCAAGCGTTAGCCTTTCTTTGGCTGTAGAAAAGAAGCCACGTGTCCAGAACAAGCCACCGATAACCATCAATATGGTGGTCAATAAGATCCAATATAAATTTAGCCATGTGATGCCCTCGAGATAATGACCAAAACCATTGAGATCACTAATAAAAAAAGGAGTCGTACCGCCATAAATCAACATAGGATTAGTGCTTTTAAAAGCCAGAGTAACCAATAAGGGTAACCCTACATAAAGTACAATCACTATAAAATGACCTAAAAACTTATTGTTAACCAATACATGAACAAAAAATGCAAGTAAAATGGTAGTTACAAATCCAGGAAAAAGGATTCCAAAAGTATAGGTTAAATATAGATCAAATTCATATGTGAAATATCCATTGATGGTTTGAAATAAAACACCAATGATAATAGTAACCAGGGCTAGAACAAAGGAAATGCCTAGTAGTGCTATGATTTTTGAAAAATATAAACTAGAATTACTTATCGGTAGTGCATCATAGAATACAAAAGTTTTATTTTTTCGGGTGCTGTGAACAGCCTCTCCAGAATAGATAACTAATATAATTATGGCTAGTAAGGATATTCCTCCCGACACAAAAACCATAATATATCTTGTTAGCGGCAAATTTGGAGTTCCATACGTTTCATTGGCAAGAAATACGATAGCCAACGACATCAGTACGCCAATAAGTAATAGTATACTAAAAACAGGATCTTTAAGTATCGATAGGAATTCAATTTTACTAAGTGATATTAAGTTTTGTCTTCCGGTGTTTTTAGAAAAAACCTGGGTTACAGAGTGCACTAGTGATGGATGATATACATCAGTATTAGTTTTTTTCTCTTTTTTGCTTGAGCGTAAAAACGTTTTATAATTAAATCTGAAGATGGTGACTAAAAAGAATATCAAACCGATCCCTAACCAAAGTATTCGGTTTAACAAAAATGTACCGTATAGAGGTAATTGATTTATATTAAGCTCATTAATAGACCAATATTTTGTGACATAGGTAAAGGTTCCTCCTCCAAATGGATCTAAATAAGCAAGTAACCATTGATTGTCTAAATCTCTTAATAAGCCTTCGGATAGTGTGCTTAATAAAAACAGGCAGATCCCACCTAAATAGATGATAGACATTTTTTTGAAGAACGCCATTAGGCAAAAAAACAAAGAACCTACTAAGAGTGCATTAACCTGCAAAAACAAAAGAAAAGGTAGCAGATAAGAGTAACTATTAAATGTGGTATATTCTCCATAGTCGGGTCGTTCTAGAAAACTACCAATTGCAAAACCGATGATCGTACCGATTACTACAAAAATATTGAGTACGGTAACGATAGTAAAACTCCCTAAAAACCGACCGAGAACGTAAGATTTTTGTGGTATCGGAAACGTAAAATAGGTTTGTGCGGTTTTATGATCCTGATCTCTAAAAATGGGGACACCCATAATAGCCGCATAAAAGAAAATGGATAATACAGAAATGCCAACCATACCGCCTGCAATACTATTTGGGCTATTCACAAACTCTGCTGTAGACGATCTCTGAAGTATAGAAAATAACACGGCAAGTCCTAATCCTAATGTCATGTAGATCCAAGTGACGGGCCTTTTTAGACGATATTTTAATTCAAATACAAAAATTTCTATCATACAGCTGCCTCCTGTTGTTCTTTTTTATTAATACAATAGAAGTAGAAATCTTCCAGATCATTAGGCACAGCTTCAAAACCATCACCAGGATTAGCTTCGCTATATATATTTACATAAAATTGACCACCTCTTAGATAATTTGACAACATTGTAAACTCGTTTTCAATAGTTTCCATGTCAGATTTGTCAATGTGTTTTCGATACACTTTACCATTTAATGTATCGGATAAGACTTGTGGATTACCTTGAACCAGGATTTTACCTTCATTAAAAACAGCCATATTTTGGCATAAGTTTGTAACATCATCTACAATATGTGTGCTTAGAATTACTACGGCATCTTCGCCCAACTCACTTAATAAATTATGAAAACGATTACGCTCCAGAGGATCCAATCCGGCAGTTGGTTCATCAACAATAATCAATTTTGGATTGCCCAACAAAGCCTGAGCAATACCAAAACGTTGGCGCATGCCACCTGAGTAGTCTCCCAGATTACGACTTCTAAATTTATACAGATTTACCTTGTGTAATAAATCTGCAACATATTCTTTGCGTTCTCCTTTGTTGGTAATTCCTTTTACTTTTGCAATGTGATCGAGCATCATCTCTGCTGATACCTTGGGGTACACGCCAAAGTCTTGTGGCAAATATCCTAATATTTTTCTAAGTGCTTCGGGCTGTTTAAAAACATCAATGCCCTCAAAATCTATGGTCCCAGAATCAGCTAATTGTAGCGTAGCAATGGTTCTCATTAGTGTTGATTTTCCTGCTCCATTGGGTCCCAGGAGACCAAACATTCCTTTTTCTAGTGTTAAATTAACAGCATTCAAAGCTTGAGTGCCATTTGGATAGGTTTTGTTGAGATTTTTTATGATTAGCATGGGCTTAAAATTTGCAGGTCAAAATATTCCTAATGATGTATTCATTGTTATGTTAGTAGCAGTTGTTAAGGTTTTGTTACAATATTTGATATATTTTTTAAGTACAGCTACCTTTAATTATATAAGTATCTTTACACCTATCAAATTATAGAGATTAAGCATGCAACAACTTCGCAGAAACAGAAGACTTAGAACCAATGATGCTATTCGTTCTTTAGTTAGAGAACACACAATTACCCCACATGATTTTTTGGTTCCCCTTTTTGTAATTGAGGGGAAAAATAGTAAAGAAGAAATTTTATCTATGCCAGGATATTACAGGTATAGTTTGGATATGATTAGTAGTGAAGTAAAAGAACTATGGTCTCTGGGATTAAAATCTGTATTGGTATTTGTAAAAGTACCCGATGATCTCAAAGATAATAAAGGTACCGAAGCACTGAATCCCGAAGGATTGATGCAACGAGCAATCAAAACCATAAAAGAAGCAGTACCTGAGATGTTGGTAATGACCGATGTGGCATTAGATCCGTATTCATCATATGGTCACGATGGCATCGTAGAAGATGGATATATTGTTAATGATCAAACGTGTAAAGTTTTAGCAGAAATGTCCTTGTCTCATGCGCAGGCAGGAGCAGATTTTGTAGCTCCAAGCGATATGATGGATGGTCGTATTTTGGCAATTCGCGAAGTATTAGAAAAAGAGAACTTCAAAAATACAGGGATCATGAGTTATAGTGCTAAATATGCCTCTGCATTTTATGGACCTTTTAGAGATGCATTAGACTCTGCACCGGGATTTGGAGATAAAAAGACCTACCAAATGGATTTTGCAAATCGTGATGAGGCGATCAAAGAAACCATAATGGATATCGAAGAAGGTGCAGATATCGTAATGGTAAAACCTGGATTATGTTATTTGGATGTGGTAAGAGATATTAGCGATGTAGTCGACGTACCCGTTGCAGTATATCAGGTAAGTGGCGAATATGCTATGCTAAAGGCTGCAGCCGAAAAAGGATGGCTGGACCACGATGCTGTGATGTTAGAACAAATTATGGCAATCAAAAGAGCAGGAGCACAAATCATTGCCAGTTATTTTGCCAAGGATGTGGTAAAATTGTTGGGTTGATCGAGATAAAAAAGAATACGTTATGGTAAGTAGAGACAGGTTATATCAAACATTTGGAGAGTTACTGTATGTAATAGCTATGAGTGATGGAGTTATCCAGAAGGAAGAAGTCGATACCCTTGAAGAAATTCTAAAAGCTCATCCTATGGGAGCAGATATCAAATGGTCTTTTGATTATGAAAGCGCTAACCAAAGTGATGTAGAAACCTTGTATAAAAAAGTTATAGAGGTGTTTTCTGATCATGGCCCAGATCAGGAATATGATTTTATGATCTATGCGCTTACCAAAATAGCCGAAGCTTCCAAAGGAATTCATCCAGATGAAGAAAAGGTAATCACTAACTTTTCTAAAGATTTACTCGAACGATTTATAGATGATATCGAAAAAATTAAAGAAAAATATAATTAACCACATGTTATTCTATCCTATGCAAAATATAATAGCTCTACTGCTAAGCATTACATTGCTTTCTACAAGTTGCCAATCCGAAAAAAAAGACAAAGAGGAAATCAAAATAGGGACAAAGAACCAAGAACGCTCATCTTTTGATGTCGGGAAAAACATTTTTAACGGAAAAGGAAAATGTTATACCTGTCATAAAATCGATAAAAAATCTATAGGTCCCGGTATTATGGAAATTGTAAAAATCTATAAAGCACAAAATGCTGATTTGGTTGCATTTTTAAAACAAGAAGCAGAACCTATCGTAGATCCTGAAAACTATGCTGTGATGAAAACCAACTTTGCTATACTCAAGACATTCACACCAGAAGAACTCAAAGCACTCGAAGTATATATGACACAAGTGCGCAAATAACAAAAGTAATGGTCATAATTATGAGTTCAAATCCTTATTTTAGCAGTACATATATCTTGCAATGACCTTACTTATAATTTACGCCGTAGTTTCTATTTTCTTTTCTTTTCTATGCTCAATTCTAGAGGCAGTATTACTTAGTGTTACACCAACATTTATTAATCTCAAAAAGAAAGAAAAAAAACCTTACGCTATTACCTTAGAGAACCTAAAGAAAGACGTAGACAAACCTTTGATTGCGATTCTTACCTTAAATACAATTGCCCATACCGTAGGAGCCATCTTGGTAGGTGTGCAGGCAGAACAATTACCTTATAAATTTGAAATCTTTGGTGTGAACATGGTGGGCATAGTATCCGCAATTATGACCATGTTAATCTTAGTAGTTTCAGAAATTATACCCAAAACCATTGGAGCTACGTTTTGGAAAAAACTAGCAAACTTTACTTCCAAAGCGTTAATCGTTTTAATAGCTCCGCTAAAATATACAGGAATCTTATGGCTACTTCAACTCACAACCAAACTTATAGGGGGTAAGGGGCATCATGGCTCTGTGTTGAGTAGAGAAGATTTTACGGCGATGACCAACATTGCAGAAGAAGAAGGGGTTTTTGAGAAATCTGAGTCCAAAGTGATTCGAAACCTGCTTAATTTTAAGGCGGTAATGGCCAAAGACATTATGACCCCCAGAACCGTATTAAAAATTGCATCAGAAGACCAAAGTATAGCGGATTTTTTTGAAGCCAACAAAAATCTACGATTTTCTAGAATACCGGTCTATAAGAATAATACAGATCATATTACAGGATATGTGCTCAAAGATGAAGTTTATAAAGAAATGGCAGAAGATCAACATGATAAAAAGCTTGTGGATCTTAAACGGCAATTATTTGTAGTAAATCGCAACGTAGCTGTTCCCGATTTATTCGAAAAGTTGGTTGCACAAAAAGAACACGTTGCACTCGTTGTTGATGAATACGGCTCTGTAAGTGGTTTGGTAAGTATGGAAGATGTTATAGAAACCTTACTTGGATTAGAAATTATGGACGAAAGTGATACCGAGAGTGATATGCAGGATCTGGCACGAAAGAACTGGGAAACCCGCGCACGACGCCTTGGTATTTTAGAAGATGACCCCGAATAAATGGTGCAGATATCATATATAGAAACCCCTTTAGGAATTGCCAAAATATCGGGAGATAGCAATGGCATAACTAGTGTTTCTATCACCCAAGAACCAACAGGAAAATTAACAACAGAAACACCTACTTCTCTACAAGGTGCTAGTACTCAGCTCAAAGCCTATTTTGAAGGGCAACGATCTGGTTTTGACCTTAAACTGAATCCATCTGGAACCGAATTTCAGAAAAAAGTATGGAACGAGTTGCTCAACATACCCTTTGGTAAAACAGTAACCTATCTCGATATCGCTAAGCGATTAGGGGATCCAAAATGTATTAGAGCTGCCGCTTCGGCAAATGGCAAAAACCCATTGTGGATCATAGTACCTTGCCATCGTGTAATCGGTAGTGATGGTTCGCTAACTGGATATGCCGGAGGATTATGGCGAAAAAAATGGTTGTTGGATCATGAAAACCCGGTAAAACAACAATCGCTATTTTAGGCGATACATTCTTGAGGTTATTTTTATAAGCTCAACCTAGGCCAAAATATAAAAGAGGAATGAAATTTTATTCTGTCAGTTCCGGAAAATAAAACTAATATATTTTATCATTGCATTCTAAACCACTTGTTTTTTTTAATTAAATTGGCTTATACTCATTTTTCATTTAAGGACACCAAACATGAAAATTTTCAAAAAAATTCTTAAAGGACTACTAGCAATCATTATTTTATGTATTGTCTTACTATATATTTTTGATTCTGAATATATCCTTAAAGGAGTTCGAGTTGTGTATATGACAGGGCATACCACGGCGTACATAGACGATTACCCTCATTTTGATAATCGTACCATAGAAAATGGAAACGCGACATTGCCATGGGCAATACATCAAGAATATAATACAGTTGAGGCTCCTGATCGCCTTAATGAGATCAATGAAGAATTAGGTACAGTAGCCTATTTAATTATCAAAAATGATAGTATTTGGTATGAAAATTATGCAAACGGGTATGGTACGGAGTCCAAAACCAATTCATTCTCTATGGCAAAAAGTATCACTACAGCTATGCTGGGAAAAGCGATTATGGAGAGTTATATAAAAAGTCTGGATCAACCGCTGGGCGATTTTTTTCCAGAATTTTCCGAAGGTTTAGCATCCAAAACGACAGTCGGTGATCTTTCTTCGATGTCTTCTGGACTCAATTGGCAAGAGAGCTACACCAGTCCTTTCTCAATCACAGCAAAAGCGTATTATGACACTAATATCAGAGAAGTGCTATTAGGATTGGAGGTCGTCGAAGAACCCGGTAAGGAGTTTAAATACCTAAGCGGAAACACACAATTGCTCGGGATGGTTATCGAGAAAGCAACAAACAAAAGTTTATCACAATATTTGAGCGAAAGTTTCTGGAAACCTATGGGGATGGCACAAGATGCAATTTGGCAATTAGACAGTGAAGATAGCGGAATGGAAAAAGCCTATTGTTGTATAGCGAGTAATGCCAGAGATTTTGCACGCTTTGGAGTGCTCTTTAAAAACAAAGGTATTTTTGCCGGACAGCAACTATTACCTGCAGAGTTTACCGAACTCGCGACCCAACCAAGGTTTACAAAGGATGATATGTACGGGTATGGTTTTTGGCTATCAGACCATATGGATAAAAAAATCTTTACCATGCGCGGTATTTTAGGTCAGTATGTAATCTGTATCCCAGAAGATGATGTTATTATAGTTCGATTAGGACATAAGCGCGGGCAATTTGTCTCTGGTGAATCTTTTACAGAAGATTTCTTTGTATTTATTGAAGAGGCGTATAAGATGCTAGAGAATGCTTCATAAAATTAGTCTAGAACATATCTTATTTTTGGATATAGAAACGGTTCCGGTACACGAAAGTTTCGACGAACTCAATGATGAAATGAAGTATTTGTGGGCAGACAAAACTAAATATCAACGCAAAGAAGATGTTACACCCGAAGCATTTTATGACCGTGCGGGTATCTGGGCAGAATTTGGTAAAATTGTATGTATCTCTGTTGGTTATTTTACCTATAAAGGGGAGACTCGATCGTTTAGAACAACTTCGTTTTATGGAGAAGAAAAACAACTCCTTCTTGATTTTAAAAACCTTGTAGAAACCCACTTTAATAAACAACATCATTTACTTTGCGCGCATAATGGTAAAGAATTTGATTTTCCCTACATTGCACGTAGAATGATTATTCATAGTATAGCACTACCTCATAAATTAAATCTTTTTGGCAAAAAACCTTGGGAGGTTTCTCATCTGGACACTTTGGATTTATGGAAATTCGGTGACTATAAACATTATACCTCTCTAAAATTATTGACCAATATATTGGGAATACCATCGCCCAAAGATGATATTGATGGCAGCCAGGTACGACAAGTATATTATGAGGATCAGGATATCGATCGCATTATCATCTATTGTGAAAAAGATACAGTTGCTGTAGCACAGGTTCTACTTCGATTACGGCAAGAAGAACTGCTTGGTGATGATGAGGTAGTTTCTGTATAGCATCATATATCTACAGTATGTTGTAAAAAAAATTTCCCCCTCCATTAAGGAGAGGGAATTTCAAGTAATTATATACCCGTTGTGTCCCCCAACACGCCCGAATAAATATCCTTATGAGAAAATATAAATTCAGATATATCCTTCGATATAATTACAAGCAAGCAATAGTTTAGAAAAATACTTCTGCGCTATTAGATACTATTGTTTTTAATTTGAAAGAATACAGCTAAATAAAGAAGATGTGTGTGATTGTTCCGTCTTGAAGTATTATTAATAGTGCGAATATATAGATTTATTTTAACACAATGACCATTTTGTTAACTTTTTTTTATGACACTGTGCTCGGTAGCTACTGGTTTTTTTGATTGAATACGCTGCAAATACAATAGTTAGGGATCATTTTTTAGATAGTTTTCATTCTTTCTATCTTACACTGTCTCAAATACAAAAAGAGTGGAAAAGTAAAGGCTATTGCTACTAAAAAGGTTAATGGGATCAATATCCACCAATTTTTAATCTTTAATTTAATCGCTTCCGGAATATACCACACAAAAAAAGTGAGTACTACCACCAACAAATCAGCACTTAGAGATTTTGCCGGAAACGTTGTTTTGGTTAGCGCTATAAAGTTTAGAATCGACGTGTCTTCTGCAGTCCTATAAAACTGAATATTAAAATACCACGTATAGCATACACCGGCGATCGCTAATAATAAGAAAATATATTTAAGTTTCATTGTGAGTGATTTTTGTAGTTGAAAGCAGTTATCCATGCGGTGTTGAATTCTTCTTTTCAAGATCAAGATAAAGCTGTTCGACCTTATCTCTTGCCCATTGCGTTTTTCTTAAAAACTTAAGGCTAGACTTGATAGAAGGATTACTTTTAAAACAATTGATATTAATTTTCAGTGCTAATTTTTCCCAACCATAATGCGCTACCAAAGTTTCAAGTACAGTAACTAGTTTTACTCCGTGCATTGGATTATTGGGTTGTTGTTTACGATGATTCTTTTCTTTATCCATGAGTATCTTATTGTGCTACACTTTTTATGTTTAGTTTCAAATATAGGAAGGATGTCAATACGACCTCCTTTGCGTTCTATTTTCATATATTTTCTCATTAAAATCACTTCTAAGCTATAAAATAAGGGGTTTAATGCATAATTACATCCCTAAGATAGTATAATATTGATTACAAAAAGCAGGGCTTAGATCATTGGCTTTCTATTCAACCCTTATCTTTACTTTATCTATTTTGCAGATATCAAATCAAATTGAAGTTACTCTAGAAGTATTTTATCAATTTTGATGTGCTTTGGCGTTTGTAATTAGAGAATTTTTTTGTTGGAAAATATAACAAAACAGACATTGTAATCGAAATGAGCCAGAGTTGATACACATGACTTACTTGAATAGGCTCACCTTTATTTATTGTAAAGATTAGAATTCCATGAAAAATCAAAAGAACGTAGAGGTGGATAATATAAAAGAACATAGGAGCAGAGCCGTACATTTTAAAATCTGAAAAAAGCGGCTATTCATTTTCTCAAAATAAGCAAGTAGTAAAAAACCGATACCCAAAGCAAATAATAAAAAATGAAGAGAAGGAGGGTATTTTGTGTAATTCAAAAAAGAAGCTATTGTTTTTAGAACCGAGTCTTGTACCTCCCAGGGCAAAGTTTCTCCATAGATATTCCATCCACTTAAGATCAAAAGCAAAGTAAGCGTGGAAAACCCAAGAAACATAAGTATTCTTTGTCTCTTTGCTGATGCTATGAAATGATGATATAGAGGCCCTGTAAAGTACCCTAATAAGATTACGCCTATCCACGGAAGTACAGGATAAGAAGCTCTGATATCTATAAAACCATTAGTTACCAAATAACCTCTATCGTGAAAAACAGTCCAAAAGTTATAACCGAATTCAGTATTCTCAAATGTTATGGGGGTGAGTACATTGTGCCCAAAAACTATGATAAACCCAAGGATTTCAATCCAAACTCTTGGCATTTTACTCAAGAAAGCTAAGCAAATCATACTTATTCCGATTGCCCATATGACTTGCAAATACAATGTATGATAAGATGCAGACCAAGCAAAATTAATAAGTGTTATTTCTAAGACAATTAAGAAAAAGCCTCTTTTCAATAAAAATGAAGTTGCTGATCTTGGTGGTTTATCCTTTGGATTCGAATATAACCAAACCGATAACCCTGTTAAAAAGACGAAAATAGGTGCACACAAATGAGCTAGTAATCTGGTAAAAAACAAACTGCTACCAGTTTCTTGAATTGCCATAGGATCTGTTATATGATGATGAGTGAAAAAATGTTCTCGTACATGATCTACCAACATTATTAACATTACCAAACCTCTTAATATATCAATAGATGCAATCCTAGTGGTTTTTTTTTGTCATTTCCCATTTTTTTGAATGTCTTGTTAACGGCTTAGTACATGAGCATTAGCAGGTTTCGAGGCACAGCATCGTTGGACTACAATATACTTTATTTAAATGAAATAGCGATTTAAGAAAGAATCCAAACCGTTATTGCTTATATGACAAGTTGATGTGATGTTATTTAATGCAAACACTGGATTCAGTTGAATTTGACCTCAATAGCTTTTAAGACTTTCATTGTTGTTGCAAATTGAGGCTTAGCTCCCTCCGACAACGTTTTGTACAAACTTGGTCTACTCAGCCCAGTTTCTTCTGCAATTCTTGTCATTCCGATAGCTTTTGCGATATACTGTCCGCCGCACATTTTGATTGTGTTTTGATCCTCAATTTTAGATTTCCTTTCAAATTTCAGTTAAACTTCCGCAAGATCCATTATTTTTATGCAAGAGTAATGTCAGTCGTTAGGTTTTGATTTTCAGATACATTCATTAAAAACAAAACCTCCTGAAGCAAAATGCTTCAGGAGGTTTAAAATTTGAATTTATGTATTGTTATTTCTTTACAACAAAACGAGTAATTAAGTTACCAACCTTTATAAAGTAAGATCCAGCCTCTAATGCTTGAACATCAACTGTATTAGTGTTTGTAAATATTCCATTGTATAATATCGTTCCGAGTGTACTATAGATGATATACTGTTTACCATTAAGAGCTTCCTGAGTACTTATATTAATAATTGGCTCAGTAGCTGGGTTTGGATATGCAGTTAATGTTGGCTTTTCAAAACTAGTAATCGGTGGTCCTGAAGTAACAGAATTTGTTGCAAAAGAGGCAGCAGTATCACATGCTCCAAGATTATTCCATCCTGATGCTGTTCTTTCGAACAAGCTTCCTTGATACGTCACACGTTCTCCAACTTGATACGTTTTCGTACTACTCCAAGCGGCAACACCATCACATAAATCTATAGGACCTCCGGTAAAAGAGCTCGTAAGGGATACGTTATCAATTGCAATATCTGCTTGCCAGGTAGATCCGGTTACCCTGTTAAAACGTAGTTGAACACCACCACCAACGTAGGCAGCTAGGTCAACACTTGCCTCTAACCAAGAGTTTCCTTTATTTCCGGTTTCACTCCAGATCGTTGTCCAGGTAGCACCTTCATCAGTACTTGCATCTACAGCAATACTTCCCATATCAGCCGCTCCATACATGTGGTAGCTAAATGTGAAGCTAGCCTGAGAAAGACCACTAAGATCAAAACAAGGTGAATTTAGAATAGCTTGTTTGTTAGGAAATCCAGCTCCGCTTCCTGAAGCTTCTACAAAAATATAATATGTTCCTTCAGTAGCACTTGCAGGTCCTGTTCCTCTTGATGGAGTTCCGCTAGCATTTACTGTCCAGTTAACATCATCACCAGTTGATTGAGACCAGGCTCCGAGTGTATTTTCAAATCCTTCGGTATACGGGAAAGCCGTGATACCTGATGTACACCCTGTACCTGTTCCTCCTCCGGCAGTAGTAATGTTTAATGCACTACTGGCTGCAGATTCATTTCCTGCAGCATCTTTGGCTGTTACACTAAATTGATATGCAGTATTTGCTGTTAAACCAGTAACATTAGCTGTTGTAGCAGTTACGGTTTCTATTACAGTACTTCCTTGATATACATCGTAACCAGTTACGCCTACATTATCTGTAGCAGCATCCCAGTTTAGTGTTAACGTAGTTTCAGTAACATTTGATGCAGCTAATCCAGCCGGTACAGTTGGTGCTTGTGTATCTGCTGTAGTTCCTGCTATAATAACAGTATAATCTTCAACTTCTCCGTATTCAAAAGATTCACAAGATGTAGGCGTTCCGTTATATTTCATAGAAACCCGCATTCTTGTATTTCCATCTTTTGCTCCAGTAGGAACAGTAAATGTTATGCTTACTGGTGTTGTTTGAGTCGCTGCTTGATTTACTACTTGCTCCCCAGCATCTGTAAAATCACCGTTTTGGTTATAATCAATCCATACGCCGTATCCTTCATTGTATACAGTGCCAGCCCAGGTTGGTGTAACAGAAATTGTGTAGTCACCACCTTTTGCCAAATTTGTAGAAATCCCTGTAAAATCATTATAACCACTTGCTTCAGCACCAGATGTGTTATCGATCGTTTCCAATTGAACACGACTAATATATTCATCAGTTACCTTTTGTCCATTGGATGGGCAATATACCAGTTGAAATTCTGTAGTACTAAAATTTGTAGTGCTACTATATGCAGATGTAGTTCCGTCATCACAGATACTTCTTACCTGAACTTCATAAGAAGTTAACTCGGTCAACCCTGT
Source organism: uncultured Aquimarina sp. (assembly GCA_947495425.1). GTDB lineage: Bacteria > Bacteroidota > Bacteroidia > Flavobacteriales > Flavobacteriaceae > Aquimarina. The sequence continues at coordinate 17,623 of CANLYR010000030.1, forward strand.
TAAGTTTGAAGTAGTGCCGTTTACAGCAGTATCCGTCCAGGCTGATGTTCCTGCAACTCTATATCTTAGATCGTATGTTGCAGCAGGTACAGCAGTCCAGCTAAGTGTAGCTTTATCAAACCCTATGTTAGAAGTGGCAACACCTGTTGGTACTGTTGCATTACAAACCACAGGAGTTCCTGTTACTCCTGTAACGATAAGGGAGAAGTTTTGGCTTCCTCCTGTTAAAGAACCTTTGTTTGTTACCGTAATTGTATATGCTCCAGAAGCACCTGCTACATCTATTCTTTCATATGGATCCACAGTATTATCACCAGTACCGTTGGTAGTTATTCCTGTAAGTCTATACGGGCTATATGTTGTAGCACCTTTGGTTACTCTAATATCTAAATCATTTATAAGTACTGGAGTATTAGAGTTGGTAGCCGTTACTACAGTACCTGCTCTATCTGTCCAAGAGATAGACGCCATTAATGGATTAATCCCATCAGAATCTACAGTAATCGAATACGTCTGCCCGCTAGTTAAAGTTAATTCTTCAATTTTTGACTCACTTCCATTAGCAGTAATTGCTTCAGCAGCTGTTTTAGCATTCATTAATCCCCATCCGTAAACTGCATCGGGTCCAGAAGGACCTGCATCATCTGCAGTATGCAAAGCCACCCCTTTTAGTGTTGCAGCTCTCATAAAATTACCGTTGAGGTTATTATAATGTTGTTGTAATAACAAAAGTGATCCAGCAACATTTGGTGAAGCCATAGATGTACCCGTAATACTATTGTAAGCCGTATCGCTACTTTCGTATGTAGAGTACACTCCTGTTCCATTACCCGTAATGTCTGGCTTGATTCTATAATCATCTGTTGGTCCTTCACTACTAGAACTATTTATAGTTAGACTTACTAGTGTACCATCGTTATTCACATTAGCATCTTGTGCATTCGCAACAACCATATTGTTTTTTGATGTAGAGTGTCCTGTTAATTTATCATAGGAAGAGTTACCATTTAATGGAGCGCCATTGTAACTATTTTGATTGCCATCATTACCTGCAGCAACTACCATTAAATAGTATGGAGCATTGAACATTACATTATCCCAATCTCGAGAATCCTGAATATATGCTCCAAACCATTGATCAGGAACTTGACTGCTCCTAAAACCATAAGAGTGGTTAGAAACTAACATCCCGTTTGAAGCAGCTGCTGTAGCTTCTGCAACGTCATTATTCCACATATATCCATTTACTTTTGCCTGAGAAGCCATTCCCTTTGCATTGGCTTGTACTCCAGATGCCATAATGGTTCCTGTAACGTGAGCTGCATGAAAGTTAAGCTGAGTACCGCCCTCAGAAGCGATATCTTGTATAGTTACACGATTGTTTCCTCCTGGGCCATCATATTCCTGATGTGACACACGAGCGTGACCACCATCCCAAACATGGGCTGTCATGTTTTGACCATCGAGATTTAATCCTAAAGACCCACCACCATTTAGGTGATTTGCTCTTGTAGATCTTGCAGCAGCTACATTGTATGTAGTATAATAAATAGGCTTGCCATTAACCACTTTTTGCAATTCTGAAAAACTTCCATCATCGTGAGTTATTTTAACTTGCCATCCGTTTCTTTTAGCAGCAGCTAGGGCACTATTTTTTTGCGATACTGATTTTTTAGCAAAATTAGTCTGTAACTGTTCTAGCTGGGTAAGATTACTATTTGCCTTAATTTGGGCTTTCTCTTTAACACCTTGTGCAGAAAGTCCTACAGATATAAATAGTATTATAGAAAAAACAATAACATTTAATTTTTTCAATATTTTCTTTTTGAAATCAGATGTAGAAATAAGGCTTTTATAGCTTTTTCTCATTTTTTTTGAATTTGAGTTAGTTTTAATTTTCTTTCCTTGAAAGAATATCAGGAAACGATCAAAACTCTTAAAATATTGTTAGTAAAAAAAAGATTTTCGATCAAGTGATAGAAAAATTCTTTATAAAACCTTAACAGAGGGTTAACATTTGTCTGAAGTAAATTATAAGTAAGAAAAACCTTTCTTTAGTGTTTGATTTTCAAAAAAATGTAAGGTTCTACCCTCGTTATAATAGGTTTTACCCGGAAGAAAAAATCCAACATGACCACCATATTTTGGGATCTCTAGAAAAAGATTCGAATTTTCTTTGGCTTCATCAACCGGATAACATAGATTACCAAGAAAAGAATCATTTTTTGCGTTAATTATTAGGGTAGGGGTTTTAATGTTTTTTAAAAATTGCTTACTACTGCATTGGGTGTAATAATCAATCGCATTTTTGTAGCCATGAGCTTTGCTGGTATACAAATCGTCGATATCCATAAGAGATTTGCAGGCTTTGATATCCGAGATGCTTATCTTATCAGGAAAAACGACTTGTCTGTCTAGTAATTTGACTTTGAGATGTCGTATAAATCGTTTTTCATATATAAAGTTGTTGGGTTTGTTGATGGCTAATAGCGAATCATAAAGGTCGCAAGGCACAGAGATGCCAACTGCTGCTTTTATGACGAAGGGGATCGATCTTCCTTCTCCCAAATACTTAAGCATAATGTTGCCTCCCAAGCTAAATCCACACAGGGAGATAGATGAATAGTCATAAGTAGTTATGATGTGTTTGATAATTTGATCCAGATCATCACTTACTCCTGCATTATAGGATTGGTATAATCGATTTACTTCACCACTACAATTTCTAAGATTAACCGCTACGGCATCCCAGCCGTTTTGATTTAAGTGCCTGGCAAGTCCCGTGATATATTGCCGCTGCCCATTGCCTTCGAGACCATGGATAATGATGGCAAGTTTTTCTGATTGTTGTGATGTGGCATAACTCCAATCCAGGTCGATAAAATCACCATCTTCCAGCTCAATACGTTCTCTTTTCTGGGATACATAGCGAATCTTCCTAAAAAGATTAGGGTAGATTGTAGAAATGTGTCCGTTTCTAAATATTTGTGGTGGGGTGTAGGAAGATGTGATTATCGGCATTAATACAGGATGTTATCTTTTGGTTTTTCTTTTTCTGGCAACTCTTTTTCGTTCAGCATATCACGTAGATCGATTTCTATCGTACGACATAATGCGGTCATCGGTACATCATTAACACGTCCTTCAAAAGGATCTTCGCTATTGCTTCCTATTTTTTCCATGGTTGTAAATATCCAGGAAATTAATACAGATAGGGGAATCATTAAAAATATAAACCATGGTCGGATATCACGAGACATTTCTTGTAACTCGGCTTCAAAAACATTGAGCATCCCAAAAGGTAAGAGTAGTACAAAAATCCATGTAAATACGGTGCTGAAATAAGCATATTGTCTTGGGAAAGGTGTGTTTTTAATACGTTCACATTTTCCCTGCAGGTTGTATAGTTCTTCGAGAACGCCATGAAGCAATTGTTTATCGAATTCTGTTATTTTTCCTTCCTTACATAATGTTTTGATATGCAAACCTTGATTTTTTACTAAATGTGTGGCTGGGTTTTTTCTTTGTAGAAGATCTTGATATTCTTCATTAGAAACAAAAATTTTTGTGGCATCACAGGCTGGTTTTTGCTCCCCATGTTTTTTGAATACTTTTTCTACGGCAGCATTTTCCTTTAGACTGAACGAAGTGGGTTGCCTAAGCTGAATGCGTAACGCATTAATCCATGCTACATGGCGATGTATCAAAACGCTTTTGGTTTCTTGATCATCATTAACCAAGCTTAGTACCTGATTGGCCCAGGTGCGCGAATAATTCACTATACCACCCCATATTTTGCGAGCTTCCCAAAAACGATCGTAACTCTGGCTGTTTTTGAAACCAATATAAAATGCAACAGCGATACCAATTACAGATAACGGTTGAAAGGGGATATCAATAAATGTCCACTCCAAAAAATAGTATAGTGAAAAGATACTTGCGGTATAAATAATAAAGAAAAAGATGTTTTTCCAGGCATAACGAAGAATAAGCCCCCAACCAATGTTTCTTTTGATGTACATGTGTGATTTTTGATTTAAAAGTACGAAGACCTGATAGGTTTCGCAAACCTGTCAGGTCTAATAAAATAATAGTAATAAATTTTATAGGAACATTCCTCCAGAAGCTTCAATACGTTGACCATTGATCCAACGCGCATCTTCGGTTGCCAAAAAAGCAACTACACCTCCTATATCTTCTGCTACTCCCATTCTTCCTAAGGCAGTAACCGAGGATAGGATTTTCTCTAATTCGGGATTATTTTCCAAGGCATTACGATTTAGGTCTGTATTTATAGCTCCGGGAGCTACAACATTAGCCGTGATTTGGCGGCTTCCTAATTCTTTTGCAAGGTATTTAGTAAACGCCTCAACACCAGATTTCATTGATGCATAAGCTCCATATCCGGGTAGGCTAAACCGTGCTAATCCTGTTGAAATATTGATGATTCTTCCTCCATCGTTTAATAAGGGAAGTGCTTTTTGAGTGATAAAAAACGGACCTTTAAGTTGAATATTCATAAGACTATCAAAGGTAGCTTCAGAAGTTTCTGCAACCATTTCATGAGCAATAATACCAGCGTTGTTCACCAAAATGTCAAAATTTGAAGTCTCCCAGTGTTTTTCTAGCGTGTTTTTAATTTCAGAAAAGAAGCTATCAAAACTAGAAGAGTCTCCAACACTTAATTGAAACGCTACTGCTTTTTGCCCCAAAGCTTCAATTTGTTTTACGGTTTCATCGGCTTGGCCCTTTTTTGAGTTGTAGGTTGCCAAGATATCGGCTCCTTGCTGCGCTAATCTAATAGCCATTTCTTTTCCTAGTCCGCGGCTACTTCCTGTAACTAATGCAATTTTGTTTTCTAATGGTTTCATGATCTATATTTTTATATGATTAATAAATAAGTACAGTGCAAATATCATATAGAAATCAAAGTGAATAAAGACACATAGTTTAGGAAGCATGGTACATTTTTAAGATTGGAGTATAAATCTTACTTTTACTATCCAAATGCCTACAAAAGCTCTAAGACACTTTATCGAAAATTATATTTCCGTTTCTGATGCAGACTGGAAAGAAATCTCCTTGTATTTTCATGAAAAGAAGTACGAAAAAGGTGATTTGTTACTCAAAGAAGGATCTATTTGTAATCGTCTATGGTTTTTAGAAAAGGGGTTATTACGCTTTTTTATATGGAAGGATGGTGAGGATGTTAGTAAGTTTTTTACGATATCGCCTTATTTGCTTACTTCGCAGCGAAGTTTAGTAACGCGTCTGCCAGCAAAAGAAAATATTGAAGCTTTAGAAGATTGTACTGCTTGGGAAATCACAAGTGAAGATAATGAAAAATTACTAAAAAATGAGTTGTGGAGCACTTTTGCGCGTATGCTTATTCAGGAAGTTCAGTATTTTACCGAAGAAATTCTTGAAGATCTCCAAAATGAAACAGCAGCATATCGATACAAGCGATTGCTAGCACATAATCCTGAACTGATTCAGCGTATTCCTTTAAAGTATCTAGCCTCTTTTTTTGGCATAACGCCACAATCATTAAGTCGTATCCGAAGAAAAGTATGAAGCGGTTTTACGAAGTTACCATAGGATAAGTAGATTAGATACTAGTGTATATAGTTTTACATAAAAAAATGAAAAATTATATACTCACGTTATTCATTACATCATTTATGACTACTTTTTCACAAGAACGACCACCAAATCCAAATCCGAAACATTTTTGGCATACAGAAAAAACAACAGCTTCGCCCGACGTAATATGGAAAATATGGATCGATGTTCGTAACTGGAAAGATTGGGATACGGGTCTGAAAGATGCATCATTAGAAGGAGATTTTTTGTTACAAGCGAAAGGTCAAATTATTTCTCTCGAAGGAAGAAAATCAAAATTTAAGGTGGTATCGTATGAAGAGGGTGTTTCCTATACACTGGAAACAAAATTACCACTGAGTAGCTTATTTGTGAAAAGATATCTTAGTACAGAAAATGAAGAAACCTGGATTACACACGAAGTTTGGTTCAAAGGATTTACCGCAGGGATATTTGCAAAACAATTTGGATCAAAGTTCATGAAGTTATTGCCAGGAGTAGTTCAAAATGTTAAAAAAATTGCAGAGCAATGATTGGATTAAACGTTATTTACCTGGCAAATATTCTGGTAGCAGGATGGATTAGTATCACCAGTTTGTTTTTTCCGAAAAAAGCAGCATTGACCATATTTTCTAATGCATATAGCTATTCTGAAGTCATTCGATTAGTCGGAGCACTTTGGGGGGCTATTTTCATTCTTTCAATCTTAGGATTATTTTATCCTAGAAGAATGGCTTTGGTTTTAATATTTCAATTGATCTATAAAGGTTCTTGGTTGTTATTTACAGCACTTCCTGCACTGCTTCAAGAGAAATCATACCCAGAAGGAATGGCCTTTTTCTTTATTATTTGGTGTGTAGTTTTGCCCTTTGTGATTCCATGGAAAGACATTTTTGATTACTAATTACAGATTTCGATACTGATTAGGGGTCTTACCAGTTTGTTTTTTGAAGAATTTCGAAAAATGAGTAGGCTCATTAAATCCTAAGCGATATGCTATTTCTTTTATAGGTGTAGAAGATTTAGCGAGTAATGCCTGGGCTTCAATTATCGTTTTATCTTGTATCCAATGATTAGCAGATTTTCCGGTTTTGCTTTTAACGACTGTAGAGAAATAGGCTGGATGTAATTGTTGTGCTTCTGCGAAAGCTGCAACTTGCAAATCGCTATTTTTTATAGTATCAGACCTAAAAGTACTTTCGAGATCCTTTTTAAAACGGCTTACAATCTGACTATCACGACCATGTTCAATTTTAAATGAATCATCTCTCATCAAGAATTCCTTTACTTTTAATAAGAATACCATAAAAAGTGAGCTTACGATTTTATGTCGCAAAGCAGCGTTTTTATTTTGTTCCTCGATAATCTGTGCTGCTAGATGATGTAGTTCCTCAAATCGTTCTTTATCTAGAAAACAAGGAGGGACTATTTCAGTTAATAAAAACTCAAATTCATCAAAAACCGTTGAATTTATATATTTTTTCAAATATTCTTCAGAAGAGGTAATGATAAAACCGTGCACGACATCCTCTATTCCAAAGGACTTTAAATGCCCTGGATTTGTAAAATATAGCGTATTGGGTTTGGTGTAAAACTTATGCTCATCGATTGTATAAAAACTCTTTCCGCTTTTTACTAGAATAAAAGAAAAGTAATTGGCTCTAAATACAGGAGATGTTACAGGCTTTTGATGTACTGTTTCCATTCTATGGATAGTAAAATCAGCATCTTGTAGAATAGTATTACCTACGTTTTCATTTTTGTAGAGATCTGAGAGTTTGTTATAAGATTTAATATGAGAGTTCGATTTCATAGACACCATTAAAGATACATATTTTAAGACTAGGTTGATACGTATATATACTCATGTTTTTGTATTTTTGCGCCTTAAAAAAACAGGTAAGATGTACATAAAGGATTTTGAAATACGATGGAATGATATAGATGCAAATCGACATTTGGCTAATAAATCCTATATAGAATTTGCAGCGCACACGCGCATGTCTTTCTTATCAGAAAGCGGATTTGATCAGCGATTATTGGGCACTTTTAATATTGGACCTGTAGTTTTTTATGAGCATATTTATTATTTTAGAGAAGTTTTTTACGGTAGACCGGTTAAAGTATCCTTAGAAATCTCTGGTTTGAGCGAAGATGGAATGTTTTATGAGTTCAGGCATTATTTTTATGACTATAAAGGAAGAAATTTTGCACAATGTGAAATGATGGGCGCCTGGTTGGATTTAGAAACTCGAAAATTAATTCCGCTGCCCGAAGAAATGCGTGTTATTTTAGATAAAATTGAACGTCCAGCAGACTTTAAAATATTAACTAAAGAAGATACTCGAAGATTTAGCAAAAAGCCAGTAGATTTATCCTAATTTTTTTGATCGTTTAGTCACTAGATACACTCCTAGGAAGACTAGTACCGCTGAAATAATTTTAACTACACTTAATGAATCTGCCCCCATTACCATAGCAAAACTAATGGCAAGTAGTGGTTGTAAATAGATAAATGCACCTATAGTAGACGCTTTTAAGGTTCTTAGTGCAAATACATTTAATAAATAAGTAAAAAAGGTAGTGCCGATGACCACAAAAGCCATCACCAAAATTACATTATATGGTAAATTAGTCCATTGTACCTCATTAAATTCTGAAACAGTAATCGGAAAATTAATAACAACACCAATAAGAAAGAACCATTTCATCAAGGTAATAGAATGATATTTTGCGGTTAATGGTTTTACTAATACCAGATATAAGGCATACGAAGCTGCGTTGATTATAAACAAAGTATTTCCTAATGAGATATTTGGTGCATCTTGTCGCAACTCTGCCCCAAAAAGGATAAGACCCAACGCTCCCGAGAAGCCCAATAAAATCCCTAGTGTTCTTAATAGTGTGATTCTCTCTTTAATAAATATCGCAGATAAGATAAATACCAAAATAGGGGAGATGGTAATCATCACAGAACTATTGATTGGTGTAGATAATTGTAATCCCTTGAAGAACATCAACATATTAATAACCATTCCAAAAATGGCACAGGCAATTATTCTTGGCCAATCACTTTTCTCAATTTTTTGTTTGGGAGCCCATATTGATGCCAGCCAAAAAAGAAGGGCTGCACCCAAAACTCTCAACAAAATAAACCCAAAGGGTTTGATGTATGTTGGCATAACTCCTTTGGCAACCGTGTGATTGACCGCATAGATCAAACTGGCGCCAAAAGCAGCAAGTAAAGCAGCTGTTCTTTTATCCATTAATAGCCTTATTTGCAGCTTCGACTACTTTTTTGCTGTTACCCACAAAAATTTGATTATCAGTAATAATTACTGGACGTTTGAGAAACGTATAATGCTCCAGAATTAGATTCTTATAATCATCTTCGGTTAACTTCTGATTTTTTAGATCACGTTCTTTATACAATCTAGCACGTTTACTAAATAGCGCTTCATAACTTCCGGCTAGATCATACATTTCTTCTATTTGTATTGTGGTGATTGATTCTGTTTTAATGTCTTGTAGCACAAAATCAGAAGAAGGGTTCAGTTCATTTATAATTCGTTTACAGGTATCGCACGTAGAGAGATGGTATATTTTTTTCACAATTAATGGTTTTATATATCAAAATCATCGCAAAGGAAATTCATTTCACGATTAAAAAATATATTTTTGGCTAAAAATTAAGAACACAATGCAAAGTCCAATAGAAATTACGCGTACGAATCGTCGATTATTAGAAAAAATCTTAGAAAATCATTCTTTAGCACAATTAAATAAAGTTCCCGAAGGATTTAAAAATAACTTGATTTGGAATATTGCTCATGTAGTCGTTACGCAACAACTTTTGATATATAAAATGAGTGGTTTACCTATGATAATCGATGATGAAATGGTACAACTATATAAAAAAGGAACCAAAACAGAACGACCAGTAACCGAATCTGAGGTTTTAAAAGTAAAAGAACTTTTATTTACAACATTAGATAACACAGAAAAAGATTTGGAAGCGGGAGTTTTTAAGACATTTCAGGAATATCCAACCAGTACAGGATTCACCTTAACATCTTTAGAAGATGCCTTGCACTTCAATAATTTCCATGAAGGGATACATCTTGGATATGTCCTGGCACTTAAGAAGGCTTTATAAGACATTAATAGCAAAAAATGAAGCGACTTCTTCTTTATTCAATTTTAGTTCAACCGCTCCTTCGGCATACGAACTGATTTCATACGGATTATAATGCAGAATTACTTCGGTATCTGTAAAACCTATGTTTTCGGGTAAGCTAAATGTATCATTTTCAAAAAAGAAACCAGTATTATTTATAGAGGTGTTATCTGGGATCTTATTTTGAGATCTAAAGACTTTTTCTGCATGATTTTTGAATCCTTCATAATTTTTGAAAAGCTCCTTATTAGGTATTCTTTTTCCGGTTTTGGTATTAATATTAATGTATGTAATACTACCATAACCGTGAGCGCCTCCCGTAAAAACATAAGAATCCATTAGTATAGAAACCATGCTTTTGCATTGAAATCTTAACTCACAGTTAATATCAGCCTCATAAGGAACAATCTCATCAGGAAATTCGTTACTAATTTTTTGATAGGAATTATTAAATTCTTGCATCGCCTGTTTCATAGATACTTCAGGTTGAATTTCATCAATATTTAGAACAGAACAAGCAACCTTTTCTATTTCCTTATTTATGTTTTCAGAAATAGGGTTCTCATCAACGACTTTTAATAAATTGATTTCTAAAGAAGCACAGTCTATATTTTTACAACTAGATAAGGCATCAACTGTAAAATTTTCTTTCTCAAAAGTTAGGGCTTCTTTGGTATCACAGTTATAAAGACTCAACAAAATTGTGAAGATAAAAATGAGCTTAAGATATGTGTTAGGTTTTGTGTTAATCATCTACTAAAGGTATGAATTGAAAATATGATTAGAACAAATTAAATCATACATTTGTTCCGTTTTTTAACATTAAAAAGAACAAGTTAATTTTTTCTTATCGAAAATATAATAATACATGAAATTTAACACCAAAACAATACACGGGGGTCAGCAACACGATCCAGCTTATGGTGCCGTTATGCCTCCAATATACCAAACGTCTACCTATGCACAGACTACCCCTGGTGGACATAAAGGATTCGAATATAGTAGAACACATAATCCAACCAGAAAAGCATTAGAAGACGCATTGGCAAGTATAGAGAGCGGAGAGTTTGGACTGGCTTTTGGATCAGGTCTGGCTGCTATCGATGCGGTGATAAAATTACTAAAACCTGGTGATGAAGTAATCTCTACCAATGATTTATACGGAGGTACGTATCGTTTGTTTACCAAGATTTTTGAAGATTTTGGAATCAAATTTCACTTTATCGGTATGGAAAACGCAGATAAAGTAGCAAGTTACGTAAATACAAATACAAAATTGATCTGGGTAGAAACACCAACCAATCCCATGATGAATATTGTAGATATCAAAGCTATTGCGGCGGTATCAAAAGAACATAATATTCTATTGGCTGTAGATAATACATTTGCCACCCCGTATTTGCAAAGACCCCTAGAGCTTGGTGCAGATATTGTGATGCACAGTGCAACAAAATATATAGGTGGCCATAGTGATCTTGTTATGGGTGCTTTGATTGTAAAAGATGAAAAAATTGCAGAACGCCTATATTTTATTCAGAATGCAAGCGGTGCGGTTTGTGGTCCACAAGATAGCTTTCTGGCATTAAGGGGGATTAAAACATTGCATATTCGAATGCAAAGACATTGCGAAAATGGAGAGGCTATTGCAAAATATTTGCAGAAGCATCCTAAAATCGAAAAAGTATACTGGCCAGGTTTTGAAGATCACCCAAATCATGCTATTGCCAAAGCACAAATGAGTGGTTTTGGAGGTATGATTTCTTTTATTACCAAAGGAAGTAACTATAATAGCGCTATCAAAATCGTTGAGAATTTGAAAGTTTTTACATTGGCAGAATCTTTAGGAGGTGTAGAAAGCCTTGCAGGACATCCGGCAAGTATGACCCATGCTTCTATCCCAAAAGAAGAGCGTGAGAAAACCGGAGTAGTGGATTCATTAATTCGATTAAGCGTTGGGATAGAAGATGTAGAGGACTTAATTGCAGATTTAGAACAAGCTATAGGATAATGTTATTAAATTAAAAAAAACAGTATTGTTTTTTTGAGAATAGTATATATTTGACACGATAAATCACTTTTAGATAAGAATCTATTAATCCAATTAACATATGCAAGACAAGATAGATGCATTTATGGAAGAAGTAAGAGCTCGTAACACACATGAGCCAGAGTTCTTACAAGCAGTACAAGAAGTTGCAGAAACTGTAATCCCGTACATTGCTAAACATGAAATTTATAATGGTAAGAATATTCTGTTAAGGATGGTTGAACCAGAAAGAGCCATTATGTTTCGTGTGCCGTGGGTAGATGATGACGGTGAGATTCATGTAAATAGAGGATACCGAATCCAAATGAATTCTGCGATAGGACCGTACAAAGGTGGTTTGCGTTTTCATTCTTCGGTAAACTTAAGTATCCTTAAATTCTTGGCTTTTGAACAAGTTTTTAAGAATAGTTTGACTACACTACCAATGGGTGGTGGAAAAGGAGGTTCGGATTTTGACCCTAAAGGGAAATCTGATGATGAGATCATGCGTTTTTGCCATAGTTTTATGAGTGAATTGTTTAGACATATTGGTCCTAATACTGACGTTCCTGCAGGAGATATTGGAGTTGGTGCTCGTGAAATTGGATTCTTATTTGGGAAGTACCGCAAACTGCGTAACGAATTTACAGGCGTACTAACTGGTAAAGGACTAAGCTGGGGAGGATCAGAGATCCGCCCTGAAGCAACAGGATATGGTACGGTATATTTTGCAGAAAATATGCTGAAAACCAAAAATGACTCCTTCAAAGGGAAGACTGTTGTGATTTCTGGATCAGGTAATGTTGCACAGTTTGCCGCAGAGAAAGCGATTCAGCTTGGTGCAAAAGTGGTAACATTATCAGATTCTTCTGGATATATCTATGACGAAGACGGTATCGATCAAGAAAAACTGGAATTCGTAATGGAACTTAAAAACGAAAAAAGAGGAAGAATCAAAGAATATGTTGATAAATTTTCGTCAGCAAAGTACCATGCAGGAAAAACGCCATGGGATATACAATGCGATATTGCATTGCCGTGTGCTACGCAAAATGAATTGCATGGTGATGATGCAAAAGGACTGATCGATAACGGATGCATTTGTATTAGTGAAGGCGCAAATATGCCTTGTACAGCAGAAGCCGTTGCTGCATTTCACAAAGCAAAAATTTTCTTTGCACCTGGTAAAGCCTCTAATGCTGGTGGGGTAGCTACATCGGGATTAGAAATGACACAAAATTCATTACGATTTAAGTGGACACGTAAAGAAGTTGACGAAAAACTACAGCAAATCATGAATGATATTCACGAAAAATGTGTAGAATACGGAACTGAAGACGATGGATACATCGACTACGTAAAAGGAGCTAATATTGCTGGCTTTGTAAAAGTTGCCGATGCCATGCTCGCACAAGGTGTGATATAAAAGACACTACCGAATACATACTTAAAAGCCGTTCGAATATAATTTGAACGGCTTTACTAGTTCTTACTTTATTATTCGGTCAAAATCATCAACAACACGCCGAAGAGATTATTATTTTTTCAGTATTTTTAAGATTTTAGTATTGATTCTTGGTTCTAAAAGCGAAGCATTCTTGATTCTTTACCTTGTACTAATGATTTCTTATGTATTTTTATAACAAATTTGATTGATATGAAGCAGATGATTTTTTTGTTCTTTGCACTAGTATTTTCTTCTTGTGGTAGCACGAATGTGGTTCTTGATTATGATGAGCAACAAAATTTTGCAGTATATAAGACGTATGCGTTTTTTTCTGAAATGGATTCTGGCCTCAGTAGTTTTGATCAAAAACGCTTATTAGCTGCTACAGAGGCTACTCTTACGGCAAAAGGTTATATCAAATCCGAAAATCCGGATATATACATAGATTTTAAAACCGCTGTTATACAAGAACCTTCTAGTAATAATGTAGGTGTTGGTGTAGGAAGTGGTGGTAATGGGGTCAATATTGGTTTTGGCGGTGCTATCCCTATCGGCGGCCCCCAATCTTTTTTAGAACTCACAACAGATTTTGTCGATGCAAGAAAAGGACAGTTGGTGTTTCAAGCTATTGCCGAAAAACGATTTCGTATTAATGCAACTCCAGAAAGTCGCACCGAGTTTTTTCAAAAAATCGTAGATAAATCTTTAGCTAAGTATCCACCTGCAAAGACTGAGTAGCGCTATTTTTTGAGTATTTTCGCGAATTATGATAATCAAGTCTCCTGCAATAGTATTACATGCTTTACGATATGGTGAAGCCGACCTAATCGTTACCTTGTTTACAAAAACCAGTGGACTACGATCATACTTACAAAAAGGAGTATTAAAATCTAAAAAGGGAAAAATTCGCTCATCGCTTTTTCAACCCCTAATGCTTTTAGAGATAGAAGCGTATCATAAAAATAAGGGAACCTTAGAACGCATAAAAGAAGCCAGAGTATTAACTCATTATGCCACCTTACATACCGATGTCGTTAAGAGTGCATTGGTTTTCTTTGTTTCAGATATTTTAAAAAACTCGGTCAAGGAAGAAGAGACCAACACAGACTTATTCGAATATATTGAAACAGCTTTACAATGGCTCGATTCCCATACGATGATTGGTAATTTTCACATTACATTTTTAATAAAACTCACACAGTATTTAGGGTTTTATCCAGAGTTATCTCAGGTAGCGTTTGATTATTTTAATATGGAAGATGGTGTCTTTCAGTCAAGAAAAACAAATATATATTGCAGTAAAGGAGAACACGTATCTCGATTCAAAGAATTTTTAGGCACAACATTTGAGGCAAGTATGAATATTGGTTTATCAAAGAAGGTGCGAAGTGATATTCTTGCTATGTTATTAGTATATTTTGAACTACATTTGCACGGTTTTAGAAAACCAAAATCGCTTTCGGTTTTAAACGAAATTTTCAGTTAAAGATATGCGCTTACTTCTATTCATTTTATGTGTCTTATGTGCTCTTCAATGCACAAATGCGCAAGAAATCACTGTGATAAACGAAGCGTCTAATGAGCCTATTGCTGGAGTCTTGGTGTCTAACAAAAACAGATCACAAAAGATAACAACTAACCTTAGTGGAAAAGCAGATATTTCTAAATTTTCAAACAGTGAAACATTATATTTTACAAATACCGCCTTTATCTCTTATAAAAGTATAAAAGCCGATCTTATTAATGCAGGAAATATAGTATATCTTGAGCCTGATAATCATCAACTCTCAGAAGTAATTATTTCTGTTTCTAAATGGAAACAGGATAAAAAAGACATCTCACAAAAAATAGTGAGTATATCTTCTGAAGACATTGCATTGGCTACCCCACAAACTTCTGCAGACTTATTGCAAAGTAGTGGTCAGGTATTTATTCAAAAAAGCCAACTAGGAGGAGGAAGCCCAATTATAAGAGGGTTTTCTACGAATAGATTACTACTTGCTGTAGATGGAGTACGTATGAATACCGCGATTTTTAGAGGAGGTAACGTGCAAAATGTATTATCAGTAGATCCGTTTACTATCGAAAGAACAGAAGTGATTCTCGGACCTGGATCTGTGGTATATGGTAGTGATGCGGTAGGTGGGGTATTAAATTTTTATACAGCTCAACCTAAAGTTGCTATAACTGGGGAGAAAAAATTTAGCGGTAATGCTTTAGCCAGATATGCCAGCGCCAGTAATGAAATGACTGGCCATGTAGATTTTAATATTGGATTAGAAAAGTGGGCCTTTTTAACTAGTGTAAGCTATACTGATTTTGATGATTTAAAAATGGGAAGCCATGGCCCCGATGATTATTTGCGTAATGAGTATGTCGAAACGGTAGACGGAGTTGACGTTGTGATCCAAAATGATGATCCCAAAAAACAAGTATTTACTGGATACGACCAAATAAATTTTTTACAAAAAGTTCACTTTTTACCTAATGAGCATTGGGATTTTAACCTGGGCTTGATGTACACTACTACTTCAGATTTCCCTCGATATGATCGACTCATTAGACGCAGAGATGGTGATTTAAGATCAGCAGAATGGTTTTATGGCCCCCAACAATGGTTTATGGGAAACCTACAGGTTTCTCAGAAATCAAATAGTAGTTTTTATGACAAAATGAAGATCACGGCTGCATATCAATTTTTTGAAGAAAGTAGGAATGATCGAAATTTTCAAAGTACAACGCTTGAAAGAACAAAAGAGCAGGTAGACGCTTATTCATTAAATTTGGACTTTGAGAAAAAATTTACAAAAAAAACAGCGGTATATTATGGTGTAGAATACATCCTAAATAATGTCTTTTCTGATGGATCACAACGTAATGTAGCAACTGGCGAGATAACCAATGCACCCTCAAGATATCCAGATGGCTCTACCTGGCAATCTATTGCGGCATATGCCAGTATTAAAAATAAATTTAGTGACAAACTTAGATTTCAAGGTGGATTGCGATATAATAGGATTATTCTTTATTCTCAATTTGATGATGAGTTTTTTGACTTTCCTTTTGATGAAGCTAATCTAGATACTGATGCGCTTACTGGTACTGCGGGATTAAGTTGGTTGCCAAATGATATTTTACAATGGAAACTCAACTTTTCTACAGCTTTTAGAGCACCAAATATCGATGATGTAGGAAAGATTTTTGATTCAGAACCAGGTTCGGTAGTTGTTCCTAATCCAGACCTAAAACCAGAATATGCGTATAATGGAGAATTAGGGCTTACTGCCACGATTAGCGATAAGCTCTCGGTAGACCTAGCTACGTATTATACCTATCTGGATAATGCATTAATACGCAGAGATTTTGATCTTAATGGCCAAACTCAAGTTGTATTTGGAGGAGAATTGAGTACCGTACAAGCCATACAAAATGCTGCCAGCGCCATGATTTATGGTTTTGAAGCGGGTATCAGATATGAATTTGCCAAGAATTTTGAATTTTTATCTCAGTATACTTTTGTTGGGGGAGAAGAAGAACTAGATGATGGCGTATCAACACCTACAAGACATGTATCTCCACAATTTGGTAATACACATGTAACCTTTACAACAAATAAATGGATGATTAATGCTTTTGCAATGTACAATGGTGCGTTTGATTTTGAAGATTTAGCACCGTCTCAACAAAATAATGCGTTTTTATATGCCAAAGATGAAAACGGAAATCCATATGCTCCGTCTTGGTATACACTTAATTTGAGATCACAATATCAGATCACAACAAATTTGAAAGGTATTTTTTCGGTTGAAAACATTACTGATCAGCGTTATAGGCCGTATTCGTCTGGTATTGCAGCAGCAGGAAGAAATTTTATCGCTTCATTAAAGTATTCTTTTTAGTGTTATGAAAAATAAATTATTCATATTTGATATCGATGGGACACTTACCGATAGTGTGTCTATGTATTTAGTTTCTGTTACAAAATCATTACAATCTCTTGGGATTACAGATATTGATACCGATTATAATAATTATAAACACCATACTGATAGTTATGCGTTGCGGTATAATTATGAGCGTAATTTCAATAAAGAAGTACCCAATCATTTGTTAGATGATTTTGAAACTGATTTAGTAGATCAAATGCATAAATTTGATCCCGTACACGAAATACAAGGAGCCAAATCATTATTAGAATTTTTTAGAATACATGAAATCCCTTTCTGTTTTGCCACTGGTGCGTTACCAAAACCTGCGATGCTTAAACTAGACCAATGCGAATTATGGTATGATGAAACAATATTGGCAACCTCCAAAACGCATGAATCCAGAGAAGGATTTGTACATGATGCAATAGAACGCGCCAAGGTGTTTTATCAAAAAAAGCAATTTGATCAAATAATATCTTTGGGAGATGGGGTATGGGATTTAAAAACGGCTCAGAACTTATCATTAGATTTTGTTGGTATTGGAGCGCGTAACAGAGAAAAATTAATAGAAAACGGTGCAAAAAATTGTTTTAATACTTTAGAAGAATTTAAAGAAACGCTGTTTTAGTATCATAGAATTTTAATAACTCATCCCTTATGGCCTAAAGCATATTTGGTTCCAAGAATTTCTATTTTACCTAATCGTCTCGCTTCATTCTGACACAACGAAATTTGAATGTTTCCGTACTTGCTCAGCTATCATTTGCTTTGCAATTTTTGAATCAAATCGGTATCAAACTTTTTCTTAAGCGCTGTAATTTCTTTTACATTGTCATTTGGAATTGCTATTGATAATACATAATGTTTTATTTTCCAGCCTTTAGCTGTTTTCTGTAATACTCCACTACCACGGCAGATCCCCATCTGAGTATCCAGAAGTTCATCAAACCAGGCAAGATCAGTATTTTTTTTAGTAAAAATATTTCGTTTTAAACCAGAAAAGCTCCAGGCTTTGCCTTTATCAAAATAAGGTTTTGAAAATGCCTTGAAATCTTTATAATTCCAATTTTCTGTAGGGTCTGTGCCTATAAAGATGGCATCTGTAGTCATTAGGCCAAAATATGCATCAAAATTAGCATCAGCTGCAGCTTTGTGCCATTGCTCTATAACAGTATTAATTTCGGTATTTTGTTGTGCAAAACAATGGCTACAAAATAATAATATGAAGGATAAGACTAGTTTTTTCATAGTGCTTGTTTTTGTATTAGTTTTCTGTTTCTTCAAGCTCACGTAAAAGCTCTTTTTCAATGTTTTCTGGTATGGATAGTGACAATTCGTTTAGCTGAATTATTAAGCTATTATAGGCCTTTATTAAACGCGTATTGGCTTCAAGAATTACATTAGATTTTGGTGCTCTGCTTTCAGCAACTAGTTTAAGTAAGCCAACTTCTGTCGATAGCACAGAGATTCTGGAATTAATAGTGTTTAGATTTAAATCTTCAGAAAGATTTTCTTCAAAATTTTGAACCAATAATTCTAAACTATCTGCATGCTTACTCACATAAAAAGAATTAGAATGACGAAGAGATTGTATCAAGGTTCTTAGGTTTTGGAAGTCTTCAAAACTCTCAAGATCCTTTTCAGATTCTGGAGAAAGCTTAAAAAGATCTACTTTAATTTTTTGCTTGGATAGACTATCGAGTTTATCTACTTTAATTTGATCTTGTACCTCATTAGGGTTTTCATTTTTACAACTGAAGCAAAATAATAATACGCCAAAAAAAAGAAAGAATCTCATCATTGTTTTATTCATAACGACTCAAAAATAGGATATTATAACCGTACCAAAAAATAAAAACCCCAGATAGATTTCTACCTGAGGTTCAACAAATACATAAGTGTAGATTAAGCTACTGGGCGGTAGTTTATGTGATATAAACAAGACTTATCTTAGAAAAGAAAGCATGCTTAGGGCAAAAAAAGAACTTTAGTACTGGCTAATTATAATCATTGTTGAGTTTGTGTTCTTTTGATTATTATGTACGCATAGTAAACGCCAAGCATAATGAATAGTATTTTTTTAATAAAAATTAACGTTTTGTTATGAAACGAAATCAAACTTTCGCACTTGTATAAGTAATCATAATGACCAGTAAACAATCTTATTTATTATTTAGTTGGCTCGTTGATGTACAATTGTATTGATTCAATTAAAATAGCAATTAAATGTATAATATACATTTATTAAAATATTTCCTATATATTTAGAATCTTAAAAACACAAATCATGGGCATACTTTCTTTTTTAGGTTTTACACTACTTGTAGGTATACTATCTTATTTTGCTACCAGAAAAACAGATGAAAATACATCAGATGGTTACTTTTTGGGGGGTAGAAGTCTTAGCGGAATTGTAATTGCAGGTTCATTATTGTTAACAAACCTTTCGACTGAACAAATAGTTGGACTTAATGGAGCAGCATTTAGTGAAGGTATCTTGGTTATGGCTTGGGAAACTCTTGCGGCTATTGCAATGGTGATTACTGCTATTTTTTTATTACCCAGATACCTGAAAGGAGGTATCACAACAATACCTCAATTTTTAGAAAGACGATATGATGTGGTAACCAAAGCGATTACATCGGGATTATTTCTTTCGGGATATGCTGTGATTTTACTTCCTATAGTTTTATACACAGGTTCGTTGGCACTAACCACTATGTTTAATATTCCTGAATTGCTTGATGTTTCAAAAAATGTGGCTATTTGGATATGTGTTTTTGGGATTGGTATTACAGGATCAATATACGCCATTTTTGGAGGATTAAAAGCTGTAGCTGTTTCTGATACCATAAATGCAGTCGGATTGCTCATAGGAGGTATTATGATTCCAGTATTTGGGTTACTAGAGATAGGTGACGGTAGTATTGGCAATGGCCTTAGCACACTAATCAAGGATAACCCTCAAAAGTTTGATGCGATCGGCTCTAGTGAAGCTTCGGTGCCATTTGCTACAATTTTTACAGGCATGATGCTAGTACAACTATTCTATTGGGGTACAAATCAAGCTATTATACAAAGAGCATTGGGTGCTAAAAACTTAAAAGAAGGTCAGAAAGGATTAATTCTGGCTTCTTTTATCAAAATTTTAGGACCACTTATTGTAGTATTACCTGGGTTAATTGCTTTTCATATGTTTGGAAACACTTTAGACAATGCAGATGAAGCGTATCCTACTCTGGTGAGTAAAGTATTACCATTGTCGCTAGTTGGTTTTTTTGCTGCAGTACTTTTTGGGGCGATACTAAGTTCGTTTAATAGTGCATTAAATAGTTCTGTTACTTTATTTGGGATCGATATTTATAAACAATTACTTGTTAAAAATGCATCAGAAAAAGAAACAGTAAAAGTAGGGAAGTTATTTGGGGTAGTATTAGCCCTATTTGCTATGTTTATAGCACCTTTATTACAGTATGTTGGAGGCATTTTTGAGTATTTGCAACAAGTGAACGGTTGTTATAGTATTCCTATCCTAACGATTATTGTAGTGGGGTATTTAACCAAAAGAGTTCCGGCGATCGCTGCTATAGTTGCATTAATTTCTGGAGTAGTTTTATATTTGATTTATGTAGTACTAGACAGAACCATTATGCAAGGGATGTTTCCTCACTTTTTGCACGTTATGGCTATTCTTTTTGTAATTAATGTTGGGATTATGCTCTTGATAGGAAAACTATTTCCTCGCAAAGAAGCCAATGTACAACAATATACCCAAGAAGTAGATATCACTCCCTGGAGACATATAAAAATAATAGGAGGACTAATCTGTGTAATTGTTACGGGAATCTATATTTATTTCTCATAAATAGTGAAGAACTTCGAAGCATCCCTAAGAGGTATATGTAAGAAAATGATTTTTGATTTCTAGGTAACCTTCAGAGCATTTAAATCTCGCTGTATCTTCCTGAGGCAAGATTATTGAGTACCCAGTATTTTTCTTCATGCTTTATATAAAAAGATAACAAAAATTTTAGTCTTTAAGGGAGATACTCACCATTGTTTAGCTTTCAACATAATTGTTTACATGTAAATCTACTGATAAACCATTGAAATTTGATGTAATAACAACATAAATTTTTTCATGTCGATTTCGTAAAATCAAACTTTATTCCGATTTTAGTTCGATTAACGCAAACTCAATATTATGAAAAACAATGTAGCACCTACAATACTATGTAGCCTGTTTTTTGTGCTTACCACTTTGGCACAAGAAATGCGACCTATTTTTAAAGGAGAGGATTTAGATACCTTCAAAATTCAACTTGCTGATCAATATGTTGTATCAGAAAGCAAAGCATCTAACCTGAAGTCTGATGGAATTTCGTTTCAAAATGAAGCTCAGGAACTTCCGGAATTTATGCTTCAACCGATGAAAATTAGCCTTAAAAAACCAAAGCCTTTTATTTCTGCATACACAGTTTGCGAAGGAAGAAATCTAGATTATAATGTAATGACTCTTAGCTACCGTACTTCGAGAAACGGTAGGTCTTGGTCCGATTGGAAACCAGCCATTTTTGATGGACACTTAGAGCAGACTAGTGAACGAATAATCTCTAAAATGGAGTTTTTGGATAAGAAGTCAAAATACGTACAATATAAAATCTCTTTTGAAAAATTGCTAAAAGATGCTTTGATTTCTGATGTGCAATTATTTCATTATAGCCCGGGAGAAACTTCTAAGAAAATTCAAAAGCAGATCAAGGAGAATGCGATACAGAAAATAGCAAAGGCAGCGTGTTCAAAACCTTCTGTAGTAAGCAGAAACCAATGGGGTGCTATCCCCAGAAGCTCGGCTGCTACTTCTACAGTATCGCATCTTATTGTGCATCACGAATTTGGATCTAATACTAGTAGTGACTGGGCAGCCAGAGTACGATCGGTTCAAAATTTTCACATCAATGGAAATGGATGGTCGGATATCGGATATAATTTTCTAATAGACCCTAATGGAGTTATTTATGAAGGAAGAGCAGGAGGAGATAATGCTGTAGGGGCACATTTTTGTGGCAGAAACCGAAATACTATGGGCGTATGTATGTTAGGGGACTACTCGTCGATTACTCCAACAACCGCAACACAGACAGCTTTGAAAAACATATTAGCCTGGAAAGCTGACAAAGAAAATATAAATCCTTTGGGGTCTTCTTTTCATTATGCGGTAAACAGATCCTTGACTCATATTGCTGGGCATCGCGATGCGGGATGTTCCGTTTGTCCGGGAGATGGAGGTTATGCTACGCTTGGGGGAATAAGAAATGGAGTACATGTTTTAGTGTCTAATGGTTGTTCTGGTGGTGGCACACCTACGCCTTCGGATACCACACCTCCCACAACTTCTATAAGTGCTGTTGGGGGCAATACGCAAACTGGAGATTTTACAGTAAATTTTTCTGACAATGATAACATTGGTGTTATCCGAAGATATTACCAGGTATTAGAAAAATATAGTTCCAGTTATTTAGCGAATAGAAGAAAAGGATTTTTCAACGAAAATTTTAGCCAAGATTTTGGAGTTTATGATGTAGGAGCAGGTACCTGGAGCGTAACCAATGGGAGATTAAACCAATCCAATACGGCTTCTGATAATACGCTATGGAGCTCATACTTGATTCAGGATTCAGGATTACCCTATTTATATGAATTTGCAGCAAAATTAACGTCTACAACTGGCGCTCGAAAATTTGGAATCCATATCATGTCATCAGAAGGTACTTTGAGCCAACGTGGCAATTCTTATCTGATATGGTTTAGTGGAGAAGATAACAAAGTAAGAATCTACGAAACTGTAAATAATGTACTTTATTTTAGAGCAATTGCAGATGTTGCTCTAGATAATAACTGGGCCAAATATAGAGTAACCTATAGCCCAGCATTTGGAGTTTTACAGGTTTGGAAAAATAATGAATATCTACTAAACTGGACAGACAGTAGCCCTATTTCTTCGGGTGCAGCTATTTCTTTGCGTACTAATAAAACTGCCATAGAATTTGATGATGTGAAGGTGTATAAGTTTAGAGCAACGAATAGTACATTGATTACAGCCGGGAATCTTGACACTAATAAAGATTTAAGAACTTCAAACGGAAAAATAAAAAGTATGGTGAGAGATGATGCCGGAAATTGGTCTACTCCGGGAAATCTTGATATTAGGATGAATTTTTCACGATTTTTCGCAAAAAGCCTAAGAAATACATTAACCTTATACCCTAATGAGGTAACCGACAGAGCCATAATAAAGTGGCAACAACCTGCTTATGGAGCTGTTCATATGTCTGTTTTTGATATGCAAGGCAAACCGGTTGCCAAAATGCCAAAAGAGTATATGGATAAAGGACATAGTGAATTAGATATTACACCATTAACCAATACACTTTCGCAAGGACTGTATCTCTTTAAACTTACATCAGGATCCTATAGTGAGACTATTAAAATGATGAAAAAGTAAATTTTTGATTTAAAATACATGCATAAGTAGGGTGCAGTAAATCATGTGAGTTGCTGCGCCCTTATTTTTAAAAAGATAATAATTTGTGATGACGAGAAGGCTTATTCAATCATCCTGTCTCAAGCAGACACAGCGAGATTTGAATGCTTATAGACTTGCCCACAGGTTGTTTACTGTTTTCAATGTATCCATTTATTAAACTCTACATATTCCAGAACATGCTTAGGAATTGGATGTTTATCGAGCTGTTCCTGAAGTTGTTTTAAAGCTTTCCTTTTTTCAATTTCTGAATGGTTAACCGTTTTCAATAAAAATTTCAGTAAAATCTTTTCATAGAAATCTATGGTTTTATGTTTTTTTAAGTGTTTTTTCATATCATCAATTTGATGTTGTAGCATGGATTCATTACTCATTTCATAATGCGTCAGTAGATGCAACCAATAGATATATGTAATCAAATCTTGTCGATCATTCTTAGTTTTATGATTCAAAATATCAGTACTCCATTGTAGTACTTTCTTATAGTCTTTTTTCATGAAATGAATTGCCGAAAATTGAAAACAAAATGATACGCTATTGTAATTAGGAATAAGAGTTTTGTGTTGCTCTAGAAATTCTTGAATTTCATCAATCACTTCATGAGTAGTATGTAGTTCTTTTAGCTTTCTGTGGATTTCGAGCTCTATGGTATACAATTTTAGTTTTTCTTTGATCAAAGCTGCAGAAGCTGTTTCAACAGCATGTGTTTTTTGTTTCAAAAGCAGAACCCTTACAAACGCCTCCTTATATTGCTTATTGAACATTAAAAAATCAAGTAGGTTGTTACATACAGAAAAATACATCGCAAAATACTCTTTTAATAACGCTGGATTTTGTTCCCACTCCTTAATTAATTCTTCTATACTACGCTTTGCTTTATCATAGTCGCTTGTCGTGATCAATTTTCTGTATCTGTGAAGGGTTTTGAGAGTTCTGTTTTGCAAAGAGACACTCTTTTTATAAGACATAGAAAATTGAGTTGGATCTACATTAGCCAGTATAAGGTCGATATATTCATTAGTAAATTTTAAAGTACTTTTTTGTTTTTGGGTAATTATTTTTAAGGTTTCAAAATCTTTTGGATTCATCATCTGGTGAACTTTTCTTTTCCAATCCTGAATATGAAATAATAACAGATCGTGTTGAAAGTTTTTGGCTTTTTTCTCAGCACGTTTTAACTCACTATTGCAGATTTCATACTGCCCTTTGTGAAACAGAATTTCAACATTGCGAATGATATCTATAAGTACTGCGTTTATAGAAATTCGAGCATGATAATTTCTTAGGGATTGTAAA
This sequence comes from uncultured Aquimarina sp., assembly GCA_947495425.1. Lineage (GTDB taxonomy): Bacteria > Bacteroidota > Bacteroidia > Flavobacteriales > Flavobacteriaceae > Aquimarina. Next base: position 42,643 of record CANLYR010000030.1, read on the forward strand.
ATGCGATGCTTTAGGTAGTTTTTGATGGTAGTTAATTGTGTAACAAATGCTTTGTCTTTAAAAAGTACTTTGATTTTGGTTTCGTCATATATTTTTTGTGCTTCGATAGCATCAAATAAGCTTAAATATTCTGCAGACTCACTTCCTTGTGTGCTTAGTTTAAAATAGCGCTTCTCGCTCTTGGATAATGACTTGATAAGATAAAATAATTCTTCACTTTTTTTCATTTTAGAAACCTATGTTTTTTCAAAAATATAAATTTTAAATTCATTGAGATCGTATTTATTTATTTTATGTACATTAATGTGTATATCTTAACGTATGAAACGAACGGCAGGTAGAATGCTGTGCAGTGCATTGTTGTTGTTACTTTGTGCATGTGCTACCGAAAAAAAGGCTACTCAAATCATTCTGGATGCACTCGAAGCGCATGGCGGAATTGAAAAGTGGAAAAATGCTAAAGAATTATCATATCTGAAGACAACTATTCTTTATGATAGTCTTGGGAATATCGAAAAAAAGATAACTCAGAAACACAAAAACACATTTATGCCTTTTTTTACTGCAGAAATGCATTGGGAAGAAGACTCAATACACAAAAAAGTTATTTTTGAAGGTGGTAAAACTTCTGTATATCATAACGACGTTCTTCAGAATAACAGAACCCTTGAAGACAATTATTATAAAAGTATCATCGCGGCCAATTACGTCTTGTGGCAACCTTATAAGTTATTAGATACAGATGTTTCTTTAAGCTATGAAGGACAAGAAAATATAGACGAGAAACTAGCGCATATAATTAAAGCATCCTACAGTAATGATGGTGGGTCAGCAGCAAATACATGGTGGTATTATTTTGATGTAGAGACGAATAGGTTATTAGGAAATATGGTACATCACGGCAAGACATATAGCTACATCGAGAACATAAAATATGAAAACAAAACGGGTCTATTCTTAAACGCAGAGCGAAAAAGCTATATGACAGATAGTTTGCGAAATATAAAATTTCTCAGAGCTGATTATTTTTATGAGATTATTTCTTTTAAATGATACAAGATGTATTGTCCTAATTTTAATTAGAAAATAGCTAATATATTGTCTAATTTTCTTATATTTATATATAAATAGCTAATATAGTATCTAGATAATGAATAAGTATAGTGTCGATAAACTTCCAAGGGATGTTCGTATAGAAATTGCACAGAAACATAAAATGCTTCGTAAACAAAGGGGGCTATCGCAAAGCGAATTAGCAGAACGTTCGGGGGTATCTCTGGGAAGTTTAAAACGTTTTGAAACCAAAGGACAGGTTTCTTTAGCGTCACTTTTAAAACTCGTATTTGTACTAGATCGATTACCTGATTTTGAACGTGTGCTGAATCCCCATGATGATCTTAAGCGCATCGAAAAACTATTTAATTCAAAAAAGAAGAGGTGATGGAATTGGTTAAACAACTTGAGGTATGCCTTCGCTTTACCGACACATCAATTTTGGTGGGCCAAATGATTATTGATAACGGGGCGATTTTTTTTAAATATGATGCTGATTTTATTAAGAAAGGGTTAAAAATCTCTCCTTTCAAACTGAAACTATCTGATGCTATTTTGACGCCTGAAACTTCTATTTTTGATGGTCTTTTTGGAGTGTTTGATGATTCGCTTCCAGAAGGCTGGGGCAAGTTGCTTTTAGATAGAACATTATTGTCAAAAGGAATAGCTCTTCATCAAATCACGCCTTTAGACCGTTTGGCCTACGTTGGCTCTGGTGGTATGGGAGCATTGACATATAAACCAAATTTGAACTCTGAAGTCCAATCTGATACATTTTTGGAGTTAGATAAGATTTTTCAGGAAACAAAGAAAGTATTAGAAGGTACCCCTTCGGATGTAATAGAAGAGTTATTTAATCTTGGGGGGTCCTCTGGCGGTGCACTACCAAAGATTTTTGTGGGATATAATCCCAAAACTAATCACCTTATTCATGAACAGGCATTACTTCCCGAAGGGTATGAACATTGGATTGTAAAGTTTCCGGCCGCTACCGATTTACCAGATATCGCCCAAATCGAATATGCATACTACAACATGGCTCTAGCTGCAGGTCTAAAGATGTCTGAATGCAAACTATTTGAGGGACCCTCAGGAAAAAAATACTTTGCTACCAAAAGATTTGATAGAATAGGTAATGACCGTTTGCATTTGCATGCAGCAAGTGGACTTTTAAACGATAATTTTCGATACAGTGATTTAGATTATGGGAATATAATGGATTGTGCTTTTCGTCTCGAAAATCATGTTGAAGCCTATGCTAAAGTATTACGACTGGCGGCTTTTAATGTCTATAGCCATAATAGAGACGACCATAGCAAGAATATTTCTTTTTTGATGAATGCTACAGGAGAATGGAAATTAGCTCCTGCGTATGACCTTACTTTTTCAAATTCTTCACATGGAATGCATAGTACTATGGTGGCAGGGGAGGGTGCAGCTCCAGGAAAACAACATCTGTTGGAGTTGGCTAGCACTTTTGAGGTAAAACACCCCGAAATTATTCTTGAGGAAGTAAAAGCTGCTATTGCCGATTGGGAAATTTATGCCAAGGATTCTGGTATACGTAATGATTCTAAAAAACTAATTGCAAAAACCTTGGCTGCAATCAATAACGTGTAACATGCAAAAAAGCCTCAACTTGATTAAGTTAAGGCTTTGTTTTGCTCCTCCTCTTGGGCTCCCTTCGGCTCGTTCCTCGCTCAGGGTAAACTTCTCGCTAAGAAGGTTATAGAATAAAAAAAACGTTACCTTTTTTAGATAACGTTTCTTCTATGAAGCTCCTCCTCTTGGGCTCGAACCAAGGACCCTCTGATTAACAGTGACATGCCATACAGGTTTAAACGATTTGATTTAACTTGTAAACATTTAAAAATCAGGCAATTTCAAATTTTATGCAATTCAGATGAGACCGTTTTAAATCGTATGAATCTGAAAAAACCGAGCAAAAACCGAGCAAATTTTCTTTGTGATTTGATTGTATTACAGTACTTTAGACTTTGTTAAAATATAGATATGGCTACACTTACTTTAATGCTTGATAAGCGTAACAAGAAAGCAGAAAAGTTTCCTTTAGTAATACGAGTAAGACACAAAGGAATTCCAAAAAACATTCACCTTGGTTATAAATTAGAAGAAAGACAATGGGACAAAGATAATAATCGCATAAAGTCATCATTCTCAAATTCAAAAAGAGCAAATTATAAAGTCAATGAGAAATGGTCAACCGCATCGAAGATAGTTTCTGATTACGATTCAATGCTCAAAAGTTTTAATGTTTACGAAGTTGTTGATCTCATTAATAATGCGCTTGTGAAAAATGCAGAGGAAGAATCTGCTGTTATTAAGAATACTACTACAGAGACACAAACATTGTTAGATGTTTACGGTACAAAAGTAATTAATCGTTATCGAGAAGCAGGTCGTTTTGGTATGGCTGATGCAATGAGAGGCGCAATTGATTTAGTGCTTAAATTTAATGCAAAGGAAGACCTGCCCATATCATCAATAAACGAAATCTTCTTAGAAGATTTAGAATCATGGTATTTGAGTAAAGATAACAAACCAGTTAACAAAAAAAATACGACAGTTAAGACATCTTATAAAAAGAATACTTTAAATGGTCTAGGTGTTAGATTGCGGTCGATAAGAAGAATCTACAACTTAGCAATTAAAGATGGTAGCACTGAGCTTAAATCTGATGATTATCCTTTTGGGAAAAATGGATATTCAATCAAGCAACAAAGAACAAAGAAAAGAGCAGTCGATCTTGATGTCATAGAGCAGATTAAGAATTTGGACGTTACTGAAGGCTTTCCTTTATGGCATCATAAAAATTACTTTTTAGTAAATTTCTATATGAGAGGTATGAACTTTATGGATATAGCTTATCTAAAGGTTAGCTCAATTGACAAGGGAAGGTTAAAATACAAAAGGCGAAAAACCAGAAGAGGTACCAATGTCAAGGAATTCGATATTCTAATTCCCGAATTTGTGATGGAAATCATTAATTATTATACAATTGGAAAGTCAAAAGAAGACTTAGTATTTCCAATTCTAGGGGATGTAATTAATATTGAATCAGAGGATAGAATACACGAGATTTATAAAAACCGCCGTAGAAACCACAACCGTAGGTTAAATACAATTGGTAAAAAATTGAATCTAGATATTAAGCTAACTACCTACGTTGCTCGCCATACATTCGCAACCGCCGGACTGCATAAAGGGATATCAAAAGCTCAGATAGGTGATATGCTGGGTCACACGAGTTACTACACTACCGAAGCCTATTTTGCAGACTTCGAAAATGAAATTCTAGATAAAGCAGCTGAAAAGATTTTTGGGTAATTTATTTAAAACATTTAGAACTAATTAATCTAATTGAGATTTTGATTTATAGTATCATTTTTTAAAATAGTAAAAATTAATTTTCTCTGTTTTAAAAAATGATACTATAATGTTTTATTCTTGTATTGAGAATTTAATTAACTAAGTTTATAACGAAAATAAATTAGGTACAATCTAGTTATTAACTATACTTTTACAAACAAAATTTAAACTGAGGTAAGTTTGGAACTAAACTTTAATATTTTCAATATTATCATCCTAATTGGTATTTTTCAAGGTTTTGTATTTGGTGTTATAGTCTTTTTTAATAAGAATTATAGATTATCCTCAAATTACTTCTTGGTTTGTACTGCTTTGGCATTGTCAATCAATAATTTACAATACTTAATTATTGATATTGAGCTAGTCAAAAAACTCTATTTTCAAATTCCTTTTGAGTTTTTAATAATGCCAATGTTTTACGTTTTTGTGAATATGTATTTGCAAATAAAACTCTTTAAAAGTACAATCGTATTCATTCTTTCTCCATTTGTTTTAAGCTTAATGTTTAGAATATTTGTAAAACTTGCTTTGGTTCCATTATCAAATAAAACTGTACAAACACTTTTAACCTTTGAAGAATATTTATCACTAGTTTTTTCCATTCTTATGATTCTTATAATTCTATTCAAAATTTATAATTACGAAAAGTCCAGAACAGAATTTAATTTGTCAGACGTTAAAGCAAAGACTAGATGGTTGAAGCAAGCTCTAATTATTGGAATAGTTACTTGTGCTTCTTGGTTGTTTGTTATCAAGGATAATATTGCCAGGTTTGAAGAAGACCTTAGCACATATTACCCTTTATGGATTATTATATCTATTTTGGTTTATTGGATAGTCTATAAAGGAATTATTGAGACGAGAATACTTAACCAAAGATTTGACATAAGAAATAACACTATTAAGTCAATACCAATCACCAAAAAAGTTTTACCTCTAAGTGATGATCTCTTTTTGGAAATTGAGAATGCGATTATAAATGAAAAATTATATTTGAATCCCAATTTAAGTTTAGAACGTATTTCGGAAAAATTTGATTTAAGTGTTAGTCATTTATCAAGAATCATAAATAAAAACTCGGATCATAGTTTTACAGATTTTATTAATCACTTAAGAATTAATGAATCAAAGAAATTGCTTATTAATCCTGATTATGAAAACTACACAATAGAAGCAATTGGTTATGAATCTGGCTTTAATTCTAAATCGAATTTTTATACTGCCTTCAAAAAAGAAACCCAGAAAACACCATCTGCATATCGTTCTAGTAAATAAATCTTGTCCAGAATCTTGTTTTTGATAATATATAGGACACTCAGCTCAATCCGTAATCATAGTTTTGCTCGTATTAATAATACTCTTAACGCCCCTGAACTTATGTCAAATAATATATTACATAATAATGCTTTTTCAAAAAATTATACTATGAATATAATCATCAAGCAATTAGAACTTATACAAAGAATAGATCAGTTAATTCGATTTAAGGCCACCGGATCAGCTCCAGAGTTAGCCATAAAGCTAGGTATTTCAAGAACAAAACTATACCGTATGATTGCTATTATGAAAGAGCTTAATGCACCCGTTGTATTTGATGAAGCGTTACAAAGCTATGTCTATAACGAAGAAGTAGGTTTGGCCTTTGGATTTTACAAGAAAAAACGTAGCGAGAATGAAATCCAACAAATATTATGTTAAAAAAACAGCACCCATACAAAATTTTAGTTTTAAAAGATGAAACTGGAATTTTTTAATATTGCGTAACAGATTATAAAAACAACTTTTTCACCTAATAACAACGAATAACCAGTCAGTTAATATGAATACCAAAGAAATAATTCTAACCAAGCAAAGAATATTGTTATTCTATATGTTAATGCTTACCTCTTTAGTAGGTATTTCCCAAAATGATTTTATCCATCCGGATTTTAATCCTCAACCAAAAACTCCGCAGACATCATCTTTAGAAAAATACATATCAGTACCTGTAAGTTTACATACTGGTACTCCCAATATTTCTATTCCTATTTACACTATTGAATATGGCGGTATGACAGTACCGATCTCTCTTAACTATGATGCATCGGGAGTTAAGGTTACCGAAATGTCTTCACAAGTTGGTTTAAAGTGGAATCTTTCTGTTGGAGGGGCCATTACCAGAATTATCAAAGGTGGGCCAGATGAAGGATCATTACATCGAGCTAGTCAAAGTAGTGTGCCTGTTGAAGGTTATTATCAAGATTATGGTATCAGTAAGTTAAAAGGCTATTTTGAATCCATCGGTTTTTCCGAAGAGGTTATAAATCATTGGATTAATGACGTATCTGCCGGCACCAAAGATATGGAACCAGATTTGTTTTCATTTAATGCGCTGGGTCACTCTGGGAGATTTTTCTTTAACCAGAATCGAGAGATTGTAAATTTTACAGGGAATGATTATAAAATGGAACTTTTGGATTACAGTTCAAGAAATTTCAACCATTGGAGGGTCACCACTCCTGATGGTATACGAATGACATTTGGTAACAACACCAATGCTATAGAAGATTCTTACGCTGCATCAGTGAATGTGTTCTTAAATCACTATGAAAAAAGAGCATGGTATATGACTAGTGCCTATAATCCTGCTACAAATAAAGAAATTACCTTTGAATTCAACAAAATAGAATATAGAGATCTTTCTGCAACAAACAAAACAATGGCAGGATTAATATATGATCCCACAACCCTTAGTTGGGGAGCCGGATGCTTGGGACAAGTGCCGTTGTCTAATGCTTACTGTGGATTATTTGAGTTAGATTCATCAAACAATAGGGCTATATGGAGTGACCAAATGGTAAGAAGTCCTGAACTTTCAAAAATCAAGGCTGGAGAAATTCAGGTAGAATTTATCAGGTCAGATCGAGACGATACACGTGGACAAGTTACTATGCCTGGGGGAAAAACTAAGGTATCTGAAATTATTGTTAGTTATCAAGGGAATTGTATTAAAAGATTTAACTTAAATTATGAATATACTATATCTCCTGATAGTGCTAACATGGATAATTTAATGCCACAACCTAGTCAAGGGACATTTAATCATGTAAAAAAAAGATTATATCTTACTCAGGTTAGAGAAAAAACATGTACTGGAGCCCTATCTGATAAGATATTTAATCTTGAGTACTATCATAAAGAATCCCTCCCATCAAGAGTATCTTTTGCCCAAGATAAATGGGGCTATTATAATGGTGCCAACAATAACAAAAGTTTATACCCTGCTTTAGGGAATTGTAATAGTTTTAGTGGAGTTGCTAATAGAAATGTTAGTAGTTCTAATACAAATGCAGGAACACTTAAAAAAATAATTTTTCCAACAGGAGGGAGTCAGGAGTATATTTATGAAAACCATGAACATGTGAGTACAGTATCTGAACCTACTGAGGAAGAACGATGGGTTTCGATAGCATCCAATAATAGTTATTCACTATCCAATAATCAGGATTATGTAGAAGGCTCTTTCTCTTATCAATATGGCGCAACTATAAGAACTAAAGTAACATTAATTAAAAATGGGTATCTGAATCCTTGCACCCAAGAATCTCCGAATGACTATGGATTTATAAATGCAAAAGCTTTAATAATTACCAATGCAAATACTGGAGAGATAGTTCTCGATTATGGATATGGTGGTGTTCCACAAAGTATATATGATAGTGAAGGATTTGGGGAAAAGCATTTTAATATCAATTTAGATCCAGGAGATTATGAATATAAGCTCTATGCATATAAGAGCAATCGTAACGGAGGGAGTTGTTTTGATGTGAAATTTAAGCATGAAGCTTTACAGTTCGTACAAATACCACCAACCGAAGGAGATAATCTGGTTGGCGGATTAAGGTTAAAAGAAATTAAATATAGAGATCAGGATAAAACTACCTTGAAAACAGATCGCTATTCATACTCATCCCCTAAACTGATCAATAATCCTAATTTTGTAAGAAAGCTATGTTGGGACGCTGACCCAACCATAAATGGATTTGTAGATATCATAGATGATACTGGTAATTTTTATCCTACATTGAAACATGCACTACTTAATCGAGAAGGTAGTTTTATATTGATAACAACACAAGATCCATATGCATTAAATTTTTCAGGTTCTCATATCACGTATGGAAATGTTACAGAACATAACAGTGAAGGGTATACAAATTATATATTTGGACAGCCACTTACTTATCAGGAATCTGTTGGGTATTCCGGTATAAATGATTATCCACCTAAACCGGTCTATCAAAGTGATCATGCCAGTAAACTATTACTAAAAAGAGTATTTGATGCCGGTGGAAACTTAAAAATCCGAGAGCATTATGAATATAGCATCACCAAAAAAGATGTTAATGTTAAAGGCGGTAGCTTTGCAAGAGTACCTCAAGGAAATCTGGTTTTAAATCCGGGAGTGTTCTATGACATAAAACAGGAAGTGGTACAACTGGACAAAAAACAAGTAGAACAGTATTACCATGATAAAGAAATAATAACTAATACGGATTATGTATATGAAAGTCCACTCCATTATATGCCGACTAAAACGGTAGTAACAGAAAGCAATAGTGACCAAATCATAACCAAAAGTCAATACCCCCCGGATCTGTTTTCTGCATCGCATGTATTGAATCAGCAGAATAGAATTGCTACTCCGGTAAAGACTGAGAATTACATTAAGAAAAGTGGTAGTACAACAGAAACATTACAGTCTACCCAGTTGCTAAAATATTCAGCAACTCCAGCTACATCGAATCTTACTCTTCAGACTTCTGTTGAAACTTCAAAAGGAGAAGCCCCCTTAGAAGAGCACATTCGTTATGAAAAGTATGATAGTAGTGGTAATTTACTACAATATAAAAAATCAGGTGGTGCTGTTACTAGTCTTATCTGGAGTTATGATACGATGTATCCTGTCGCCAGGATAGAGAACGCCACCTTTACTGAAGTTGCAAATGCATTAGGAGTTAGTGAGACCGTACTAAAAAGTTTTAGCGCGAGTTCGATAAACACCTTGAATACCCTAAGAACAAACTTACCCAACGCCATGGTCACTACCTATACTCATGATCCATTAATAGGAATGGCTAGCATGACTGACCCCAAAGGCTACACGACTACCTATGAATATGATATCTTTAATCGTCTGGCTCATGTTAGAGATGCAGACGCAAACATCACGGATAAGTTTTATTATAACTATGATACTGGTGAAGATCCAGCAGATCCAGGTACTGGTCCTGAGCTAGTGGTCACTTTTAAAGATTTTCCTGAATTTGCCTCTACTTTTAAGGAAGAGGGTTTTCATATCGAACTCAGTGGAGGATCCGGACAATATGACTATAAGTGGGAGTTTGAATCCCCAGATGGTAAGAT
>CANLYR010000031.1 GCA_947495425.1 uncultured Aquimarina sp.
AAAATATTCATACTATAATTTTAATCTAAAATAAGACTTTTTTATCAATTATGGATAATTACGGATATTCAAAAAATGTTTTAATAAAGTTCTATAAGCAAGGAATTAAGTATAAATTCAATACTATCGAAACATTCGAAATGTCGAATATTAGTCAACACTTATTCCAAATGCACGAAGAATTTATTATTTTTGGTACCAAATTATCTTAACTATTAAATGGTTATTTTAAAATTCTCCTACACTTAGGTGTAGGAGAATCTAGGGAATTGCAAAAAATCAGCTAATTGCCGAAAAAAATAAGGAGGCATATGCTTCCTTTGATTCCATTTTTCTTCCTGGTACTAGTCCTACCCAACCAGGATAGAAAATGGATTTTCCCATAAATAGTTTTTAAGTTTTAGAAACCTTTCAAATTATTTATACCGCAATATTAGAACATAGTAGTTTCATTTTTCGGGACTGTGCTAATGCAGTGTGTTAATTTTTTGTTAAATACCAATTAACAATGTTTATTCTCTGGTGTTCTTAGAGTTCAAAAATTCTTGTAAAGACTAAAGTTTAATATTTTAATTGTAAATATAGGAACGTTTTGAAAATACGATTCTTCAAAATACTTAAAAAGGTTAATTATTTCTCCAGCACTAAAGCATTAAAAACTGAATTTTTAATAATAAGCTGCCCGTTAACAGAAAGAATGGCCACACTAACAGAATAAAATTTACTTCAGAAATATATTCAACCATATTTACTCGATAATCCAGATCTACGCCCAGAATTCAATACAACAGAAACAAAGTGAATGCTTCTGTTGCCTTATTTTATAGATATAGAACCGATGTCATCCAACGATTAGAAGTTATCAATGAAGAAGGAGTACTGCATATTTTTTTTGAAAATATAAGCAAAAAACAGGACTTTTTTAATTTCGTCTACACTTATCAACTTTCTGTGTGCACATATAGAGTGAATAACTACCCTTACAAAATCGAATACGCGTTTGTGCTATTTTTATCTTCAATTTAATTGTGAATTAATGAAATATCTTAAGCCATTCTTAATAGGTCTCATCATTTTAACTACTTTAATTGCATGCAAGCAAGCTGATCAGAAATCGATAGTAAAAGCAAAAATAACAAAATCAGCTATCGATGAGACCCACCCAAGTGCTATACTCGCTGCTGTAGAAAAGACCCACGGCGGATGGGATCATTTACGCCGTAAAAAAGATGTAGCATACCATTACGAATATACCGTGACAGAAGGGAAAGCAGACATTTCTACAGAACGCTACATATTTGATAATGAAATCTCATTTGGATACTATACCCGTCATGAAATAAATACTTTACCCACTGAAAAAGGTATTGTAACACATTTTTTTGATGGAGAAAACACTACCATTACCCTCAATGAAAATAGTATTGAAAAAGAAAAATCTGTGGCCATAGCAGAATTTGTAAGGCGCGCCAACTACTTTTGGTTCGTAATGCCATATAAACTCAATGACTCAGGTACCATATCTAAATATCTAGGAACTGAAGTACACAACGAGATTACATATTCTAAGGTAGAAGTTACTTATGATGCAGCTGCAACTGGAAAAGCCGAGAATGATATTTACATCCTTTATATCAACCCAGATACGCATACAATAGACCGATTTTATTTTTCGCTACCTTTCTTGGGGATCAATGCACCTGTTATTCTAGCTGAGTATACTTATGAAATGGTTCAAGGGCAGAAACTCGCCACAAAACGAATCTACTTTTTGCCTGATTCAGAAGGTACATACGGTAAAGCGCCAAGCATAACACAAACACTGTCTCAGATTAAATTTAATAATGGATTTACTAAAGAGAATATTCTTTCAGTAACCAAATAAAATTCATCTTTAGAAATATTGAATATACACTTCTTATAACCTGAATTATCAATATAATACATAAAATGACATTTACAGAGGTTTTAAAATTTAAGAATGCAGTACTAGTGACAATTACAATGACAATAGTTATAAGTTGTTCAACAACAAAAAAGTTGAAGGAGACCCCAATTGGCCTTATAAACAATGTTTCTTATCAGGATTCGTCATTTGACAATTCAAATGCGTCAAACGGTTTTTTAGTCGCTCATAAGGGTAAGACCTATGCTATCACGGCAAAACATATTTTAATGATCGCTAAAACCGATGCCATGAGATTTGTTGACTTTGAAGGAGGTTTGAAACAGTGGAAAATGCACCCAAAGAACGATCGCACAACATACCTTATTACCGACAAGTTATTGAATACAAATAAAAAAGATTCCCTTACTTGGAACTACATGGATACCAATTGGGATACGTATGAAGATTGGTTAGTTTTCTCGGTCAAAGAAAACAAAACCAACCATACCCCATTATCTTTTAGGAAGAAACCATTACAGAAAGGAGAACTTTTATACGCAGTCGGGTGGACGTATAAAGATACCGTCGGTTCACAACGTGTATATGAATACACCTATGATACTACAGAAGGAAATTTTCATAACCTTATACAAATAAATGGTCCTAAAAGTATGGGCGGCTTAAGTGGAGCTCCCGTTGTAGATCATAAAGGAAGAATTGTAGGTTTGGTTTCATCTGGTGGAGAAGATGAAAACACAAAAAAAGTATGGCTTCAAGCTACTGATATAAAACATGCTTTTGAATTTATTTCAAACACAAAATAAGAGGCATCTAAAATGACATAAGCTTGTCTGAAACTTTAAAATGGTTTCCGGAGAACTTTTTAATCAATCCAATTTCAGCTAAAAAACTATGGAGCGCACACTTGTATCCGTATAACCAATAACAAAAAATTAATAAAATTTAGAAACATGAAGAATTGTATTATACTATTATTAACGCTATGCTCTTTCGGGTTGGTGGCACAAACAGAATTCCCATCACTTAGTCCAAAGGGAAGCATTGTACAAAGCGTTGGCATTACAACAATTTCTGTAGCATATGAACGACCTATAGCAAGGGGACGTAGCATTTTTGGAGAACTTGTCCCCTTTGAAAAACTATGGCGAACAGGAGCTGGTAACGGTACAAAAATCAAATTTGATGATGACGTACTCATAAACGAAAAAAAAATACCTACCGGACAGTATTCTTTGTTCACCATTCCTGGAAAAAAAGAATGGACAATCATTTTAAACAGTGATGAAGCTATTTATGGATTAGAAGGATATGACGAAACTAAAGATGTTATTCGTTTTAAAACAAGAGTAAATAGAACCGACAGATATTATGAGTCATTTACAATTGATATTGATGTATTAGATACTAATGCTGAATTGAATATTTCTTGGGAAAGTACACGTGTCTCCTTCAGAATTATAACACAGACCAACAAGCGTCTCATGAAAATGGTAAATAATGAATTCTTTTCTGGCAAGACCAAAGATTCCGATCTACTTGCTATGGGTGCAGACTACTACTACTTCCTGGACATGGAATTGGAAACCGCACTAAAGCTTATTGATAAGGCGATAGATTTAAAAAAAGCATCATGGTATTATGACCTAAAAATCGATATTTTAACAAAAAAAAACCGATATAAAGATGCTATCGAAACGCTCAAAGCTGCAATGGATTATGTCAAAACTAATCCAGAAAATTGGTCTGAAAAACAACAGCGAAGAGTCTTAGAAGGGCAAAAAAGAAAGAGAAAAGACTTGTTGAGCAAAATTATTAATTAATAGATCTCCAATTCTTAAAGAACTTTCACACGCAATAAGAAGTCTAATTCTGCTTCTTGCATGAAATACATTAAAAAAGACTCATAATAATTGTATTATATGAGTCTTTTATCCCTTCCTATACAGTAAATAACTTCTGGGCAAGCCTAGAAAGATTCAAATCTTGCTGTGTCTGTCTAAGGCAGGATTATCGAGTACAGCATCATGTGACTATACTTAAATCATGATTATAGATAAATACTGCTACGCCATACTATTTTAATAACACACTTCGCGGCTTATTGCTGGGCTAGTATATACATAACTCATCTTTTTGTGGATTTTAGTGCCTTTGTGATTTTTTAAAACAATACACTTGCAGTTGATGCAAATTTTGAGCTATTAAATGATTTATACCTACAACATTTAAAAACATAGTGTTTGATTTCGCTATATCAAAACCGGTTTTAAAATAGGCGTAGCTTTGCTCGTTAAATAAAAAGAAATACTGCATTGTTGCGATGGTATTATGAGCTGTCACATAACAAAACTGATATTCTGCAGTGACCTGGATAATAATTAAAAAACAATCCCCCTTATGCTCTATAATTTTAAGCAAAGGGGGTTATTATTCAAGTGGCTAACTCAAAAATTTTATTTCATTACAGGAGCTTATCAGCCTTTTCATTTTTATCACGTTTTTTACGCTGTAGTCCTTTGCCTTTAGGACTACCAAAACGATAGGCCAAGCCCAAATACACAGCACGCGAATCTGTTCTAAACTCACCTTCTTGAATCACAGTTCTAAAAGTCTCAAAAGCAAAACGTTGAGTTCTAAAAATATCATTAAAATTGACACTCAGCGTTCCCTTTGATTTAGCAAAAGTATAGCGCGCACCAAGGTTCATAAAGAAATTGCCTTTTATATCGTACTGTAGGATGCTTTGCCTTCCGCTATAAAAAGTAAAAAGTTGAAAGGTTAGCTTTTTTGATACTTTGAAACTGTTGTTTAGTTTGGCATTCATCAACGTATTGCTCACCTCTACATTTTCACCTTCAATAACACCTTTTTGGGTTCTAGAATACACATCAAAACTTCCGTTAAGGCTCCACCAGGTAGTAGGACGATAACTATAAGATAACTCGAACCCATATACATCATTACTATCAAAATTGTCATAATCAATTAGTAACACAGTAGGATTGTCTTCATCAAAAAAACCTCTTCGGTTAATCTCATCATTGATCCTTCTATAAAAACCACCAAAAGTAAAATTACCTTTCTCTAGTTTTCTAGTATAATTAACCTCTACAGAATTGGTAAACTGGGGTACCAAACTGGGGTTACCGGTAATGATTACTTGTGGCGTGCTTAACTGCCGTATAGGATTGATTTGATTTAAAGAAGGACGATCGATCCTGCGACTAAAACTTAGTTGATAGGCATTTTTACTTTCTTCGCTTGGGCTGTATTTTAAAAATCCAGATGGGTAAACGTTGAACAGTTTATCTGTAAAATTAAACGGAGCTTCAGAGACTTCGTTAAACTGTGTATCAACATTATAATCTTCTAATCGCAAACCTAAATTATACTGCCATTTACCAAGATTTTGACTCAAAGTAGCATAAAAAGAATGTATATCGCGGTCATACCTAAAATCTGAATTATCAAAATCTAAACGATCTGTCGTGTATGAATTTGTGGTACGGCGCAACCGAGTTTCTAAACCCATTTCTAAAGTTGCATTATCAGAAAGCGGCTGTACATAATCTAGATTAATAGTTGTGTTCGTTCGGGTATCATCTATAAACTCATCATAATTAGCCAAAGGGGTATTCCCATTAAAGTCAAAATCATTTTGTGTATCGCTTTTCAACGTATTATAATCGGCTTCGAGCTCTATAAAATGGCCTTCTTCTGAAAAATTATGTTTAAAATCTATATTATAAGAAGCATTTGTATTGTTTCTATCGGTTACATCAAACTGACCAAAATTAGCCGACGCATCGTCTAGAAAAGTAATAGCACGTTGGGCATCTAGCGCAGCATCAACTATATTTTGATTGGTATATACCGAAAGTGTATTCTTATCATTGATGTAGTAATCAATTCCAAATTTGAAAAGGTGTGAAGTGCGGTCGGCAATACTTATGATGTCTTGGCCCGTACGCTCCAAAGTTCTATTGATGAATCCTCTGGTAATACCCTTTCCAAATCTGTTTCCGTAGCTGCCATAGATATTTATTTTTTTGTTTCTACGATTCAAACTCAAGGAGTTGTTATAACGAGCACGTTCTCCATACGTAAAACCTGTATTTACAGAGCCGTTAAACCCAAGATTTGTATTCTTTTTTAATGTAATATTGACAATACCACTCATCCCCTCCGGATTATATTTTGCCGAAGGATTCGTAATCAATTCTATAGTTTTTATAGCTGTTGAAGGAATTTGCTGCAAAAGCTCTCGCGAACTAATATTGGTAGGCTTACCATCTAATAATACTCACACATTTTCATTTCCTCGCAAGGATAAATCACCATCTTGCGTAATACTCACCGATGGAATATTGCCCATAATATCACTTGCTGAGGCTCCTGCAGTAGTTAAGTCGCTACCAACATTTATGACCTTTCTATCAATTTTTTGTTCTATGGTAGAGCGCTCTGCCACGATTTCTACAGTTTCCAAAGCTTGTGCATCTTCTTCGACATATACAATACCTAAATTTAGTTTTTTGTTGTTTTTGTCGAGTATTATCGATTTTATAACTGTTTTGTAACCGATAAATTGAACTTCTACGTTATATTACCCAAAGGGTATTTTTGATACAGAAAAATCTCCAGAATCATCAGAAATTCCTCCCGTAGTAATCGTATTGTCTGATTTGATTATGATATTAGCATATGGGATAGGATCTTGGGTGGCTTTATCCAGTACGCTTCCGTTAAGTTCGCCTTGCCCATAAGATGCTATTGATACAAGCAAACTAAGACAAGCAAGCACTAGTGTAGTACATTTAGTATTCATTGAATAAAAATTAAAGTTTTTAACGAATCTAAGTGTAGTATAGACGCGCTGGGCCTAGTGCATCTAGAAAGATCCCGATGGGGCTCAAAAGACAAGTATGCAGCGACAAACACAGTTAACTACACTAAACCGATATTCGTCTTCGGTTACCGTGTATTGGGCATCTGCAATGGCATTCGCGTATAAAAGAAGTATCTTTGGGTAAAACCAGAAGTACAATGCTACAACAGATACAAGCATACTTAGATGCCTCAAAATTTAAATACCTTATTTTTGGGATTATTATATTTGCTTTTTCGGCATCTACTTCTAGCTGGTATTACACAACCACGACAGAGCTGTTTATTACCTTTGGCATTCGAGTAGCACTACAAATTTTGCTAGCCTATCTTAGTATTGAAGTACTCATCAAAAAAATTCTTAGCCAAGGAAAAACGATTGCTTTTATCATTGCAATGACAATCACATTACTCTTATTTTATATTATATGTAATCTTATTTTTATTCATTATTTAGAACCTACGTTTCCTGTAACTTATGTGAATTATGTGAAACGTTTTGAGGATGCTTCTTTCTTTGGAAGACTTACCAATTTGAGTGAGTTTATATCAAAATCGTTATACTTACTTTATCCTACCTTGCTATTGCTCGTTCTAAAATTATATTCAGAAAAACAACGATTACTGAAACTGAATGAGCAAAAGAAAACGGCTGAATTAATGGCCCTAAAAAACCAATTGAATCCGCACTTTCTATTTAATACGTTAAATAATCTGTATGCATTAGCCATCAAAAAATCTGACGATACCCCCAAAGTGATTCAAAAATTATCAGAAATTTTAGACTATATTTTATATCGATGTAATGAAGAATTTGTTTCCCTTAATAAGGAAATAGAACTCATAGAGAATTATTTGTCACTAGAAAAAATAAGATATGCCGATAGGGTAAACATTTCGTTCAGCAAAAATATCACTGGGCAAGAAAAAATAGCTCCTTTACTATTACTGACTTTTGTAGAAAACGCTTTTAAACATGGTGTCGCTAATGAAATAAATCAAGCAAATATTGATATTACTATTTCTAAAAAAGGAGAGCACCTCGTTTTTAAAGTAGAAAATAGTAAGCCCTCTGTAACAAAAAATATAGATAAGAGAGAATCTATAGGACTCAGCAATATTAAAAAACAATTAGAGCTGCTCTACCCCAAAGCCTATGAGCTAATTATTGAAAATACGGCCAGCTCATTTTCGGCAAACCTCAAATTAAATATTCTATGAGTTACCAATGTCTTATTATCGATGATGAACCTCTGGCTAGAGAGTTGTTAGAAACATACTTGCAAAAACTACCCGATTTCAAATTGATACGTTCTTGCTCCAGCGCCATTGAAGCGAGTTCTGTGTTGAATGCCAATAAGATAGATCTTTTGTTTTTAGATATTGAAATGCCAGTTTTAAAAGGCACAGATTTCTTTAAAAACCTGGCACACAAACCTGAAGTAATTTTTACTACCGCTTATCGCGATTATGCTGTAGATGGTTTTGAGCTCAACGCACTGGATTATTTACTAAAACCGATTTTCTTTGAACGCTTTTTTCAGTCGACACAAAAATTTTTAAAACTGAAACAAAAAACTGAAACGACTAATACCAATGAAGCTAGTAGTGATCAAAATGGCTACCTTTTTGTGAATAAAGCAAAAAAACGGATTAAAGTTGTTTTTGACGATATTCTCTATGTAGAAAGTCTGAAGGATTATATCAAAATTCATACAAGAGAGAAAGAGCCTTTAATGATTAAGGAAAGTATTTCGGTTTTTGAAAAACGAATTGATGACCGCTTTATTAGAATACACCGTTCTTACATTGTAAATAGTAAAAAAATTACTGCCTATACCAAAAATGACGTTGAAATAGATCGTACAGAAATCCCAATTGGCAATAATTACAAAGAGAATCTACTTCCTTTTTTAAAATCGATCTAGTCAAAAAAAATTAATCGCGATAATTTTTTTAATATACTAGTATACATTAAAAGAATAGACACAAACAACTCTATTCTCTTATAAACAGTCAAAACCCCAGTAAAAAAGAACGTATACTGTATGCGCACCCTTCTAGAAGTGTTTTCTTTTGTAAATCATGAAGTGCATTTTACATTAGCAGCATGAATTTAAAACATAAAATTTTTAGTATGAAACAAACAAAATTAATACTCGTATTTGCTACTTTATTTTTAAGTGCAACGATGGTAAGCGCACAAACAAAAACCAAAAAATGGAGTTTTAAAAAAGGCGAAGTGATCGATATTTTATTGTTTAAGGGAAAATCTGAATTACCTAAGCTTTTTCCAAAATATAAAGAAACAGCCTTTGATTTTGCCCTTGAAAAAGGATACAAGCCACAACCATTTCTTGCGGTTGCAGAAACTACACAGGGAGGATATCAACCAGACACCTTTGTGATTGCAAAATGGACAGATTTGACCAGTAGAAAAGCATTTACCGATGAAATCCTAGATAAAGTGCCAGATTTTCATCAGCAAAGAAGAGCGATGTGGTCTTCTTTTTATTTGGCATATTATGAAGCGAAAAAAGATATATCCTTTGAGGCAAATCCTGATAAAATAGTAGTGGCTACATCATATTGGAAAGATGAAACCAGCGCTTTTTTGAATTTTAAAAAAGAATGGCTTAAAAAAGCCAAAAGTGGCGGAGGAAAAGTACTATTAGAATTAAATGAACCAATGTCCACGGTTGGCTATATGTACAAACCAGACGTTATCGTATTAACTGAGTGGAATGATAGAGCTGCTTTTGATGCTTTTGCCAAAGAAAATATGAAAATGGGTGAAAAAGGAATTCAGAACGTGAATCAGTTTATAATCAAATAATTAACAACGCTGGCAAGCAGCAGTTGCTTGCCAGCACATTTTTTAAAGTATGCAAACATTCGGTAATCAATTGGTGTATTTTGCTTTTTTTCAAAGCCTGTTCTTATTGTGTGTGTATCTATTTTCGGCAAAGAATCGCAAAAACATAAATGGGTATATTGCCTTTTTAATTTTTGTGCTATTTATAGGATTAAGTGGCCGTGTATTGCATATCTCCAAAATTTTTGGAAATAATTTTCGGTTGATTACGGTTTCAGAGTTTGCTATTTTACTTTTTGGAGCCACCGTATTTCTTTTTACCAAATCATGCTTAAATAACCTGCGCTTCAACAAAAAAGACTTGATACACTACATTCCCGCTGTTGCATACATCATATTTGTCGTATGCTATTTTATGATCCCATCAGATACCCTAATTGTAGAACGAATTCAAACAGGAGCATTATATAAAGTAGTCAATACCTTGGTCGCTATTGGACTTACATTTAACTGTACCTATTGGATTTTAAGTTTAAAACAGTTTTTACAATTCAAAAACAACCTTAAAAACGAGTTGAGTTATACACTAAAAACACAATTTTTTCTGAATTTTTTGATTGCCATAGGAATTTGCCTATTGGTATGGATCGGTCTATATGTTATAAGTTTTTTGGGACTAGAGACCATAGAGCGCGAAGCTCGTCAATTTATCTGGTTAGGTATCGCTTTTATCATTCTTTTCATCGCATATCATGGTATGATAGCACCAGGTTTATTTAGGATCCAGTCTTTAAATATTTCTCAAAAATATAGTCAATCAAAATTGAGCCACACAGATTTGGACAGATTAAAGACCCAGTTAGAAAATCTGATGATTGCTAAAAAGCCTTACTTAAACTCAAAATTATTAAAAGCTGAATTGGCAACTATGTTAGGGATTAGTAATCCCGAATTGGCACGTCTTCTAAACGAACGTATTGGGATGAATTTCTTTGATTTTGTAAATTATTATAGAACCAAAGAGTTTATTATATTGGCTAAAACTGAAAAAGCCAAAGAACTTACCTTTTTTGGGTTGGCACAAGAGGCCGGTTTTAATTCAAAAACTACGTTTAATAAAGCATTTCGCAGTTTGATGGGCGCTTCGCCATCTGCATATTTCAATAATAAAATTTAGATTAGTGTTCTAGAAACAGCTATCAAAATGGCCTTGATTTTAGTTTATGATGATTAGGGTTGTGATTATAATCCAACCTGCTAATTTTGGAACATTGATACCCTCCTACATCAGCTTATTATTGATTTGATCAATGAGATTTAATGAATTTTTCTTTAGTGATGCCTAAAAGTTTGTAAACGATTTTAAAATTCTCCTATACCTTGATATAGGAGAATCTTGGGAATTGCAAAAAATCAGCTAATCACCGAAAAAGTAAGGGAGCAATAAACCTCTTTTTGTTCCATTTTTCTTCGTGGCACTAGTCCTACCCAGCCAGAAGAGGAAAATGGACCTTCCCATACATAGTTTTTAAACTGTTGAAACCTCTACTTATTTATTTCATAATATCATAACGCAACAATTTTATTTTCCGGAACTGTTTAATTATCAAATGCTAATTTGTATAAAAACTAATTAGCGGTGTTTATTCTTTCATGTTCTTGTGAAAAAAAACCAAATGTAAAACCAACTGCTTTTTTATACACAAAACTTCGGATGCCAGTATCGTATTTTATAGGTGCATCTAACTGCTTCATCAGGTTGATAATGCGATATAACTTTGTTTTTGAAACCCCTAATTTGCAAGCCAACTCATCAGGAGGCCCCGTGGCCTGCAAACGAATTAGTCGATCAACACGCTCTATAAGCTTGACTTGTTTGATGATAACATTCATAATTATTTCTTTTATGTAAGACCGAATTATTTCTATAAATCAATATGTATTTGTGGGGTATATAGGTGTATGTCGGTATAGATAATTATGTTACCCAAAATTTACTGTTTTTTAAAAAAAATAAGAATTTGTATAGCCTTCTTGAGTAGCATAACAAACTTTAAATCATACTTAATAAGTCAAAAAGACACTATTTAAAGACTAGATTACAATATAATATAGCAGAATTATATCCTATTTTCTCAATGCTTCTAGAAGTTGAGCAGCATTATCTTTGTATACCCCTTGATACCGAATGATTTCTTCAAGGATTGCTGTAGTTTTTTTGGTGTTTTTTGATTTCAAATACGCTAGAGACAAATACCACCTTGAGGCTTCGTAATACCTGCTCTTTTTTGAAATATTTTCGAATTGTACAATCGCATTTTCTACTTGATTTGTATTTAAGTAGCTATTTCCAAAATATAACTGCAACTCTTTTTGATTGACGAGAGCGATATTGTTTTCGAGTATAGAAACCACCTCAGTATATTCTTCTTGTCTATAGCTTTGCATACTATCGTGTAGCATGGGATCACTTTCTCCACGAGTGATATCTTCTACTGGGTATGGCGTATAATGCACTGCATATAAATCTTGGATCCTATCATTAGCAACACTGGCATTCCATAACAATGCACTTACACCCAACAAAACAATAACTGCAGCTACGATTTTAAAAGAAGAGGAAAATGGAAATCTCTTGCTCGAAGACTGTTCTTCTTTGACTTCTCTACTGATTTTTATCAGTTTTTGTTTAAAATTAAGCGTATCACTATCGCTTAAAGTACTATGCAGTTCTTTATGCTTTACTACTTCGCTTTGCAACTCTTGATCAATAGCTATTTCGTTTTCAAAGGCAGTTACTTCTTCCCCTGATAATTTATTTTCAAGATAGCTTTCAATTTTTTCAAATAGTTCTGGCGTTCTTCTCATAAAGCCTATTCTTTTTCGGGGGTTAGCTGCAACTCCTTATATATTGGATCTTTTTCAATCATTTCGATTAGCGATTTTTTACACTCAAATTTCTTTTTTCGGGTATATCCTTCAGAATATCCTGTGGTTTTGGCAATTTCTTTCATGCTATTTCCTTCAAAAAGAAGAGTCAATACTTCGCGACATGTGCCACTCAGGTTTATAAAATACTTACGATACACATGCTCACGTTCTTTATCTTCAATTTCTTTGAGTATCGAAGGGTTTTCAATTTCTGTATCCTCAGAGATATCATCGACGATGACCATTTTTCTGTTTTTGCGCAATCTGTTTCTCCAGATATTCTTACATACCCCATAAAAATAGGTAGACAACGAAGAATGAAGTTCTAGCGTGTCTGTTTTTAATTTCTGATAAAGAAACACCAACGCATCCTGAAAAACATCCTCAACATCTGCCTCGTTACCAGAGTTTTTGAGAATGTAGCCTCGCACATACCTTAGATTGTTCTTATAAAATGTTTTAAGTATGACCTCATCACCAGCAACTATACCCTCTAAAATTTTTTGATCTTTGGTGTTACTCATAGGTTGATGTACTATAGTAGTAGATTGTTACCTTGTGCGGGTGAAATTAAATAAATTTTGGCGAATAATTACTTTCAAAACCGAATTTAAAGCTCCTTTTCCCTATGAAGAAGAGTGGCGCTTGTCCTGATCTTATACAAGGGCTCTAGTTTAGCGTAGCGTGACAATCATAACGAATCCATTTCATCCCACCTCCAGCACTTGCCAAAGGGAAGATAGCTCAACGTCTTTTCTTTTGGAAAGGATTTAGGATAGGACAACCATTACTTATAAGGTGATTAGACATATTACAGTAATCAATGCTATGCTAAACGAAAGCGTATACAAATATTAAAGGGTTATAAATTAAAAACTTCACCGTAGTCTTATTTATAAAGAAAAAAACAAAAGCAAAGCCAGTTACAATCTAAGTATACAAAACACATTCAGGATATCTGATGTAAAATATAGCCATAAAAGTAACATTTTTAGTTTCTTTGCTATTAACCTATAGAAGAGAAAAATTAAACATAACGTGTAGAGCGGTCTAGTATTTATGAAGAAAAGAAATATCATCTTATTTTTTACTATCGTTTTGATGGCTTTATTGATTACTCCAACATGCGCCCAAGTGAAAAATGATACGCTGTTGGCCTCGCAGTACTTTGAGAAAGGGGATTCGTTGCTTATTAATGAAGATTATATATCCTCGATAACATACCTTAAAAAAGCATTATCAATTTATAAAAAAACTAAGGATTGGGAACGTGTTGCGCAATGCTATTATGATATTGGAAATGGATACTTTTTTAAATATGAATTTAGTACTGCTTTAAAATTCTATCAAAAAACGTTAGTTATTAGAGAGAAAATATTAGGAATTAATCATATTCAAACTAGTAATTCCTATTTGAGTGTAGGTCTTGCATATTATAGAATGGAAAAATACAAGACAGCAATACCATATTTAAAAAAAGGACTATTTATCAAAGTAAGTCTTTATGGAGAGAATAATAAAGAGGTTGCTGAATACAATTATGCTATTGGTCAATTGTATCAAAAGAAAGGAGAATATGATGAAGCATTACCTTATCTGAGAAAAAGCTTATCAATCTTAAAAAATGTTTATGGAAAAAAACACTTCCGTACTAGTAAGGCCTTAAATTTAATAGGTATTAACTATAAAAACAAAGGAGAATACGATAAAGCCCTTACTTATTATCAACAGGCCTTAGAAATTACAAATACTATGTCTGAACATAATATAAACAGATCTACTGCAATTATTATTAATAATATAGGGATAGCATATAAGCATAAGGGGGAGTATGATAAAGCTTTGCATTATTGTAAAAGAGCTCTAACTGTCAATACTCAACTAGAAAAACAAGAGAATTATGCAATCATTATTAATTATAATAACATCGGAAACATATATCAATTAAAAGGAAAGTATAGTAGTGCTCTACCAAATTATAGGAAAGCTCTTGAAATAGCATTAAAAAATTTTGACAAAAACAATTCTTATATAGCAGATTCATATAATGATATTGGTAAACTATATTATGAACAAAGGCTTTATAAAAAGGCAATAGACCACATACAAAAAGCCTTAAAAATCAGAACTCATATTTTTGGAGAATATCATCCTGATGTAGCCGATTCTTATTCAAGCTTAGGTAACATCCATTATAAACGTAAAGATTATAAAATAGCAGTAGAATATTATCAAAAAGGAGTATCCATAAGGCAAAAATTGTTTGGTAAACATCACCCAAAAGTTGCTCAATCTTATAATGATCTTGCAAAAGTATACATAACACAAAAACATTATCAAAAAGCATTAAAATATTATAGAAAAGCGATACTATCAAATACTAAACCTGATAATCTTAAAAATGATGTTACTCAAAAACAATACTATAATCTTACTGTTCTGTTAGCCACGCTACAAGGCCAAGCCAAGACCTACAAAAAAATATACCAAGAAAATAGCGATATAACCGATCTTAAAGAGGCAGTTAGTACCTACCAAAAAGCAGATGCTCTAATTAATCAAATACGACAAACCTTTACCAACTATCAAGACAAAGTAAGTTTTGCCAAAAAAGCTAAAGAAATCTATCAAGGCGCCATAGAAGCACAGCTTTTACTCTATAAAAACAACAGAAATCAAAAAACGCTAACACAAGCTTTCTATTATGCTGAGAAAAGTAAAGCAAATACCCTAAAAGAGTTTTTGATCGCATATAATGCCAAAAATTTTACAGGATTACCCAGTGATCTTATCTCCTTAGAAAAAGAGCTTAGAATCAATCGGGCGTTTTATCAATCCAAGGTTACCGATGAACAATCCTCCCAAAATACTGATACTACAAAAATCACCAGATACGAAAATAAACTCTTCACTATTAATCGTAGCCAAGACTCATTAACTGAGGTTTTAGAAAAAAACTATCCCAAATACTATCAACTCAAACATAAAAATGAGATTATAACCGTTGCCGATATTCAGAAAAAACTTAATGAACGTACTACTGTACTAGAATTTTTTACTTCTGATAGTATCACGTATGCGTTTACAATAACCCAAAATAAGATTGCTGTACACGAGTTGGCCACTCCCAACCTGCTAAAAAATATAGAACAACTACGAGCCACCATCTCATCAAAACATGTTGGAGATTATAAAGCAGCATCTCATCAACTCTACCAAAAACTTATTGCTCCTGTAGCAGATCAATTGGTAGGTGATGAGCTGATCATTATTCCCGATGGGCCATTGTGGCATCTTAATGTTGAGCTATTGCTTACTCAAGAGGATACATCTAATAATCCTACAGACTTATCATATGTACTTAGAGACTACGCCATCAGTTATGCCAATTCTGCAAATTTATTGTTTACAACTAATAAAGACATTCAAAAATCTAAAAAACGAGAAGAATGCCTTGCCTTTTCATTTACCGATAGCACTACCACTATAGATACCAAAACTATGAGTTTGGCTGCCCTTAGAGATGCAGGTGATGACCTGCCGGGAACGCGCAAAGAAATCAAAGCCATTGCAGACATTATTGATGGGAACTATTATTTCGGTTCTGAAGCTATCGAAGCTAATTTTAAAAAAAATGCAGGCCAATATAATATTCTTCACCTGGCATTGCACGGAGAGGTAGATAACGAACGCCCCGAGAATTCTAAGCTTTATTTTACCAAAACCAAAGATACCCTAGAAGATAACCTGCTGTACAGCCACGAATTATTTGCTATGGATATTCCGGCAGAGCTTACCGTACTGAGCGCCTGCAATACAGGGAATGGTAAAATCGCTAAGGGAGAAGGCATTATGAGTTTGGGCACTGCGTTTCAATACGCAGGAACCAAAAGCTTGCTTCTAACCAGTTGGGAAGTATCGGATCAAACTACTCCAGAACTGATGAAATACTTCTATACCAATCTTAGAAAAGGAATGAATAAAGCCAAAGCGCTACAACAAGCTAAGCTTCAATACCTCAACACTGCAGATATCAATAGAACGCATCCTTTTTACTGGGGTGGATTTTATCTGGTAGGGGATTCTGCTCCTATAGCTTTTGGTAATCATAATTTGCTATATTGGGTTTCAGGATTAGGTATACTAGCCCTTTTACTACTAATTATATTTTGGTATAGAAAGAAGATAACGT
Organism: uncultured Aquimarina sp.; assembly: GCA_947495425.1. GTDB lineage: Bacteria > Bacteroidota > Bacteroidia > Flavobacteriales > Flavobacteriaceae > Aquimarina. The sequence continues at coordinate 16,735 of CANLYR010000031.1, forward strand.
TGTACTCGGTCATCGGCAGGTCTGTCGAAAGATAACTTTACGCCAACTTAATATCTTCCTTAAACAGTGTGTGAATATACTCAGCATGTAACTCTGCATGATGTGTACTCTCTAAACAGTGAAAAAGTAAATGAATCAGTCCATAATCTCCCAGACTATCTCTATACTCATGCTGGTCTTTATTTTTTACCCACATGATAAAAGAGCATAAATGACCGATCTCTCCTATTTTTTTAGGATCCATTAAGCACTCGCGAAACGCATCCAGCTCCATCAAAGCATACTCATTATACTTTCGTTTACAAAAATTATAGTCAAAACTGTGCTTATATAGCTGCAGCTTTCGGTTTAGTATTTCATAATTGATACCACTCATAACATAAGATTCATTTGCATTAGGTACTTCTATCATCATAGTTGCATAATTTGAGGTATACTCTATTTTGCAAAACATATGCCACGACTTCAAAAAATTAACTTAATAATTCTTAAGCAAATCTTAAAATCAAAAAGTAAGAAATTGATAGATTGATTTGGAATAATTCCATAACAAAAATACAAAATTTGGAATAATTCCAAGATATGTTTTGTTAAAAATATCATTAATTTTCAAAAATATTCAATTTGAAACATATTCTAACTAATAAATAAAATACTGACAATAAAGCAGTTGAATGCAAATTCAATGCACTTATGTTAATAAAACTTAATAAGTTTATTTTCAAAAAAAAGATGTAGCTATTACATTTACTTTTGACTTTGATACGTTCTGGTATATTTTTTGGGGAAAGAATACACAGAATGAAAATGGGAATTATAAATCAAATCAAAAATTATGCGGTATAAAGTAATTGATGCAAAAAGCCAATATTTCGGTAAAGTATTAGATTTCCAATCCTGCTCTACATTGAGTGATTTAGGAGGTGTGCTCTTAAAGATTGGGAGAGACAGAGTTTCGCTCTTTAAATTTAATGAAGTAGAATTGGTGTAAGTGCAATGCTACTTCTTTTTTACTTCAACTCAGTAATTCGTTGTACATATTTACCAATTACATCAAACTCTAGGTTAACAATAGTTCCAATCTCGAACGCATTAAAATTAGTATGTTCGTAGGTAAAAGGAATGATAGCTACGCTAAATTCATTCTTTTTAGAATTAACTACCGTTAAACTTACACCATTTACCGTTACCGATCCTTTTTCGATAGTAATATTGCTTAGCTCAGGATCATAACTAAAGGTAAAATACCAACTTCCATCGGCTTCAGAAATCGCTGTGCAGATCGCTGTTTGATCTACATGGCCCTGTACAATATGCCCGTCTAATCGATCCCCAAGCTTCATACCTCGCTCTAGATTTACAATACTACCCACCATCAGATCGTTAAGATTCGTCTTCTCTAATGTTTCCTTAATTGCAGTGACCCTATACGTATCATCTTGTATAGAAACCACAGTAAGACATACTCCATTATGTGCTACGCTTTGATCAACTTTTAAGGCTGAAGTAAAATTTGCACGTACCGTAATATCCAGATTCTCTTTGTCTGTTCTTAAAGAAGTAATAGTTCCTAATTCTTCGATGATTCCTGTGAACATAAATGCGAATTATTTAGTTAAATTTGTCAACTCAACGTTTGAGGTATTTTAATTTCTTCGGAAATTAGATTTCAAAAATACTGATAAAGGAATTTATATAATGAAGAAAGAAGAAAAAATAAGAGTAGGAATTTCTATTGGAGACCTTAATGGTATAGGAAGCGAAGTAATTCTTAAAACTTTTGAAGATTCGCGGATGTTGGATTTTTGCACTCCGGTCATTTTTGCATCAGTAAAAATTCTTTCTTTTCTCAAAAAACAATATACCATTAATAGTAACCTGCATGGGGTTGATAAAACCTCTCAGATTTTAGACGGCAAAATTAATGTCCTCAATATTTGGAAAGAGCCTGTAGATATTAATTTTGGCGAAGAAAACGAGAAAATCGGCAGCTATGCTGTTAAATCTCTTGAAGCTGCAACTCGAGCACTTAAAAATAATGAAGTGGATATCCTGGTCACCGCACCTATAAATAAGTCTAGTATTCAGTCTGATGCATTCAAATTTCCGGGGCACACCGATTATTTAGACCAGGAATTAGAAGGAAACAGCCTTATGTTTATGATTACAGAGGATCTAAAAGTAGGATTGCTGACCGATCACGTTGCCCTAAAAGATATTGCCGACACTATTACACCAGAATTGATAGAAGAAAAAATAAATACCATATATACTTCGCTCAAACAAGATTTTGGAATTTCGAAACCAAAAATTGCGGTCTTAGGCATTAATCCACACAGTGGAGACAATGGTGTAATTGGCAAAGAAGATGAAGAAGTACTAAAACCAACGATTAAAAAAATTAACGACTCCGGAAAACTAGTCTACGGCCCCTATGCAGCAGATAGTTTCTTTGGGTCAAATACCTATAAAGCTTTTGATGCTATTGTAGCTTCATATCACGACCAAGGGTTGATTCCTTTTAAAACGCTGTCTTTTGGAAAAGGTGTAAATTACACCGCTGGGCTTGACCAAATTCGAACTTCTCCTGATCACGGAACAGCTTTTGAAATTGCAGGAAAAAACCAAGCAGATCACAGTTCTTTTAAAGAAGCCGTTTTTGCAGCATTAAAGATTTATAAAAATAGAAGGCAATATGCAGAAATCACCAAAAATCCATTGAAGAAACAACCACGCAAACCACAGAAAAAGTAGGGGAGTTTTTTAGTGTGCGAGTCATTGAATTTTTAAATGTATTTGGATTTTCTTGATTAGTTTTTCTATGGATTCATCCTCTATATTTTCTTCAAAAGCTCTTCTTTAATGTCTTCTCTTTAAATGTCTGCTATTTTTCGTACTAATACACTATTCTGATGATCATAATAATCAATGATCACATTATTAAAAGTTTTAAAACAATCCTTTTTATTTCAACTACTCACCGCTTACAATACACGCACTAAAACACCCACTTTCCCAAAAACTCACGTGCTTAAAAACTAATTCTCTAACAATCTGATATAATTTTGTTTACAAAAAGGGTTTGATATTTATTTTTTATTATCTTTGCACCCGCCTTTACCAAATTGGTAGGCACTTGAAACTGATGATGAAATGAAACAACTTAAAGAGTATACTATTCCTTTTGTTGGGCTGAAGCAAGGATTACACCAGTTTGAGTATCAAATTGATAATACGTTCTTTGAGCATTTTGAGTATGACGAATTTAATGCAGCAGCAGTAACAGTTACATTGGAGTTTGACAAGAAAATAACCATGTTAGAACTTCACTTTAAAGCAACTGGGACTGTAAATGTAAATTGTGATCTCACCAATGAACCTTTTGACTTACCTATCGAGAATGATTTCTTTCTGGTAGTAAAGTTTGGAGATGAATATAATGATGAAAACGAAGAACTTCTTATACTTCCGCATGGAGAATACGAAGTTAATATTCAGCAATATATATATGAGCTGCTTGTTTTAGCCATTCCCCATAAAAGAATTCATCCCGGAGTAGAAGACGGAACATTAGAATCAGACATACTAGAAAAGTTAGACGAACTAAGTCCAAAAGAAAAGACAATAAAAAATACCAAAGAGGAAACAGATCCTCGTTGGGACAAATTAAAAAATTTATTAAACGATAAATAATAGCTAAGCAATGGCACATCCTAAGAGAAAAATATCGAAAACCAGAAGAGACAAAAGAAGAACTCATTATAAAGCTACTGTACCACAAATTGCTACAGATCCTACTACAGGAGAAGCACATTTATATCACAGAGCACACTGGCACGAAGGTAAATTATATTACCGCGGTCAGGTTATTATCGATAATACAGAAGAAGCGGCATAAGCCCACTGTTAAAATTTCAGCATAAAACTCTCACAAAAGTGAGAGTTTTTTTGTTTTTAGTTGAATATGTGTCAAAATCCAATTATTTTGCGCCATATTTGTATATAATTTAGTAATTTCGACAACTTTTTGGGCATTTTTTATGCAATAGTTAGTGAAACTAAAACTGAGATATGAGTAAAATCACAGCCGCTATCACCGCTGTAGGTGCATACGTGCCAGACTATGTGTTATCTAATGATATATTAGCCACAATGGTCGAAACGAACGACGAATGGATAACCAGTCGTACGGGGATCAAAGAACGTAGAATACTAAAAGATAAAGATAAAGGAACTTCTTTCTTAGGTATCAAAGCAGCAGAAGACCTAATTGCTAAAAAAAATCTTGATCCCAAAGAGATCGATATGGTGATTTTTGCAACTGCAACCCCAGACCTTCTAGTAGCTGCTACGGCAGCATATGCCGCCTCAAAAATTGGAGCCGTTAATGCTTTTTCTTATGACTTACAGGCTGCTTGTTCTAGTTTTTTGTACGGAATGTCTACCGCCGCCAGTTATATAGAATCAGGGAGATATAAAAAAGTATTAGTCATAGGAGCAGACAAAATGTCTTCCATTATTGATTATACCGATCGTACTACTTGTATCATTTTTGGAGATGGTGGTGGCGCAGCTCTTTTTGAACCCAATCATGAAGGATTAGGACTTCAAGATGAATACCTGCGCACCGATGGTATCGGAAGAGAGTTCTTAAAAATTGATGCCGGAGGATCTATCCTCCCTCCATCAGAAGAAACTGTTGCCAAAAGACAACACTTTGTTCAACAAGACGGCAAAACCGTATTTAAATATGCAGTTTCAAATATGGCAGATGCCAGTTCTAAGATTATGGAACGCAATAATTTGACTGGGGACGATGTAGATTGGCTTATTGCTCATCAAGCCAATAAGCGTATTATCGACGCAACTGCCAAAAGAATGGAACTTGACCAGAGCAAGGTGCTAATGAATATCCAAAGGTATGGTAATACAACATCGGCTACTTTACCTTTATTATTACACGATTACGAAAAACAACTAAAAAAAGGAGACAATATAGTATTCGCTTCATTTGGCGGAGGCTTTACATGGGGCTCAATTTATCTCAAATGGGCTTATAATTCCTAAAACAACTAAACACACAATACCCAATATTATGGATTTAAAAGAAATTCAGAATTTAATTAAATTTGTAGCCAAATCAGGGGCTAGCGAAGTAAAGTTAGAAATGGATGACATTAAAATCACCATTAAAACTGCATCCGAAGATGGCAAAGAAACTACGTTTGTACAGCAGATTCCTGTTGGAAATCCTGTTCCTACTCAACCGGTAGCTCCCGCAGCACCTGCTACTCCCTCAGCTGTAGAAACAAGCGCTTCAGAAGATGATTCAAAATATATAACTATCAAATCTCCTATAATAGGGACATTGTACAGGAAACCTTCACCAGATAAACCCACTTTTGTAGAGGTAGGTGATTCTATAAAAGAAGGAGATGTACTTTGTATTATCGAAGCCATGAAACTTTTCAATGAAATCGAAAGTGAAGTTTCTGGTAAGATTGTAAAAATATTAGTAGATGAGGCCTCTCCAGTAGAGTTTGATCAACCACTTTTCTTAGTAGATCCATCATAGTTAAACCCAAAATTTCAAATCTCAAATTCCAAAATTCTAAACATTGGAATTTGTTTTTTTTGAATATTGTAATTTCTAAGAAGTTATGTTTAAAAAAATTCTAATTGCAAATAGAGGTGAGATTGCCATGCGAGTAATCAGAACCTGCAAAGAAATGGGTATTAAAACCGTAGCGGTCTATTCTACTGCAGATGCAGAAAGTCTACATGTCCGTTTTGCAGATGAAGCGGTTTGTATTGGACCCGCACCTAGTAGTGAATCCTATCTAAAAATGTCTAACATTATTGCTGCTGCAGAGATTACTAATGCCGATGCAATACACCCTGGTTATGGATTTTTATCTGAAAACGCCAAGTTTTCTAAAATCTGCGAAGAACATGAGATAAAATTTATAGGTGCCAGTCCAGAAATGATTGATAGAATGGGTGATAAAGCTTCTGCAAAATCCACGATGATCGAAGCTGGCGTTCCTTGTGTACCGGGAAGCGAAGGTATCATTCCTGACTTCAAAACCTGTGTTAAAGTTGCCAAAGAAACCGGCTACCCCGTTATGCTAAAAGCTAGTGCTGGTGGTGGTGGTAAAGGTATGCGTGCCGTTTGGAAAGAAGAAGACCTGCAAAATGCATGGGAATCTGCCAGACAAGAAAGTAAAGCTGCCTTTGGTAATGATGATATGTACATGGAGAAACTTATTGAAGAACCACGTCATATCGAAATACAAGTCGTAGGAGATAGTAACGGTAGAGCTTGTCACTTATCAGAAAGAGATTGTTCTGTACAACGTAGACATCAAAAATTAACCGAAGAAACTCCATCTCCATTCATGACCGATGAATTGAGAGAAAAAATGGGAGAAGCTGCAGTAAAGGCTTCAGAATATATTAAATACGAAGGTGCCGGTACCGTAGAGTTTTTGGTGGATAAACACCGTAATTTCTATTTCATGGAAATGAATACCCGTATCCAGGTAGAACACCCCATTACAGAACAAGTAGTAGACTACGATTTAATAAGAGAACAAATTCTGGTTGCAGCAGGTGTACCTATCTCTGGGAAAAACTACGTACCACAACTACATTCTATAGAATGTAGAATTAATGCCGAAGACCCTTATAAAGATTTTAGACCTTCGCCTGGTAAAATTACAAATTTGCATATCCCAGGGGGCCATGGTGTGCGTGTTGATACCCACGTATATAGTGGATATACAATTCCTCCAAATTATGACTCAATGATTGCCAAACTGATTACTACCGCACAGACACGTGAGGAAGCAATCAATAAAATGAAAAGAGCGCTAGATGAATTTGTTGTCGAAGGAATAAAAACTACGGTACCGTTTCATAGACAATTAATGGATCATCCTGATTATGTTTCTGGAAACTATACCACAAAGTTTATGGAAGACTTTGAAATGGATGACCCAGAAGATTAAATCACAAAATAGCTAAGCCTCAGTAATGAGGCTTTTTTTATAGGTTTGTCTCAAAAGATGATATGAAATACGTACATTCAAAGATGAATTTTAGCTATTGGGAATATAAAAGCTGGTTGTCAAATGTTGATTTTACTGTTGTAGGTAGTGGCATTGTTGGATTAACCTGTGCGCTACGATTAAAAGATAAATTCCCTGCTTCAAAAATATTAATTCTTGAGCGTGGAATGTTACCCAACGGAGCGAGTACCAAAAATGCTGGTTTTGCTTGCTTTGGAAGTCTATCAGAAATAATTGATGATCTGAATTCGCATACCGAGGAAGAAGTACTAAAACTAGTTCGAAAAAGATATCAAGGGCTTCAATTATTGAGAACCACGCTGGGAGATCAAACCATTAAATACCTTCAATACGGAGGATATGAACTTTTTACTTGCAATGACGAAAATCTATATCATCAATGTCTTTCAAAAAGAGAAAAAATCAATCAGTTATTACTCCCTGTTTTCGGAAGTGATGTATTCAATACAAGCAAAAATACCTTTGGTTTTAAAAATATACAGCCTCAATACATCATAAATCAGTTTGAAGGTCAAATTGATACCGGTCTGATGATGGAAGCTTTACTAAATAAAGTGCACACTTGCGGTATTAAGATTTTGAATACCTGTACCGTAGCGGCCATTGACGATCTTAACACTTCTGTAGAAATAAAAACGGATCAATTTACGTTTTATACAAACAAAGTATTGATTGCTACCAATGGTTTTGCCTCGCAACTAGGCATTAATCAAGTAAAACCGGCACGAGCACAGGTCTTGATTACCAAACCAATAGATGGTTTGCATATCAAAGGAACCTTTCATCTAGACAAAGGCTACTATTATTTTAGAAATATTGACAATAGAATTCTTTTTGGTGGAGGGCGAAATCTGGATTTCAAAACCGAAGAAACTACAATGTTAGGACAAACAAAAATTGTACAACAAAAATTAAAAGAGACGCTGAGTGAAGTGATTTTACCAGATACTAATTTAGAAATAGAACAGTACTGGAGTGGAATTATGGGTGTAGGAAATCAAAAAAAACCTATAGTCAAACCACTATCTGATAATGTGTATTGTGGGGTACGCCTTGGTGGGATGGGGGTAGCGATCGGAAGTATTGTTGGCACGGAATTAGCAGAGCTATTATAGATTAACCTATATAGAGGTATGAAAAAGATTCTTCTCATTTTGGTAAAAAGCTGTATTGCTTTTTTGATACTGGCCCCTATCTGGGTGATCAGTTATAAATGGATCGATGTTCCTGCTACACCTCTTATGGGCATTCGAAAACTACAATCCAAGCAAAAACATACCATACAACATCAATGGAAACCCTTATCCGAAATTTCTAAAACATTACAATTAGCCGTTATTTGTAGCGAGGATCAACGATTCACAGAACATGAAGGGTTTGATAAAGAAGCCATCGAAAAAGCGCTGGCCGAGCATAAATCAGGAAAAAGATTACGAGGCGCCAGTACAATTTCTCAACAAACTGCCAAAAATGTATTCTTGTGGCCGCATCGTAGCTGGGTTCGTAAGGGACTTGAGGTATATTTTACCTTTTTAATAGAATCATTTTGGAGTAAAGAACGTATCCTGGAGGTATATCTCAATAGTATAGAAATGGGTAACGGCATTTATGGTGCCGAAGCCGCAGCACAATTTTGGTTTAATATATCTGCTTCAAACCTTAATCAGGATGAAGCGGCAGCTATTGCTGCTATCCTTCCCAATCCAAGAAGGTTTTTAGCTAATCCTGCTTCAGAATATACTCAAAAAAGAAAAGAATGGATCTTTATACAAATGCATAATTATGGTACTTTAGTATTTGATAAGGAACAGAGAAATGAGTATAGAGGATATTAAAGTAGCACTACTAGACCACTGCAGGGATCATATGAATGAAAGACTACATCGCATTCAAAATACAATCACCGACATTCAGGAATCTCTTGCTTCAGAAACCAAAAGTACTGCAGGTGACAAGCACGAAACAGGTCGCGCAATGCTTCAGTTAGAGCGAGAAAAAGCAGGGCAACAATTGGCAGAAGTACAAAAACTGCAAGAAATCTTGAATAAAATTGATATTTCTTATTCTTCAGAACATATCCGTCTGGGTAGTTTGGTGTATACTTCACAAGGCAACTATTTTCTTAGTATCTCGACAGGTAAAATTTCTATAAAAAATGAATCTTATTTTGCCATTGCTACTAACGCTCCTATCGGGAAACTACTCTTGGGTAAAACCTCAGAAGATGATTTTAGCTTTAATGGAAATAAAATTAAAATAAGTAAAATTATATAGTTTACCACACTCATATATCGTATTTAGATTAAAATTTCAAACCTTTTAGCATACGAAGATGATTTTAAGTAAATTGCCGGTTCATAAATCATCAGTACCATGCAGAAGTTTTTTGTACTAGCCCTTATTGGGGTACTACTTTTTTCGTGTAAACCCTATGAGAATACCAAAATCAGAAAAAATCAAATTACCTATGAAGATTTTAGGGCAGATCAAAGATTATACCCTACAGATGATGGCCTAATAAAATATATCGACAAAGGCAAAGGACCTGTTATCGTACTCCTTCACGGCGTACCTACATCTGGCTGGCTGTATCGTAAAATGATTGATCCACTGGTAAAACAAGGATATAGAGTGATTATACCGGATATGCTCGGCTATGGGTCTAGTGACTCTCCAGAAGGGTTTGAAATTTATACTGCAGAAAATCATGCCAAACGCCTCCTACAACTCATGGAGTCACTAGGAGTAGAAAATTGGTCTCATGTGATGCATGATGCAGGCGGCTTATGGACCTGGGAACTCATGAAACTAGCCCCTAACAAAATAGAAAAACTAATTGTGCTCAACACCATCATTTATGAAGATGGGTTCTACCCTCCGGTAAGAATGAAACCCGGTGGTTTGGCCAAAACTGCCATGTGGGGCTATCGAAATGGAGTTACTACAAATACACTACTCAAAAACTTATTCAAAGAAGGGCTGAAAGAAAATACACTTAATGTATTAGATATAGAAGGGTATAAGACACCTTTGCTAGAAGGTAAAACAGAGGCTATGTATTATTTTTTTAGTCAAACATGTAATGAATTGCCTGATTACTCTGATGTTTTTGAAAATATTACAATTCCGGTTTCTGTGATATGGGGTATTCATGACACCATGCTACAATGGCCTCCCCAAGAAAATAGAGTTGCAAAAGCTTTAAAAGTAAACTCTGAAGATATTCATTTTATAGATGAAAAACATTTTATTCAGGAGACAAAAGCCAAAGAAATCTCGTATAAAATTTTGGATTTCATTCGGTAATAAAAAAGCTTAACCAAGTATCTTTATCATAATTCAATCAATGAGAAATGGTTTCATTATAAGTTATCTCCAATTGATAGTCAAACACTACCAATTTTGATAACTATCAAATTAAAAAGGATGGCTATAAAGTCAAGCCGACAACTTATAAGGAGTTGATAGTTACACCTGTTTTGTTTACATATTTTTACCAAAATCTCTTAAAACAAAGATTATGTTAAAAAAAATTTTGAAAGTTGAAGGTATTCTGGAGCTTAGTAAAAAAGCTCAAAATAAAATTAATGGAAATGCAGGATATTCAATTTACTACTTAAGTTGTATGCCTTATGTAAACGGCAGTGCCTATTGTTACACAAAAGGTCAAAAATTTGTTAGCATGGATTCTGCTTATGATAGTACCTGTTTTTTTTCATGGGAAAAAAACTATAGTATAATCTGTAAATAGGAAGTATAAGTTCTCATTTGATCAGAAATTCGAATCCAAAGGGAGGTATAAAATACTTCCTTTTGAGGTTGGATACATTGATAATTAATGAAGACTGATATCAATAATTTAAATCTGATATCGTTACCAAAGTCCCGTTAATTAAGATTTATATTTTTTATCCAATTTTTTAATTCTACCTTAAAAATCGTAGTGTTAATCAACTCTTCGATTTGAGTAAGCTCGCTTATACTAACTGCAATATCTATTTTTTCTGAAGGGGTTCTTAACAATAATGATCTACAGTTTTGAACATTCTTACAGGCATTACAATACTGAGATTGTATCGCAATCGCGCATAATTCTGAGAAATGCTTCAATTCATGAAGTGTGAGTAAAAAACCTATATCTCTAAATACCAGCTGGACTCTGGGTTTACATGCATTAACCTCCTTTTTCCAAAAAAAAGATATCCCAACTTCGTTGCTGTAAATTTTATCAATAGCATTCATTTTGAGCTCTATTTAATTCCAAAAATACTAATTATTTATAATTAATCTAAATAAATATATATTAAATAATATCTTTCAATTTTAGCTGAAGCGTTGTGTTCCCATTCCATTCATTCTCTTCAATAGAGTACGCTGCTTTAAATTGTTGTTTTTCTGAAATTAAATTATGTTTTGCACCTAAACTAAAGCCTATTGCTCCTATCGCGATTGTATCTTTTTCTACTTTACATTTTAAATGTTTTTCATCTTCTCCTACACATTTACCATACCCAGTGTCTTTTAACCCTTCGGTCATAAAAACCGGAGCCATATTTCCTGGGCCAAATGGTGCAAATTGTTTGAGAATACGATAAAATTTTGGTGTGACCTGGTTTAATTCAATGGCCATATCGATAGCAATTTCCGGAGTACGTAATTTCTTATCTATACTAGCAGTAACCACTTCTTCAAACTTTTGCTTAAACGATTCATATTGATCTTCTAATAGTGTTAATCCTGCAGCATATTTATGCCCACCAAATTGTTCAATATGATCCGCACATGCTTCTAATGCATTATATACATCATAATCTTTGACAGATCTTGCAGAGGCAGCAAGTTTTGTTCCGCTTTTGGTAAAAACTAATGTTGGTCGATAGTATGTCTCTATTAATCGCGAAGCTACAATACCGATCACTCCTTTGTGCCAATTTTCATCGTACACAACTGTTGTGAACTTATCTTCTTCTTTATTTTGAAGTATTTGTGCAAGTGCTTCCCTAGTTATACTTTTATCTGTTTCTTTTCGGTCACTATTATATAATTCAATCTCAGAAGCAAATTGCAAAGCAGTGTCTAGATTTTCTTCGGTAAGCAAATTAACAGCATGTAATCCATGTTTCATTCTACCCGCTGCATTGATTCTCGGTGCTATAATAAACACCACATCTGTAATGGTTAATTCTTCTTTTTTTACCTGTGATAACATTGCCTTAAAGCCTATCCTGGGGTTTGCATTAATCACTTGCAAACCATAATATGCTAATACTCTATTCTCTCCTGTAATCGGTACAATATCCGCACCGATTGCTGTGGCTACCAAATCCAAATAAGGTAACAAATCCTCTATGGTTTGGTTCTGACTGACTGCCAGTGCCTGAATCAGTTTAAAACCCACTCCGCATCCACATAATTCCTTGTACGGATATTTACAATCCTCGCGCTTAGGATCTAAAACAGCAACTGCATCAGGAATATGATCCCCAGGTCTGTGGTGGTCACAAATGATAAAGTCTATTCCCTTTGATTTGGCATATGCTACTTTTTCAATAGCTTTTATTCCACAATCTAAAGCAACAATTAATGAAATATCATTATCATGAGCATAGTCAATACCTGCATATGAAACACCATAACCCTCATCGTATCGATCCGGAATGTAAGTAGCGATTTGAGACGACATTGTTTTCAAATATGACGACAGTAACGCAACAGATGTGGTGCCATCTACATCATAGTCTCCATACACCATTATGTTTTCATTAGCAGTTATTGCTTTTTTGATTCTCGAGACTGCCAGATCCATATCTTTCATCAAAAAAGGGTCGTGCAAATCTTGTAAAGAAGGTCTAAAGAACTTTTTGGCCTGATCAAAAGTTTCTATTCCTCTTTGTACCAAAAGCGCTGCAATAATGTTATCAACATTTAGATTTTCTGCTAAATTCTGTATTATTGAAGCGTCTGGTTTAGGTTTTAGTGTCCATCTCATTATATGTGTATTCCAATATTAAAAACCAAAGTACAAAAAACATTTTGAGCGTTACTCTTTTGACATTAGTTTCGTATTTTGCTTACTAAAATTAATCTAAAACTCAAACAACACATACACATGCCACTAGTTACTCCATTGTCTGCTGATCATGATCCCGAAACCAGAGAATTAGCAGAATTTTTTAATGAAACTTTAGGATTTTGTCCTAATTCGATACTTACAATGCAACGAAGGCCCGCTATATCTAAAGCATTTATTAACCTCAACAAAGCTGTTATGGCTAACGAAGGTCGTGTCACTTCTGCACTTAAACGCATGATTGCATGGGTAAGTAGTAATGCGACCGGATGTCGATATTGCCAGGCACATGCCATACGTGCTGCAGAACGTTATGGCGCAGAGCAAGAGCAATTAGATAATATCTGGGAGTATAAGGCACATCCTGCTTTTAGTGATGCAGAGCGTGCTGCCTTGGATTTTTCTCTAGCAGCATCAGTAATCCCTAATGCAGTTGATGATCATATCAAAGAAGAACTATATAAGTATTGGGATGAAGGTGAAATTGTAGAAATGCTCGGTGTGATTTCTCTATTTGGTTATCTTAATCGATGGAATGATTCTATGGGTACAACCGTCGAAGGAGGAGCTATCGAATCCGGAGAACAATACCTCGGTAAACATGGTTGGGAAAAAGGCAAACATAGTTAACACCTATTTCCTCAAATAGTACTGATAGCTTTTGTACAGTAAAACTATGCTAATCAAAAGAATCAAAATCGCCCACATCCAATACGTTCCTGATAGATTGGCGGCTATCATTTGTGTATCTGAATACTGAATTCTACCGTCACGTTCGAACTGTTTTGTAAATAAATACCCTGTTTGAAGATAGGTACTTAGCACACATTGCGTTCCTAAAAATAGTAGTGTAAAAGCTTCTAATTTTCTGACTCTAAGAATTGCGATAAAAAATAAAATCGCCGCAAACACACTTAAAATTATCAATGCTAACATTTCATGGATCCATATACATAATGACACCACTATGATTGTTAGCAATAGCCACAATGTGATTTTGGATGTAATTTGATTTCTCGCTGATGCAATCAATATTGCGCCCGATATAGCGGGTCCCAATAATCCTCCTGCAGAAGTAATTGCTCTGGCGATATGATAGTCGAGATAACTAAACGAAACATTAGAATATGCGACTCCACCACCATTATCATAAATTTCTAAATAATAAAATTTCCCTCCAAGCAGTAAAGCTGTAAGCCCATGACCCATTTCATGAAACCATGTCCCTAACAACAATAATGGATATTGTATATATCCAAAATAAGGCAATTGCCATAACAAAAAGACAAGTACGCTTATTCCGATAATAGTAAGTAAAGATTTCTTTTTCAAATATTTTGAATTTAATACAACTACCTAATGACTTAATAACAACATTTAAAACAATTTATTATTGAAAATCAAACCTATCCATGCTTTATATTGCATACAATTTTACACTAAAATATCCTTTACTTTTTTTCGAAGTGCGGGTAGAACCTCATGATCAAACCATGGATTTTTTGTTAACCAAAAACGATTTCTGGGAGAAGGATGAGGCAGTGGAAAATAGGTTGGTAGATATTCATGAAATGTGCTCACCGTATCTGTTACTGTCCTTTTTGACTTCTGTTTCAGGTAGTATTTTTGAGCATATTGTCCGATCAAAATAACGAGTTGCAGATTTTGCATATGGTTAAATATGGATTGATGCCAAAGCGGAGCACATTCTGGTCTGGGGGGTAAATCTCCACTTTTTCCTTTTCCGGGATAACAAAAACCAATCGGCACTATCGCAAAATTTTTTGGATTATAGAACTTTTGATCAGAAACATTGAGCCATTTTTTTAATTGTCTTCCTCCTGGATCATCCCAGGGAATACCAGATAAATGTGCAATTCTACCGGGAGCCTGACTAATCAGAGCAATTTTGGTCTCTGGATGAGCAATCACTATTGGTTTTGGGTCCAATGGTAAATGTGCTTTACACACATCGCACGCTCTGATATTCGAAAGAAGTTTATCCATTACTTCTTTTTTCCTTCTACAACGATTACAATCTCTCCCTTTGGTGGTTTATTTTCGAAATGATTTAATACTTCTTCTGTTGTACCTCGAATAGTTTCTTCATAGAGTTTACTTAGTTCTCTTGATACCGACACCTGACGATCTATCCCAAAATACGTTACAAAACTTTCAAGTGTTTTAATCAGCTTATGCGGAGATTCATAAAAAATCATGGTTCTTGGCTCCTCAGATAACAGTTTTAATCGGGTTTGTCTTCCTTTTTTAACAGGTAGAAAGCCTTCAAAAACAAATTTCTCATTAGGCAAACCACTATTAACCAAAGCTGGTACAAAAGCTGTTGCCCCAGGAAGACATTCAACTGGTATATCGTGCTCTACACAAGCTCTGGTAAGCAAAAATCCCGGATCACTAATCGCTGGTGTTCCTGCATCACTGATTAATGCAATAACTTCCCCACTTTGTAACCTTTTAATAATACTATCAATAGTTTTGTGCTCATTATGCATATGATGACTTTGCATAAGTGTTACAATATCAAAATGCTTTAATAATTTTCCACTAGTGCGAGTATCTTCGGCCAAAATCAAATCAACTTCTTTTAGAACTTTGATTGCTCTAAACGTCATATCTTCGAGATTACCAATAGGTGTGGGAACTAAATATAATTTAGACATATAATGAAATAAAAAAATCCGAAAACTGTAGCTTTCGGTAAAGATAACTTTTGATTCTTATTTGATAAATATTATGGTCTTACTTTTTTGCCAGCTCCATATGAAATCGCAAGAATTATAATTGCATACACCGATAAACCTATTGCGTGACCTGCATAATAATGTGCTAAACTAGCTAGTATCAAATCAAAAAAGAACCCAGCATAAGCCCATTCTTTAATCCATCTTATTTTATTTGTAAGAATAGCGATTACTCCTAATATTTTGGCTAACGCTAATGGAATTATGATATAGGTTGGATACTTAAAACTTTCAAAGAAGCCTTTTATCATTTCGGTTTTAAAGAAATACATCTGAGCAGAATACAACATTATAATACACAAAGCCGCTGTAGCAATCCAATACACAACTTTCATATTTCTAGAATTTATACTCAATCTTCAAATTTGCTTCTTACGATATCAATAAAACGTTCTGCATATTCATCTTTACCTTTCCAGTGATTATAATCTGGTTTCACCATCATTTCTACAAATTCTTCTGCTTCTTTTTTACCCCTCAACGTATTCAATTGGGAGAGTACTCTATTATAGTCTGCGGCACTTCCTTCAAAGAGATATTTTATAAATGCCAATCGGTCGTTTAATCCGATATGAATATCGCTACGAAGCTGATCATTTAGGGATTTAGGCTTATTATCATCGGTTATATCGCTTTTGTGATGGGTTGTATTTTGAGAAGCAGATTCAGATAAAGAAACATTTTTTTCTGTAGTTACCGATGCCGGAACAAAAAGATCTTCTGTAACGCGCGCATTAACTTCTTCGATAACGAGTTCGGGTTTGTTATTGAAATCGGGTATTTCTTCAGCTTCTAGTTTTTCAGCTAGTAGAGATTCAGCTGTTTTCTTAATTTCTGGTTTTTCTTCTTTTGGCACTATTGGTTTTGGCTCAATAATTTCTTTAATTTTTTGCCTCACCTCCTTTAATTCACTGGATTCATTTTCATCTAAAGCTTTTCTCACTTGTCCGATAGTGGGCTGAGGTCCTGCAAAATGAGACTCCGAAAAATTAAGTATCGTTAGTTTTTCATAAAGTTGTCTGGCTTCTTCCTGTAGCTGAGTTAATGTAGCGGTATCTTTGAGTTGTAATACTCGATGCGCAATACTAATAAGTTCGGCTTCTAATTTCTTCTTCATAACTTTCTTATTCGTTTACAATACTGCTTTTTGTTTTTTAATAAATTTACCCTTTCCTTAGCGTAAGGAGAAAAGATTTCTTTTAATTGATTCTGAAAAATACAAAATGTTTCTCGAAAATACAGTAAATCATAAGGAGCAATTTGGGTGGATAGAAGTAATTTGTGGTTCTATGTTTTCGGGTAAAACTGAAGAATTGATTCGTAGATTAAAACGAGCCCAATTTGCAAGACAAAAAGTAGAGATCTTTAAACCCGCTGTCGACATACGTTATGATGATGAAATGGTGGTTTCTCATGATGCTAACGAAATTCGTTCTACTCCTGTTCCTGCCGCGGCAAATATTAGAATATTAGCAGATACTTGTGATGTCGTAGGAATTGATGAAGCTCAATTCTTTGATGATGAAATTGTTGCTGTGTGTAATGATTTGGCTAATCAAGGGATACGTGTTATTGTTGCTGGATTAGATATGGATTTTAAAGGAAATCCTTTTGGCCCAATGCCGGCATTAATGGCTACAGCAGAATATGTAACCAAAGTACATGCTGTATGTACCAGAACAGGAAATCTAGCTCAGTTTAGCTATAGAAAATCAACAAAAGATGATCTTGTTCTATTGGGAGAAACTGATGAATATGAACCGTTAAGCCGTGCGGCTTATTATAAAGCAATGTTAAAAGAAAGAGTTAAAAACATTGAAGTTAAAGATCAAAAAGAAGTGTCCAAAAAATCCAAAGAAACTGATGAGTAGTGTAAAAGAAACTGTACTCGAAATTAACTTGGCTCATCTTACAAATAACTTTAAGTATCTAAAAAGTAAGGTCGCTCCTAATGTGAAAATATTGGCTGTAGTAAAAGCTTCTGGTTACGGTAGTGATGCTTCAGTAATTGCTAAACATCTCGAAAAAATAGGAGCAGATTACTTTGCTGTGGCCTATACCTCCGAAGGAGTTATCCTTAGAGAAGCAGGTATCAAAACTCCGATTTTAGTACTACACCCTCAGCCTGTAAATTTCTCTAAACTTATAACATATCAATTAGAACCTAGCCTGTATAATGCTAGAACGCTTAAAGAATTTGTAAAAACAGCGACTTCTCTCAATCAAAAAGAATATCCTGTACACATAAAGTTTAATAGTGGTTTAAATCGCATTGGTTTTGGTGAGCATAACGTCGATCATGCTATAAAACAAGTACAGCATACAAATACTATAAAAGTTATTTCGCTACTTTCTCATTTAGCTGCTAGTGAAGATCACGAAGAAAGAGAATTTACATTAGAACAAATCAGTTCCTTTAAAAAAGCAACAAAAAGCATAATTAATTCACTAGGCTATGCCCCTATACTTCATCAATCCAATACTTCGGGTATCCTTAATTATCCTGAAGCACATTTTGATATGGTGCGCACAGGAATTGGCCTATATGGCTACAGTAATGAAGCAAAGTATGATCGTAAATTAAAACCAGTAGCTTCTTTAAAATCGATAATCTCTCAAATTCATATTTTAAAACCCGGGGATTCATTGGGATACAACAGAGCATTTATAGCTTCAGAAATCACCAAAACGGCTACCATTCCTATAGGTCATGCAGATGGAATAAGCAGACAATATGGTAATAAAAATGGTTTCATAACTATAAATAGCAAACCTGCGTATATCCTTGGTAATGTATGTATGGATATGATTATGGTCGATATTACAGCTATAAATTGTAAAGAAGGGGATGAGGTTATCATTTTTGATCAAACATCCTCTGCAGCAACTGTAGCAGAACATGTAGGCACAATTTCATATGAGTTACTCACTGCGATTTCTCCACGAGTAAAACGCGTTGTTATCGATGATAATTGATTTTTATCGAAAATTGTAGAATATCTACACCTATTTTTTCAATTAAATGTCTAATTTTTTGTTAAATTAGTCCCAAACTAATCATCTAAATTTTATATACATGGGATTTTTTAAAGATTTTAAATCCTTCTTACTGAAGGGGGATATTATTGCTTTGGCTACTGCTGTAGTGATTGGAGGAGCATTTAATAAAATTGTAGGTTCTGTCGTTGCAGATATCATCATGCCGATTGTTGGTATTATTACCGGAGGAACAGATTTTACTCAAAAATTTATTTCATTAGACGGAAGCTCTTATGATACTCTTGCAGCGGCTCAAGAAGCTGGTGCAGCTGTGATGACATATGGAAATTTAATCCAGGCAATTATTAACTTTATTATTGTTGGTCTTTTTATCTTTATCGTCTTAAAAGCTTACGAAAAATCAAAGAAAAAAGAAGAAGAAGCTCCTGCAGCTCCTGCCGGACCAACACAAGAGGAGCTATTAGCCGAAATTAGAGATTTGCTTAAAAAGCAATAAACTCTTGCCAGAATGAATTATCTATAGCTACCGCTATACTACATATACTAACTAAACCGTCCTAAAATTAGGACGGTTCTTTTTTACAAAAAGTTATATATTTAACAAATCATGTAAATTTCTATATTTTTAGTAAAAACACTTGTCTTTTTAGAAATATTCCTCACTTTTGCTGCAATTTTGAAGAGTTTATACGATTTTTGTATAAGCATTATCAATTGAATCACGACAATGATATTTCTGCTATGGCGGAAATAGTAAAGTAAAATTTTTATGAAAGTAGCTGTTGTAGGTGCTACCGGGTTGGTAGGAACCGTAATGTTAAAAGTATTAGAAGAAAGAAATTTTCCGGTAACAGAATTAATTCCTGTGGCATCAGAGCGATCTATAGGTAAAAAAATTTCTTATAAGGGTAAAGATTTTTCTGTAGTAGGTCTTGCTACTGCTATAGGTATGAAACCTGATGTTGCTCTGTTTTCTGCCGGTGGAGATACCTCATTAGAATGGGCGCCAAAATTTGCCGAAGCTGGCATTACTGTGATTGATAATTCATCTGCCTGGAGAATGGATCCTACTAAAAAATTGGTTGTTCCTGAGATTAATGCCAAAGCACTTACAGAAGAAGATAAAATTATTGCGAATCCAAATTGCTCAACCATACAATTAGTAATGGCTTTAGGACCATTGCATGACAATTATAAAATCAAACGTGCTGTAATTTCTACATACCAATCTATAACCGGTACAGGAGTAAAGGCTGTACAGCAGCTAGAAAATGAATATGCAGGAGAAAAAGGTGAAATGGCATATCCTTACCCAATACATCGCAATGCCATACCACACTGCGACGTATTTCAAGAAAATGGATATACCAAAGAAGAAATGAAATTAGTCAACGAAACACAAAAGATTTTGGATGACCGTACTATTGCTGTTACTGCAACTGCAATTCGTATTCCAGTAGTTGGAGGGCATAGCGAAAGTGTAAATCTGGAGTTTGAAAACGATTTTGTAGAAAATGATATCCGAAATATTTTACACGAAACTCCTGGAGTAACAGTACAAGATAATCCTGATACAAATACATACCCAATGCCTATATATGCCGAAGGTAAAAATGATGTGTTTGTAGGACGAATCAGAAGAGATCACTCTAGAGAAAACGCATTAAATATGTGGATCGTTGCTGATAACCTTCGTAAAGGTGCAGCAACAAATGCAGTACAAATTGGCGAATATCTAGTTGAAAATAATTTAATAGGCTAAATAACCAACCAAAAATTGGTTAACCCTTGTTATTGTCTTAATAGCAAGGGTTTCTTTTTTCAAATTCTTTATAACACAACTACTCTTTCACTTGGGGCACATTAATATGATTTCCCAAAAACAACGCGTTCAAAAACAACCGATTTGTACCATACCAGGAACCTCTAAAATTAGGATTATCAGCAAACAATATTACACGCCCTTCTCCTAATGTACTTACAACCAACGATGCCGAAGGTTTTAAGTAATTCTCATAATTATCAGTAGAAATATAACCATCAATATGAGCGCTTTCTGTGTATTTTGCAACGGTAGCATAAGGGTTTTTACTAGGCGCTATAAATACTTCGTTGTTTTTATAAACAGGCAAGGATGAATCTCGATATCCAAAACCTAACGGATGTGTAACATCAAGATTTACTTCGAAAATTGCGCCTCCCAGACGTTCCCGGCCTATATTTTCACCAGCATCTACAAAGGGTAGTCGCTTTACTGTTGTATTCTTGGTCGTATCTTTTTCTTTTTTGGTTAGCTCTTCTTTTACTATGTTCTTATCAATTACCCATTTAGAAGCACCTGCAATAGTAACCAAAGTATTTCCTTGAGCGGTCCAATCTTTTATTTTTTTCTGGGCAAGTGAATCTAATCGGCTATAGTTACCAGAGACCATAACCAATGTATTATACTCTTTTAGCGGTACGGTATTAAAATCGCTCATCTGTAATTTAGTTATAGGCATATGCACTCGTGTATCCAACAAATGCCAAACTTCTCCTGCTTCATAAGACCGAACGCCTTCTCCAACCAACAATACTACTTTTGGCGTCTCTAGCTTTTGAAAATTACGGCTTCCTAAATCAATTCCAGATACACTAAACCCTGTATTGGCAGAATACATCGGCACATCAAACTTCTCCTGGGCTTCTTTTACAATAGCATACACCTCATCGCTAGTTTTCTTCTGTTTACTTACAGGCACCATCACACTACCATAATTAAAATTGATTTTACTCCCAGAGATCATACTACTAAAAGGTTTAAATGCAGAAGCAACTTTTAATCCTTTGGATTGCATAAAATACAATGCTGCCGGAGCATTATAATCATCCCAGTCCAGAATATATGCATAATCAGATTTTGATATTTTAGAAACCTTTACCAATTCATCTACAGTAGTAATTTCTTCTCCTAGAGCAGCAGACTTTAGGGCTTTATATTTCATATTATAAAAATTAGCCACACTCCATGCTGAAGCATCATAAAAGACACTATCTCTATACTTAGTGTAGGTTTCAAAAACTGTTTGTACCATACGCTGTTGGGGTTGCTTTACCGGGACTACAAATCGATCCCCTTTTTTATAGACTTTTATTTTATGAAGCAATAATTTATCTATAAAAGCTTTATTTCGATTATGATCGTACGCATCACCAAATTCATAAGCTTCAATCCCTTTTTTTAAGGTATTACCTACTGCAGATTTAAAAAAATCTTGTTGATATTTGCGAAGTTTACCTTTATTTTCAACAGCAGCTTTTACAGTAGCAATACTAGATTCATATTGATTTCGGATAGTAAACGGAAACGATATGGTTCCATAATCAGTATCCTGCAAGTGACCTCGCGAACTCGCTTGCTCAAACAATAGTGCTAATGCTCCTTGTAAATCGGGATACGACGAACCATACCCAGGATATGTACCATCAAAAGCTTCTTTGGTAAAATAAAATGAACCTATATTATCTAATGCCTTAGAAAAATAAGGAGCAAATAAGTTATTTAGGTCTTCATAATTCTCTTTGGGCATAATAGGATCTTGAGAGCCAAGAGGTTTCATGGGTTCAAAAAAATAGGTGCTATTGGTGCCCATTTCATGAAAATCGGTTACTACATTGGGATACCACTCATGATACCATATTAGTTTTCCGCGACTTTCTGGATGAATGGCAAGCAACCAATCCCGATTAAGATCAAACCAATAATGATTCGTTCGGCCACGAGGCCACATCTCGTTATGTTCTGCATCATAAGCATCACTTACCAAAGGATTTCCTTTAAACTGATTTGCCCATTGTGTATGTCTGTCACGCCCATCAGGATTAATAGTGGGATCAATAAATAGCACGGTATTTTCTAAATAGTTTTTTACTTCTGCACTCTTAGAAGCAACTAAGGTATAGGCTATAAGCATTGCAGCTTCAGAACTAGATGGTTCGTTACCGTGCACATTATACCCCAATTGAATAAAAATAGGTACATCACTATAATTCGTGGGTGTTTTATTTGCATCTGTAAATGCCAGATGCTGTTGCTTGATTGTAGTAAGATTTTTAAGGTTTTCTGGGGTAGAAACGGTGAGCATCACTAATTTTCTATTTTCATGAGTTTTACCATAACTAGCAATTGTTGCTCTGTCTGAAACCTCAGCAAGTTTTGTGAGATACGCTACAATTTGATCATGACGCGTATGTTGTTGTCCTATTGGATATCCAAGAAATACTTCAGGTGAAGGGATTTCTGTATTGAAAGGAGCTTTGTCTTCAAAAAAATAATCTTGTGCATTAGCTGAAAAAAAGAAAAATGTACACGCAAAAAAAGCGAGTTGTAAGTAATTTGTTGGCTTCATTAGTTTTAAATTAAAAGATTATGATGATAAAGTGCTACGAGAAATAAATTTTTACAACACACTAACATGTATGAAAGATATTTTTTTAACTCTGGTTTTCCTCAACCTTTGTAAGCTTTTTAACATTTTTTCTTATAAAACCTCAATTTAATTACAAAAAACATTCTAAATGAACAAGTTAATTTTAGCGTTACGAATACTATTAGGAGTACTATTAGTTGTTTTTGGTAGTAATAAATTCATTGGGTATTTACCTGACTTTGAATTTGAAAATCCAGATGCTGGAGTATTATTTGGTGCTTTTGCAGGCAGTTACATACTAAAAACTGTAGGAATCATAGAAGTACTGGTCGAATTTCTACTACTTACCAACAAGGCGATTCCTTTTGCTTTAGTACTTCTAGCACCAATATCAGTAAATATAATTCTATTTCATGCGACACTAGACTCTGCGAATATAGGACCTGGTGTTCTTGTGTTTCTTATACATTCTTTCTTAATATTCAAATTTTGGGACAACTACAAAATACTTTTCTAAGTCCAAAATTTTTCGTTTCTTACAGAAAATTCTGACTGCTCATACATATTAATCCTACATGTTACTAGACCCCAAAGTAACATAAAAGAAATCCCATTTTCTTTATAGATTAAATGTTGAGCAGTCTTTTTTATATTTTATTTAGCATTTAGAGGGGCTTCTTTTGATAGATTTGTATATTCTAATTAAGCATGTCATGAAAAAAGTACTCATTGTATTAACTATTATCACTTTGGTAATAGGCTGCAAAAATGAAACAAAAGAAAAAATCAATAAAAATACTATTGCATTGAATTATCCTGAAACTAAAAAAGGAGACACCATAGATACTTATTTTGGCACTCAAGTTAAGGATCCATATCGCTGGCTGGAAGATGACCGAAGTGAAGAAACAGAAAACTGGGTTACCTCACAAAACAAAACTACATTTGGTTATCTGGAGGAAATCCCTTTTAGATCAGCTTTAAAGAAACGCTTATCAGACCTATGGAATTATGAAAAAATTAGTGCTCCATTCAAAGAAGGTGAGTACACATATTTCTATAAAAATAACGGGCTTCAAAATCAATATGTAATCTATCGTTTCAAAAATGAAGGAGATGAACCCGAGGTGTTTTTAGACCCTAATACATTTAGTAAAGACGGAACAACTTCTCTTGGTACTGTGAGTTTTTCTAAAAACGGAAAACTCGTTGCCTATTCTATTTCTGAAGGAGGTAGTGACTGGCGCAAGGTGATTGTAAAAAATACCGAAACCAAAGAAATTCTTGAAGATACCATTGTAGATGTCAAATTTTCTGGAGTTTCCTGGAAAAAAAATGAAGGGTTCTACTATTCGAGCTATGACAAACCAAAAGGTAGTGAGCTTTCTGCCAAAACAGATCAACATAAAGTATATTATCATAAACTTGGTACTCCCCAAAAAGAAGACGTATTGATTTTTGGAGGTACTCCCGAAGAAAAACATCGCTATGTATTTGGAAATGTTACAGAAGACGATCGTTACCTCACTATTAGTGCAAGCATCGCTACATCTGGAAATAAGCTGTTTATTAAGGACTTAACAAAACCTAATAGTAAATTAATAGCAATTGTAGATCACACAGAAAGCGATAATTATGTAATAGAAAATGTAGGTTCTACTTTATTTATAGTAACTAACCTTAATGCTCCTAATCAAAAAATCATAACTGTTGATGCTTCAAACCCTACTCCCGACAACTGGAAAGATTTTATTCCTGAAACAGAAAATGTACTAAGTCCAGGAACAGGAGGAGGATATTTCTTTGCAGAATATATGGTAGATGCTGTATCCAAAGTATTACAATATGATTATGATGGAAAACTAGTGCGCGAAGTATCATTACCTGGAGTAGGAAGTGCAAATGGATTTGGAACCAAAAAAGAAGAAAAAGAGCTGTACTATTCTTTTACCAATTACAAAACACCAAGCAGTATTTATAAATACAATATTGCCGAAGGAACTTCTGAAGTATACCGCAAACCAAAAATAGATTTCAACCCCGAAAATTATGAAAGTAAGCAGGTGTTTTTCACCTCAAAAGACGGAACAAAGGTACCTATGATCATTACTCATAAAAAAGGTGTTGAATTAGATGGTAAAAACCCAACCATACTATATGGTTATGGCGGATTTAATGTAAGCCTAACGCCTTCTTTTAGTATTGCTAATGCCGTTTGGATGGAACAAGGCGGTATTTATGCTGTACCAAACTTACGAGGTGGTGGAGAGTATGGAAAAGAATGGCATGATGCCGGTACCAAAATGCAAAAACAAAATGTATTTGATGATTTTATTGCCGCCGCAGAATATTTGATAGATACTAAATATACGTCTAACGATTATCTTGCAATTCGTGGCGGATCAAACGGAGGCTTACTTATCGGAGCTACTATGACCCAAAGACCTGATCTTATGAAGGTAGCATTACCCGCGGTTGGCGTTTTGGATATGCTACGCTATCATACTTTTACTGCCGGAGCAGGATGGGCATATGATTATGGTACCTCAGAAGAAAACAAAGAAATGTTTGAATACTTAAAAGGATATTCTCCAGTTCATAATGTAAAAGAAGGCACACAATATCCAGCAACTCTGGTAACTACAGGAGATCACGATGATAGAGTTGTACCTGCACACTCATTCAAGTTTGCTGCCGAGCTTCAAGCCAAACAATCAGGGGATAACCCAACATTAATTCGAATTGAAACCAAAGCCGGTCACGGTGCAGGAACACCTGTAAGCAAAACCATAGAACAATATGCTGATATTTTTGGGTTTACCTTATTTAATATGGGGTATGAAGTTTTACCAGAAAAAGTTGCTTCTGATATAAAAGGATAGTGTTTTATACAAAAGAACTAAAAATCCGTTTTTCTAAAGAGAAACGGATTTTTTTATTGAAGTCCTTTAAACTTCATAAGAAAGTTCAATATATTTGAGTAATGCTAAACGTAGAGAACATATCCTTCGCTTATGATAAAATTTCTGTTTTAAAAAACATAAGTTTTACTATTGAAAAAGGACAACATATCGCCTTAATTGGTGCCAGTGGTTGTGGAAAAAGCACCTTGCTAAAAATTATCTATGGTCTTTTACAAACCGCTGAAGGAACTCTGTTTTGGAATGATAAAGAATTACTAGGCCCCCTTTATAACCTTATTCCTGGCCACGAAAATATGAAATACCTATCACAAGGTTTTGAACTACAGCCCTATCATAGTGTCGCCGAAAACATTGGTCAATATTTATCAAATTTTGAACCCGAATTAAAAAAAGATCGCGTTAACGAATTACTCGATATTGTAGAAATGATACCATTTGCCAATACCAAAGTAGAAAACCTAAGTGGCGGACAAAAACAAAGAGTAGCACTAGCAAAAGCATTAGCCAAGAGACCAGAGGTATTGCTGCTCGACGAACCTTTTGGAAATATTGATAATTTTAGAAGAAGCGCATTACGTAGAAATCTTTTTAGATATCTAAAACGTAATGCTATTACAAGCATTACCGCTACACATGATAAAACAGATATTCTTTCCTTCACAGATCAAACCATTGTTATTAAACAAGGTGAACTATTGATTAAAGAAGATACTACAACACTCTATCAAAATCCTCCAAACTATTATGTGGCTTCCCTTTTTGGTGAGGTAAATCAAATTAAGCGTTCATCTGTACAAGAATCTGATAGTAAAGATATGCTACTTGTCTATCCTCATGAACTAAAAGTTGACCCTACATCACCTGTGAAAGCGCGAGTAAAAAACTCATATTTCAATGGTAGCCATTATTTAATTGAAGCGATTCTCAATCATTCAATCATCTTTTTTGATCATCACACAGCACTTCATGCTCCAGAAACAGTTAGGATTCAGGTTGCCAAAGAAGCACTATCCCGGGTATCATAATCAATATTTATATTTCTTACTTAATTATTATAGACCAAAGTATGCTTTATGTATTCTCTTTTATCAATTTGTATACCTAATGTACCCTAACTAAAATCAAAAATAGACGTTCTATAATTAAGTATTTTAATTCACAATTAAAACTCACGAATTATTAAAAACATTATTATGAAACGTAAACTATCTATTTTCTTTTTTTTACTTATTTCTAGCATTACTTCGATAATTGCACAATCGAAACCTCAACCGATCCAAACTAATAGTGCTATAACCAAAGCCTCAGATACTGGCTGTACCGGTCAAGATACTTTTGACCAAGGCGTAAGAATTGTTCCTAATGCAAATTCTTGGAAAGACAGCTACCAGGCAAACGGTTACTGTTTCTGTAATTCTACTTTTGATCATGGTATTGGTAATTTCAAAATTACTATCAACGGACAAGGGAGAAGTGTTAGAGCTGTCTGTGATGAACTTCAAAAACACCCCGGTTTCAGAGCTATGAGAAACGGAGATCCAAGATATAATGATATACAGTGTGGTAATGGCCCAGGACATGAAGATGCTATAACGATACAAGGTAAGAGAATTAAAGATGAAATAGTATGCCCTGGTCGTGTAGATCAAGGTAGTAAAGGATGTCAATGCAAAGGACCTAAATTCGATATGAACTGGTTATCCTCGAGACCACGATTTGGTGGGGATGGCGGCAGTGGAAATAATAATGGGCCAAATGTAACATTTGCTACCCCATCAAATAACACGTCATATACTGCTCCAGCAACTTTTAAGGTTGTTATAAATGCATCGGATAGTGATGGGATAGGTAATGTGAAATTGTATATTAATAATTCTTTTATTCGACAGGAGAGTGTAAGTCCTTATGAGTGGAATCATAATGGGCAAGATAATCAGCTGAAGAACTTAAGCTCAGGTACATATACTTTAAAAGCAGAAGCTACCGATAAAAAAGGTAAAAAGACAACCAAAACAATAAATATCACCGTTGGTGATGTTGATACTGGTGGCGGAGACGGCAGCAGTGAAGGTGTTACTATCAAGGGACAAAGTATAAGCAAATTTATAAGTTCGGAAAACGGTAATCGATCCATGCGCGCTAATCGCACTCAGGCAGGGGTTAGTGAAAAATTTATAGTAGAATCTCCTGGTAATGGCACCGTTAGCCTCAAAGGAAATAATGGGAAATATGTAAGCTCAGAAAATGGTACTAAAAGTATGACCTGTAACCGTAATGCTGTTGGTAGTTGGGAAAAATTTACATTAGAATCACTAGGAGGTGACCTATATGCTGTTAAAGGAAATAACGGAAAATATGTAAGTCATGAAAACGGAAGAGATATGGGAGTTTTCTGTAATAGAAATGCTATTGGTTCTTGGGAAAAATTTATCATCAAAGGGTTGGCCAATAGAAATGCTGCTGTTTTACAAGATAAGAATGAGTTTACGAAAGAAAATATCAATGTATACCCTAACCCTGTAATCAAAGGTGAACATATAAATATCAATATTACCACATATCAAGATGTTCTTTCTTCTGTTGAAATTCTAGATCTAAGCGGCAAAAGTATAAGAAAGCGTAACTTAGGTATTCTTAAAGCCGGCACACGATCTATCTCTTTAAATGGTGTAAGAAATACTATTAAAATAAGTGGATTGTATCTAGTAAAAGTAGTTCTAGGAACAAAAACTATCGTTAAACAAATAATGATAGAATAATCCTAAAACAATGCTTAACCTACTAGCGGGTATGTAAAAAACATACCCGCTTTTTTTGTTTTTATGATATTCTAGTGAAAATATAGTTTATGGATATTGTTCTAATTTTAGCTCTGTACCATCAAATACTGCATAGGTATAATGCAGAATCCAATCCCCTAGATTAGTGTATTTTGATTTTTCATCCAGTTGTATTTCCATAGGAAGGTGTCTATGCCCAAATACGAAATGATCTCTGTGTTTATCATCTAACTTACGCTTACAGTATTGTACCAACCATTCATTTTCTTCTCCTAAAAAAATAACATCTTCATCCCCAGAAATTAATTTGTTTTTTACAGAAAGGTATTGCGCCAATTGTACACCCAGATCAGGATGCAGCCATCTAAACAACCACTTGGCAAACGGATTTGTAAACACTTTCTTCATTCGTTTGTATCCTTTATCTCCTGGGCCTAAGCCATCTCCATGACCAATAAAAAAAGTGGTCTCGGCAAATGTAAATTCTTGAGGAGTGTGGTATACAGGAATATTCAATTCTTCTTCAAAATATCCATTCATCCATAAATCATGATTCCCCACAAAATAATATACAGGTATTCCAGAGTCTGTAATCTCAGCTAGTTTTCCTAATGTTCTGGTAAACCCTTTGGGCACTACAGTTTTATATTCGAACCAAAAATCAAAAAGATCTCCCAATAAAAAAATAGCTGCTGCATCTTTTTTTACCTCATCCAGCCATTTTACGAATTTTTGCTCTCTGGGAAAACTCTCTTCTTTGGTTGGAGCTCCCAAATGATTATCACTGGCAAAATATACTTTTTTTCCTTCCGGAAGGTTCATACTCTAAATTTGAAATGTAAATATAGGAATTTATTCAGGTAGCCATTTAATTTACCTCTTCGCCCTTTGGCACTTCAACCTAAAAATGCGTGGAGCCTTACAAAGATAATCACATCAAACTTATGCATTATCAGATGCATACCACTCGGCATACGAAGTCTCAGTTTCTTGAAGTCTCAGTGAGTGTAGCTCGATATTTTGTGGAAGTCTTGCTTTAATTTTTTGAGCAAAATCAATCACCATATTCTCACTCGTAGGCTGATAATCAACCAAAATAACATTATGCCCTCTATTTTCTAATTCTCTTGCAAGCTCAACATGAGGGGTGTTTTTATTAAATACAGTGGCATGATCAAAAACATCCTCGATATCTTCTTTTACAATTTTTTTGAGGTCTCCAAAATCGATTACCATACCCAGTTTTACATGAGATGTATCTGCGATGGGAATACCAATTACGGTTACACTCAATTTATAGCTATGTCCATGTACATTTCTACATTTCCCGTCATATCCATACAGTGCATGACCGGTTTCAAAGGAAAACTGTTTTGTGATTCGTATCTTACTCATCCTTTACGTTCTAATTTCTGCAAAGTTACGGAAGATTACACTTTCTTTCTCTTATTTCTGAATCAAAACGCAATCTAAATACTCCTTAAAATTGGGGATATTATATCACTTCTTAAATTTCACCAACGCATTTTTTGTAAATTCAGACAGTACCAGTTCTCCTGAAATTGCAGCTCTTTCAGCTAATAATTCTTTCCAATGATCAGTTCCTGCCCATGTTACTCTTTTCATTTCCTGAAGTGCCTGCGGATTATAACTCACTAGTTTTTCGGCCAAAACCTGTATCTCTTTATCCAACTCATCAATAGTCTCAAAAACTCGGGTATACAGTCCTTTTTCTTTTGCCCAATATGCATTTTTCCACTGTGATGCATCCCAGGCTAAAGCTTCAAAAGCAGCTAATCCAATTTTTCTACTCACTGCAGGTTGAATAACAAAAGGGGCAATACCAATGGTTAACTCACTTAATTTTACAGAAGCAGCCTCTGTAGCCATACAATAATCACATGCAGCAGCTAATCCTACTCCACCACCAACGGTTTTGCCCTGTACTCTACCAATTATTGGTTTTTTACATCTACGCATCGCATTGATCACATTAGCAAATCCTGAAAAAAATTGTTCTCCTTCTTCTAGATTTGTAATTGCCATAAGTTCATCAAAAGAAGCACCCGCACAAAATGCTCGATCTCCTTCGGATTTTAAAATAATAACCTGTGCAGAATCGTCACCCGATAATTGATCAAAGGCTTTGCTTAATCTTTCTAATAATTCTGAAGGAAAAGAATTACTGGCCGTGTGCGCAAATTCTAGGGTAGCAATATTGTTTTCTGAATGTACATACAGGCTTCCATTTGGTCTTGTTATCATTGCTTTTTATTTAGAACAAAAATAATTAATATTCAATTAAACCTTAATAAATAGGCATAATTTGTGGATTAAATGTTAAAAACTAATAATAACTACATATTTAGTATTTCAAAAAAGTGATTTACAAAACATATCTTTAGCGTATGTTAGAACAATTTTTTGAAAAACACAGATTACGCATAGGGCTTCTATTGATATTTATGTACTCTTTATTAATAGTATCTATTTTTTTATTTGTGAAATAAATTCATACTATTTTGATCTTACCTATTTATAAAATAGAGTCCAATACTATGTATTTCTACGTATTTAAATGCTGGTCAACTACTTATAAATTTGAATTATGGTAAGAAAATATTTTGAAAAATATCGGCTAGAGATCTTGATGGGATCAATGTATATAGTAACACTTTTTGTAGTAATAAAAGTGCTCACTTCACAAGGATAAAGGAACATATTTTTTATAGAATTTAAGTATTAATGCCGTGCTTCGAAAGAGCATCCACACCGTTATAGCAATCCATACGCCATGCAGTCCCCAGCCTAAATAGCGGGATAAAAATAGCATGGGTAAGAACCCAAAAAAAGTAGAGGTAAGTAGTACATTACGAAGATATCCCGTATCGCCAAAACCTTTGAACAGGCCATCTCCCACAAATGCGACTGCATTAATGGGTAGTATCATAACTACCAAATAGAAAAAACTAGTAAAGATAGTTAGTACATTTTGATCTTTTGTAAAAATAGCTCCAAGGATTTCAGGTTTTATTAATGCTGCTGATCCCAAAATAACAGCTACAATAATACCATATAGCGTTACTTTTTTGGCCAGTCTTACCAAATTAATATAATCCTTGGCACCTAATAACTTTCCTCCCAAAATATTACCTGCACTACCATAACCATCGATGAAAAATGCCGAAAACAGCCACAATTGCATCGCTATGGTATGTGCTGCCACATTATCGGTTCCTAGTGCAGTTGCCTCGCGCACTGCCATAACAATAGTAATATTAAGTGCTATTGAGCGAATAAAAAGGTTACCGCTCATAATTAGAAAACGATTCATTTCTGGATGCCACGGTTTCGTTAGTCGTAAGGAAACATTGGTCTTTTTGAGTAACAGTACAAATGCCAGAATGGCCATTACAATCTGAGAAATCAAACTTGCCCATGCAGCTCCCTCAAGATTCATTGGGGTTATCATGCCTTCTATACCATACACTAATGCAAAATCAAGCCCTATATTAATCGAGACGCCTATCAATGCAACGATCATAGGCCAAAACGTATTTTGTAACCCTCTAAAAATACCAAATACAGCAAATACAAAAAGTGATAACGGAAACCCCCACACTCGAATACTATAATATGAGATACAATATGCTAGCACAGTACCTTCTGCATTTAATACTCTAAATATTTGTTCTATAAACGGAACTGTTGTTAATAAAACAATCACACTTAATCCAAGATTGAATGTGATTGCTTGTGCTGGTAGTGTTTTTACTTCTTCTAATTTCCCCGCTCCTAAATATTGAGAAATAATTGCCGAAATAGCACTGCGTGTCTGAGCCAAAATCCAAATCAGCATCGACAAAAATGTACCCACAATACCGACTGCTGCCAGGGATTCTGTTCCATTAACAGCTATATTTCCTACTATAGCAGTATCTGTAGCCGATAAAACAGGCTCTGCAATACCAGAAATGATTGCTGGGATAGCTAATTTATTTATTTGTTTAAAACTAATAACTGTACTCATAATAGTCGCTCATAACAATAGAATGGATCAGCACTTTGTTTTGGAAAATATATAGTTTCTAGCTTTTGATATCCTCGGAGTTTCATAAAATTTTTGATTACGTTGATTTTGACTAAACGTATCCAATCGTATAGATTCATATTGATACTTTTTTGCATGCTCTTCTGCAAATTCCATTAGTTTTTGTGCATATCCTTGCCCCCAATATGTTGGATGAACCGCCAAACGATGAATATATAGATTATTTAGATTTTGCGTGAGCCATTGTATAGGGATATACTCCTTATCAATTATTTCTGTTAAAACTATTATTCCTATTATGCTTTCCTTTTCTAATACATATAACTCTTGTAGTCCAATATCCATTTCGAACCGCTCTTTGGTAGGGTAATATTCGTTCCACTGATATATACCTTTGACAATCATTGCCTTAGCACAGGCTTGTGTTAGATTAAATATAAATTGAAGATCAGACGGTAATGCTTTTCGAATCATGTATGCCAAAAACCTCAAAAGTACTAACTTTATATTGTAGTTTAGAATTCGTTATTAAATTCTGATATATATTTAAATAAATTTTAAGAAAACCCGTTGTATATCTTTTGAGACATTTGAACTCATAATTGACATAAAATTGTACTTTTACTCATTAATCACAAATCAAGTTACGGAATGAAGAATATACTTGTTCCTTTAGGGTTATCCGAAGATTCGGTTTCGATATCATTGTTTCAATATGCTATAGACTTGGCTAAAGAGCTAGGAGGTACTATATATGCCGTAGAGATATTTAAAGAATTACCCAGAACAGGAAGTCTTCCTTCTGTAAATAAAACACTGGAAGAAATTACTGCATCTTCAATTGAAGAAAAGCTACATGGTTTGGATAGAAAAGGTGTAGAATTAATTGCATTACCATTGAAAGGAGATTTGCTAGAAGCGATCCCAAAATTTAATTTAGAACATTCTATTGATCTAATTGTTTTAGAGGCGGAAAAAGGTAGTCTTACAAATCCTTATTTTTTAGGTGAAACCTCTGGTAGCCTGGTTAAGAAAACTGAAATACCAATATTGATTGTACCTGTAAATTATGTATTAAAGCCTATCAAAACTGTCCTTATAGCAGTCAAATCAGGGATCATTAAAAGAAAAAATGCATTAATGCCGATAAAGGAAATTTTAAGTACATTTAATGCTGAAATAAAGTTGCTTCAAGTAAAAACAACTAATTTTTTACCTGAAGATGCTAAACTAGATAAGGATTTAGATAAAATAGCTTCATCCTACAAATCTTCTGAGAATGCCACGTTATTCCAAGGGGTTTTGGAACATTTAAATGAAAGCCATCCTGATCTAATATGTGTTTTTAGACGCAGACGTGGATTTTTTGCTAAACTTTGGGAAGAAAATACGGTTTTAAAAAGAGATTTTGAAAGTAGAGTGCCCCTATTAGTTTTACGTGGGTCTGATTAACAAAGCGGGGATGTAGCTCAGCTGGCTAGAGCGCTTGACTGGCAGTCAAGAGGTCGTGGGTTCGAGTCCCATCTTCTCCACTTGATAATCAAAGAGTTGTGTTAAAGTAAACATAGCTCTTTTTTTGTTTGCACAAAAATTGCACATTATTCATGATTTATCAAGTCTATATTTTTATTGATTAATATTAAATATTATGTTTACATAAATATTCTGGTTAACCTAAAAAGAAAGAATTACACATTCTTCATTCTTTGGTATATTCAAAATAGTTAGGAAAAATTTTAGTCAAAACCTGTAAGCCCAATTCTAATTGCGTTCATAGCCTATGTAAGCTTTTGTAATATGTCTTGTTATACATTGTAACACCTTAGAACTACTTTAATTTAATGATTTAAATTAGATTTACATTCCAAGTTCTTTTTAAATTATTCTACTACGTGTATGTAAATTAATCAGATCGTTGGTTTTATTAAATTTTAGGTAGATCAACCAGAAGATTTAAATGTCATGACAATTTAACCACCTTAAAAAGTTCAATAATAAACTGCTTATATTGATCTTTACTAAATTAAAAGAACTATGCCTGTCAATGTTTCAAAGAATAAAGATAAACTTAAGAACGATTCAAAAACATCTTTTCAAAAGAATCACTCTGGTAAAGGCTCAGATGAAATAGAGGAATGGCTGGTTAATGCAATTGCCGGAGCATTAGAAATCGATATTGATGAGATCGATACTGGCACTCCTTTCGAGCGCTTTGGTTTGGACTCTGTAGCTGTGATTGGCTTAACTGGCGAGTTGGGCGAATGGCTGGATCAACAGGTAGAGCCTAGTCTATTATACGATTATCCCACCATTAACGCATTAGTTAAATATTTATCCGAACGAAGATTCTCGTCGAAAGTTGATCTTTAAAAGATCATTTACGAAATGATCAGCACTTAGTTAATAGTTTTACGAACGGTGTTAATTAATTTTTAATTTCAATTTTATATTATTTGAATATCCGTTTTTAATCATAATCCTGTAATTCCAGCAATTACAAGTCTATCGAAGAGCTTCTCTTCGAAAT
>CANLYR010000032.1 GCA_947495425.1 uncultured Aquimarina sp.
ATCGACAATCCCAATCCAACACGCTCATTATCACCTATTGGTGTATTAAGGGTAAGGGTTTGAGTTCGGGGAGCACCGTCTAGACCAACCCACTGGCTGCGGTGTAGTCCCATGATGCTCATCACTCCGCGACTTCCTGCATAAGCAGGATTGACGCTTATCGTATTGTACATGTATTGCGTATACTGTGCGTCTTGTTGGGCATAAGTATGACAGGAGAGAAGAAAACTCACTCCTAACATAAGACTGGTTAATAATCTATTCATTAGCATTTTATTTGATTTAGGGAATAACAAATATATACTATTCTGTACGATTTTTATTTATTGATACATAAGTAACCTGCTTAGACACAAGGATTCCACTCATATTTTCATATTTTAAGGTATAATAATAAGTCCCAACCGGTAATTCTCTATCTTCAATTATAGTAACTCTTACATCACATCAAACGATTAAGTTTATATTAAGCATTATTAAGTACTCGAGATCATCGAAGAAAAAAATAGACCTTACTAAACTCACTTAGAAGTAGCGACTTTCCCACGGGCTCAGCATGGCAAGACTTTTAAGTAAAGTATCCTTTTTCTATATAACATAGTACTACTGAGTTAGTAGAACTGATATTTTTTAAATATACAGTAATGCTGTAAGGAGGTTTCCCTCGGCGTCGGTTTCTATAATCAAAAAAGAGGCTGAATTCTAAGTTAAAAACAAATTATTCAGCCTCTTTATTTATATCAATACAATATCTTTATGTCTATATGAATCCTCTTTTACGAGCCTCTTCTAACAATTGTTGATCGTCTGCTTTTGCGATAGAAAACATTTCTTTGATCTGATTTTTTCTTTTCTCAATAGCACTTAATGACAAACTCACATAGTTAGGAAGATTTTTTGTTTTAACACCGCGAGATAAATGGTATAAAATCTTTAAGTTTTTCTCATCCAAGGAAAACTTATTCGTCATCATTTTTCTAAAATGATCATTTACCGTTGCACTATAATAGGCCTTACCTTTTACTATATTATTAAATGCCAATAATAATTCACTAGAAGTAAGATCACTCTTAATCAAAAACCCAGTGGGGTTAATGTTTTTTAGGATATTATGTATCCTATGATCTTCTCTATGCATCGTTAGTATGATAATTTTTGCATTAGGTAGCAGTTCTTTTGCATGCTTTGCTAAATCTTCTCCAGATGTAATGGTGCCATCAGATGAAGGAGGTAATTTTATATCAACAAAAAGCATATCATAGGGAACTGTTTCTGAAGATTTTACAATATTAGCATAAGCATCATCACAATTAGATGCAATATCAATCTTGATCTGATATTCTTTTTGGTTTTCACCTAATAAGGTATTTTTATACCCCTCGATAATCATAGGATGATCATCAATCATGAGAACTTTTAGCTTTTTCTTCATTTCAAAATTTGTTGTTTTTAACTCTAAAACATAATGTATTATTACTAAACCATATCAAAGGTAAAGTAGCATGTTCATTTTTTTTAGAATGGTATTGTTATACGATACATTATACTGGTACACTAACTGACACTTCGGTGCCGGATCCACTATTACTTAAAAACTGAACCACACCACTCATCTGACTAACTCTGGATGCAATATTCTTTAAACCAATTCCTTTTTTGACTTTGTTGGTTTTAAAACCTATTCCATCATCCAAGATAGTAAGATTTATTTTATCTTCAATATAATCAAAACTAATTTTTATATTTTTTGCACTAGCGTGCTTAAAAATATTCTGTAATGATTCTTGTAGAATTCTAAAGAAATTCACTTTTTTCTGATCATCGATATGCTCCCAATCGATATCTTCATCATTATCAAACTCAAAATTTATTTTATTGATTTCGCATAGATCACTGATCAGGCTTTCTATGGCATCTATATACGCCACATCAGACGGTAAGGCTTCTGTACCTAAGTCATGAGATATCAAACGAATCTCTTTCTCGATGGCTTTAAGCTCATCGATATATTTATTTCTGGCTTCAGTAAATCCATCATTTGCTCTTTGATTGATTCCATCAAGGCTTAATCGCACTCCAAATAATCTACCCAACACACCATCATGCAACTCTTCTGACATGCGTTGTTGTTCCAATTGGCGACCTTCTTCTAATTTGATTTGTTGATTTAGTAAGAGTCGATAGATCTCCTGATTAGACTCTTGTTGAGTTTGAGCAAATACAAGCTCTTTATTACTTTGTTGTTGCCTAAAAATAATATATCCCAACAAAAATAAAGCAGTCAATCCTAATATGGCAATGATAAGGATTTCGTTTTCGCGGCTGATTTGTTGGTTTTCTTGTACGATTTCATCGGTTTCGAATTCAATTCTTGCAAATTTATCTCGAAATAAACGTTCTTCCTTAACTATGCTATCATTCAACCTAATATATTTATTTGCATATTCTAACCCTTCCTCATTGTTTGAAACCTCTGACAATAATTGATAAGCTTTTAATAGTTCTTCATTGTTTTGTAATTCTAATGATAAATCTCTTGATCTTTTTGCATAAGCTTTAGCAATACTATCCTTACTTATAGATTTATAGTATTCCGCTAAATGCAAAGTGTTAGTTATTAGTCTTCTTTTATTATTCATGCTATCCATTATTTTAGAAGCTTGATAAAAAAGATCAGGTATTTCGGATGTATCATTAGACAAAAAATTAACGTAGGCTAAATTATCCAATAATCTGGCATAACGTGCCGGGTTTCTGTTAAGAAATTTTTTATATGATAAAGCTTTATTATAATACTCTTTTGCTTTTTCATAATTTTTTTGAGATTTGTAAACAGTACCTATATTATTATAAGATATAGTTTTTTGTGATATTTCACTTTCAGTATTTTTAGAATATTCAATAGCTTTCAAATGATACTCGACAGCTTCATCATATCGCTCCAAATATTTTGCTAGTATCCCTAAATTAGTATAACATAAAGGTAAATATTGTGGATTTTCAGCAAATTCAAACTTTTCAATAGCTTTTATAGTTGTGGCTTCGCTTGCGCTATAGTCTTTAGTTCTTTGCTGTATCCTAGCAATATCTATGAGAACTTTACCATGATCAAAAGCTATATCTTTTATTTCCCCTTTCTCATCATCCAGCAAAGAATAAATTTTTTCTGCTTCATAATAATTCTTATATGCTATACCTAAATCAGATCTTCTATAATAAATTCCTAAATATGCATAAGATTTTGCCATATTTAAAGAATCCTTAATAGAAAAAGCTAGCTTCAAAGCTTTTTCATTCATATCTCTGAATCTGTCGTAATCTTTTAGGGAATAATATCCAACAGATATTTCATGGATCTTTTCAATTTTAAATGCATTATTATTTAGTGTAGAATAAATATTATATGCTTTTTCTAAATTATCCCGCTTTTCTTTATCAGAATACTCATTATTGTTAGCTTTAGCTATATAAGCCTCTACTAAGTTAGATTTTAACTCTTTACTTTTAATTGTTTTATCAGGATTACTACACCCTACGAAAAGCAAGATCAATAGCAATACGATAGATCTAAAGTAAAACTCAAACATCTTATAAGATTCTATTTTCAAAATAGTTAATTAATACAACAAAAAAGCTCTACATAAATGTAGAACTTTTTTAATTTATTTGTAGTGAAATTTAAATTATTATTTGCCTCCAACACCATCTGGTTGCACTTCATCCGCTTCATCTTCTCCATATACATCTTCAATTCCATCATTATACCCAATTTCTTCGTTTAATGATTCAGATTCACAAGCTACAAAGAAAGTACTAAATAATAATACTGTAGATAAGACTTTTATAGTTTTCATAGTTTCTTAGTTTATTTATTTTAATTAGTCCAAATTTATTACTTCTGAGGCTGAACTTCATCGGCTTCATCCTCTCCAACAACTTCTAAATTATCTTCAATCCCAACCTCATCATTTACTGAATCTGTTTCACAAGCGATAAAAAAAGTGCTTAAAAATAATGTAACGAATAATATTTTGATAGTTTTCATAATTCTTATTTTTTTTGTTTTAATTTAAAGACTTAGTCTTTATGGGGTAAATTATTTTTTTAAAATTTTACTTTGGGGTTTGTTGCGCAAACATTGTATAATTAGAGCGTATTATTATTTGTACTCCATTTCTCTAATTGTACACTACAAATGTAGCGTATAGCCTCGCGCGCGCCCAAAATATTAAGGACTGTTTAGTGTATTGCTATCAAACAGAGGTAAATACCCCTAGTATACGAGTGGTTGGGTATATTTAAAAAATAGAAAGAAAAAACCTACAAAAAAAATTAGTTCATTTGTACCCAGCTAAATAAAAAAACCGATAGATAATATTATCTATCGGTTAATTTTTACATAAAAGTTTGTTAAACTATATATTGATTAAACTTTTCTTAGATAAAGTGTCTTTGATCTCCTCTACATTGTTTTTGTATGATTTTGAAAACGGAATCATATCATTAGTATTCTTAATCGCACATTTTGCCTTACCAAAGTGAATTCTAGATACATAGTGGGTATTAATAATATAACTATTATGTATTCTCACAAAATGATCTGGTAATAAGTTCTGAAAATGTTTTAACGTTTTGAAGGCTTCTACTGTGTTGCCGGTACTCATAATAAAGTCTGTTGTGTTGTTATCAGCTTTTAGATACAGCACTTCATCAACATCAACAAACCGATAATCTCCATATGATTTGAAGCATAATGTATTGTCACCCACCTGATCAAAGTCTTTTTCAAAACGCATTAACGTCCTGATTATCTGATTTTTATTAAATGGTTTGAGTACATAATCCAAAATCCTATTGCGTATCCCCTCTATAGCATAGTCCGATGTTTTGGTAACAACGATAAACTCTGGCAATTGCGACATGTATTTAGCAAGTTCTGTCATTAGTGCATATTGCGTTTTCTCAGTATGCACTCCAGAAACTTCTGGCTCTAAAAACACCAACCGTGGCTTTCTTTCTAATATCAAATCCAAAGCTGTTTGCTCATCTTTTGCGATTCCGGTACAAATATAATCGGTATGCCCTTCTAGAGCAATTTGGATAGTATCTGCGATTTTTTCGTCATTATCAATAATTACATAAGGGTATTTCATAGGATGATTAGTTAAAAATTAATGTTGGTTGCAAAAAGCTGTATTATTCTACCTACAAGATAGTTTTTTTGAAACTTTTTAAGATACGGTAAAACCATAATATTAATACGGAATACCTCTGTTTATCGCTAATCAGCATAATGTATCTTATCGAAAAAAAATGCTTTTTTATCGATTAACGTATAAAATCACAGATACGTATACAATTTCATAAAAAGTTATTTTTAAGCACAAAAAGCTTTGCATTAAAACACAAATACTATCACCAACTTAATTTTAGGTCCAAAAAATACTGTTCTTCGATAGTTGTGCGAAGTCTGTCGAAGTATAATTTTCTAACAAAAAAAAGATGGACATAAAATCTTCTCTACTTTATTTACTTTCTAGATTTAATATTCAACTATTTTAGATAGCTTTACTTTGGAATTATGTAATCAATCCTATCTATGAAAAACATTGTCGTACTCACCGGAGCCGGAATTAGTGCAGAAAGTGGAATAAATACCTTTAGGGATGCTGACGGTCTATGGGAAGGTCATGATATAATGGAAGTTGCCTCTCCTCTGGGTTGGGAGAACAATCCAGCGTTGGTCCTTGATTTTTATAATAAAAGGCGTAGCCAACTCCTCACCGTTAAACCCAACAAAGGTCACTTATCACTTGTTGAATTAGAAAAAAAATATAAGGTCACAATCATCACCCAAAATGTAGATGACTTGCATGAAAGAGCAGGGAGCAGTACTATCATACATCTGCATGGTGAACTTCTAAAAGTAAGAAGTCAGTTTGATGAACAATTGATTTTAGATTGGAAAAAAGAGCTTTGTTTGGGTGATCTCTGCGAGCATAATTCGCAATTACGACCACATATTGTATGGTTTGGTGAAATGGTGCCTATGCTAGATGCTGCTATAGAAATCACCCAAAAAGCAGATATCCTGATTATTATAGGTACATCTATGCAGGTATATCCCGCAGCCGGATTGCTACAATATGCTCCAAACCAAACACCTGTGTATTTTATCGATCCTAATCCTGCAATTTCTGAAAAAGAAAATCTTACCATCCTTTCGGAAAAAGCTACCACCGGTGTTCCTAAGGTAGTGCATGAGTTACTTAACGTATAGATATAAAAAGAAATAACCTCTCGACTTCGCGGAAGGTGGGAGGAGAAAAAGATATAATTTTGCAAGGCAGTGTTGCTATTGACAACCACTTTTTGATTCAAAATATTTAAAAAACTAAAAAATATATCTAAGAGTACTATTGAATACTATCCCCTGTTTTAACTTTTAATGTATCTACGGCTATTGAGTCTACAGTCGTAGTAGCTATTGTATCTACAGGTGCATTGACCCTGGCTCTGTTATCTTTTGCCCACTGTATCAATTTTTCTGCATCTTCATTCGATAATTCGCCATTAATCCAGGTGTATGATTTTAAGGGCATTTTCTTTTTTTCGAGTTCTTCTATAAA
The DNA here is from genome assembly GCA_947495425.1 of uncultured Aquimarina sp. Taxonomy (GTDB): domain Bacteria; phylum Bacteroidota; class Bacteroidia; order Flavobacteriales; family Flavobacteriaceae; genus Aquimarina. Next base: position 6,630 of record CANLYR010000032.1, read on the forward strand.
CTCTTCAAGCTTGTGGTCTTTTTGCTTCTTTGTATACGTATCCCATTTTGCAACATTAAAATGCTCTTTTCCCTCTTCGATATGATATGCCATCCAATGAGAAACAGGACTGACCTCCATATACCATGGATATCTTGTATTGGTACTATGACAATCATAACAATTGTTTTGTAGAATGGCTTTTACTTCTGATGAAACCATAGTGGCTTCTTCAAAACTAGCAATGTTGTCGTAACTAGATTCGTTTTTATCGGGTCGTAAGAATTGTGAAATTACTATTACTAATAATAATACAATAAAAAGATTTTTAATATTTGTAAACATTGTGTGATGATTTGATAAGATAAAAATCAAAAATGATAATTACCTGTTACAGAACAAATAACGGTTTTAACGTCTAATTATTATTGTTTAATTTTGAAATTACATTGCTGCTAACGCCTATGATACCTCTTGAAGATATTTTATCTAAAGTTAATCACTCTCGTGAAAAACGTAATTATTTTGCCAATTTGATCCTTGATCATCCCGAATTACTACCAGATTTACTGCTTATCTGTGCCAGAGTCGATGATGAAATTTCTTGCAGGGCTTCCTGGGGGCTCGAATTTTTATGCAAACAACACCTTCAGACCATACTACCTTATCTAGATCAGTTTATGCTTCTTGTACCTAAGGTGCATCAACATCCAGCAGTACGACCTATGGCAAAAATATGTGAATATCTTGTGCTCTCATACTATAAAGAAAAAAATACTGAAACAAAAAAGTTTTTATCTATCTCACATCGCGAAAAAATTACTGAAATTTGTTTTGACTGGCTCATTACTAATCAAAAAGTAGCCGCAAAGGCGTATTCAATGACTTGCTTATACTTATTAGGTACAGAATTCGATTGGATACATCCAGAACTTAAAATCACACTAGAAAACAACTACAGTTCAGGAAGTGCTGCATATAAAGCAAGATCTAGAATGATATTAAAAAAACTGAAATAATTGATCGTTGTTGGTTGATCGTTGGCAGGAGAATTACTGTCCTTTGGACATTTCTCTCTATATGGGAGAGAAACTAGAATTCGTCTTTGGTTCAAAAATTATATACAAAGAAAACACTCAATTATGCTGCTCTACAGTTTTTAAACATCAAAAATAATAGCCCATATCGCGTATTCGCAATTAATTAAATTATCTTTGCAGCTTTCAAAAACAACACAACATTATGTCTATATTTACTCTACAAGCCATCTCACCAATAGATGGTCGTTATTCATCAAAGACCAAATCTCTAAGTGCGTATTTTAGTGAAGAAGCTTTAATCAGATATCGCGTATTGGTAGAAATTGAGTATTTTATTGCTTTGTGTGAACTACCACTGCCGCAATTACAAGAAATCGATACCACTCTATTTGGCAAACTACGAGAAATCTATACTGCTTTTTCTAGTGACGATGCTACCGCAATAAAGGAAATTGAAAAAGTAACCAATCACGATGTCAAAGCTGTTGAATATTTTATTAAAGAAAAATTTGATGCGCTCGGTTTACAAGAATACAAAGAGTTTATTCATTTTGGCTTGACATCACAAGATATTAATAATACAGCAATCCCACTTAGTATTAAAGAAGCAATCGGAGATGTGTATATTCCTCAATACTTAGCATTAAAAGACAAATTAAAATCTTTGGTTAGTGAGTGGTCAGATATATCAATGCTAGCCAGAACTCATGGACAACCTGCCTCTCCTACCCGATTAGGAAAAGAGTTACAGGTATATGTAACTCGACTAGAAGCACAATTTGATTTACTAAACGATATCCCTAGTGCAGCAAAATTTGGTGGTGCCACCGGAAATTACAATGCGCATAAAGTAGCATATCCAGATATCGACTGGAAAACATTTGGAACTGATTTTGTGCAGGGTAAATTAGGGTTACATCATTCTTTTCCAACTACACAAATTGAGCATTATGATCATATGGCCGCTCTTTTTGATGGTTTGAAACGTATCAATACTATTATACTTGATCTGGATCGCGATATCTGGACCTATGTATCGATGGACTATTTTAAACAAAAAATCAAAAAAGGCGAAGTAGGTTCTTCGGCAATGCCGCATAAAGTAAATCCAATTGATTTTGAAAATAGCGAAGGAAATTTGGGTATAGCAAATGCTATTTTTGAGCACCTTTCAGCAAAATTACCCGTAAGCAGACTGCAACGTGATCTTACTGATAGTACAGTCCTTAGAAATGTAGGTGTTCCATTTGGTCATACCCTAATTGCTTTTCAGGCTACGTTAAAAGGACTAAATAAACTTTTGTTGAATAAAGAAAAATTTGCTGCAGATTTAGAAAATAACTGGGCCGTGGTTGCTGAAGCCATCCAGACTATTCTTAGAAGAGAAGGGTATCCTAATCCATACGAAGCTTTAAAAGGACTTACTCGTACTAACAAAACTATAAATCAAAATTCTATCGCTGATTTTATAGAAACATTAGATGTTTCTGAATCGATAAAACAAGAACTTAAACAAATCACTCCTTCTAATTATACAGGCATATAAAACCTATCTGTCGCTTTTATGAGATTGAGGGTATGATGTGATGTAAATAATAAAGCTTTGATAAAAATATCAAAGCTTTATTATTTACAGCTGTTCATTTCTTGATTAATCCATATCAATAGCTCCCGCTATCTTTTTGAAAGCTTCGAGATCAATTTTACCTTTATCAACAGACTCCATGAGTTTAACGATTTTTTCAGGCTTCATATTATCTCCCAATACACGTACTAAAGCTAACCCTCGTTTCTGGTCTGTGGCAAAAACAATAACCTCGTCAATATCATTTTCTTCTCCTTGATATTTTAGCACTGCTTTTGTTCCGTTTGATCCAAATCGCATTAAGGTTTCGTAAGTATCAGAGCTTAGTATCTTATGAATCGTTGCACTTTCTGTATCAAATTTAGCTTTCGTTTTATCAGTAAGTGGTAATGCTAAAAAATTCACTTTTTTGATACTCTCTAACGCTTCAATTTCTTCTGTATCAAGTTCTATATGCTTTTTATCCAAAAGACTAGAGGGTACATCTACAGCAATAAAATCGTTATCCTCTTGATGATCTACAAAATATTTTTGCAATGAAGGATCATTATTACAACTTGTGAGCAATAAGATTCCTATTAAACTTAAGATATTGGCTATATTTTTCATTTTTTGATTGTTTTAGTGCCTCAAATATTCGAGGCAGATTGATTGCTTTTGATTGATATAATTAACACTGTCATTTCGAGCGGAATCGAGAGATAACACCTAATTTTTAATACGTATTACATTTCGACTCCGCTCAATGTGACAGAGCGTTTTTTTTAATTAATATAGTATATTAATTTCCTTTTTTTATATTCTTTAATTCTTTACCTCCAGGGATATTTAGATCATTTGCCAGTTTAGATACCTGCTTTAAATCTATGTTTCCTGTGATCGTTAGTATGACTGTTTCTGGTCCATCTTTACTATCATTTCCTTCTAGGTACATAAAAAGTTCTCTTACATGATCTTCATCCTTACCCGGTTTGATATAGAACTTAATATTCTCACCATCATCACTCTTAATCCGCATTAACTCATCTAAAGAAGAGCTTTTAAGGTATTGACTAACGTCGCTTCTCATTTTTGAGCTTACTTCTTTATTTTCGGTAACAAATACTTTAATATTGTTGATATTCTCAACCATATTAAGGTATTGTTGCGTCTCTTTGTCTTCACTCTCAAGGTCGATCTTGCTTAAAAGCTTAAACATCTTACTGGTCATAACCATAGAAGTTACATCATTCATGTCTTCATATTTATCAAAATAGCTTTGTGCATTAGATATATAGGGTAAAACAGCCAGTATCAAAACAATTGCTAACTTTTTCATAATTCAAATAATTTTAGATACGCAAATTTTTGCGCTAATAATTTTTACTTTATAAATTTATTTTTAGTGTTTTCAAATTCTTTAAGGTACACTAATTCCTTTTTCCCCTTGTTCATATATAGCGAAACCATATTGAGGATTTTTTTGGTTTCTTGTAGCGCTATTTCAGGATCTTCGTAGGTTCCCAGCTCTTCTGATTTTGATGGCATATTTGTTAAAAATATCCCGGCAATCAAAGCAACTGAGGCTGCAACACCTATCCAGCTAAATAAGGTTTTTCTGTTAGTGTTTAATTGTAGTTCCCTGGTAGCAGTTATGTTGCTTTCTTCAGAAAAGTACTGGAACATGTCTTTGTATTTTTCTAGATGCGACGGCACAGTTTCTCTGGTAAAATATACCTTTAATTCTTTTTCTTCAGAAATGGTCGTTTCGCCTTCGAAATACTTTTCCAATATTTTTTCTAGTTTATCCAACTCCATAATTATGCTTTTTTAATAATTCTTCTCTAATTTTTTTTCTTCCTCTTGATAATGCTACTCTTACCGCAGTTTCATTCAACTTCAGCATGTCTGCAATTTCTGCATTATTGTATTGTTCTATATCTCTAAGTTGGATAATCATTCGTTGCTGCTCTGGCAGGTTATCCATAATCTTACCCACCAAGCTCAAATTATCCTTGGCTTCTATTTGTCGCTGTAACGAGGGTTGCTCATCTTTATAGTTACTATGTACTATTTTCAGGTTTCCAGTTTCTTTTGCCTTCAACTTATCAAAACAATAATTCTTAGCCATGGTCATTGCAAAAGCTTCTACATTCTTATACTCCGCCATTTTATTTTTATTCTTCCATAGCTTTAGTAACACCTCTTGTGTAGCGTCTTCTGCTTCTTCGTTACTTACCAACAAACGTTTTGATAATCTATACAGTTTATCTTTAAATCCATTAGTAAGCATTATAAATGCACTTTCTTTCATTTTTTGATTGGTTGTTGATAAAAGGTTGTCAGCTTTATATAAGGGAGACGACTATATCTATAATTTGTTACATTACTTTTTTAAAATTATAATAAAGTAGTTACATTTAACGCGTAAAAAAAAGACACTATGAAATATTTGAAGCATTTTATGCTCTTGCTTCTGTTGGGAAACTTACTTACAGGTTGTTTTGAGGATAAAGATGATGTACCTCAGGTTGCTGGTACAACTGAAATTAATGATTTTATTCACCGCGGAATGAGAACCTGGTATCTTTATAAAAGTGATGTACCTGATCTTGCTAGTGACCGTTTTTCTTCGGATCAAGAATATAGAGAATTTCTACAACGTTTTTCTTCTCCTGAAGCTATATTTGAGGGGTTGAAGTCTAATATCGATGAATTTAGCTTTTTGGTAGATGATTTTGTAACATTAGAACAAGCTTTTGACGGGATTACAAGAAATAATGGAATGGAGTATGGTTTGGTAGGGTATCCAAATAGTCCTACCGATGTTTTTGGTTTTGTACGTTATGTGTTACCTAATACTGATGCCGAGGCAAAAGGAATACAACGAGGGGATATTTTTAATACGATAGATGGTATTCAAATCACTAGAGCAAACTTTAGACAATTATTAGCTCCTGATAATTATACGGTAGGATTTGCGACGTTTGACGGTAATGATATAACTCCAAACGGAGCATCTATTTCTCTTACAAAAGTACAATACACCGAAAATCCAATTTTTATTAATAAAACCCTTGATATAGGTGGTAATCCTGTAGGTTATCTGATGTATAATGCATTCACTTCAGATTTTGATGCACAGCTTAATGCGGCTTTTGCAAAACTGAAAGCAGATCAAGTAACCGATTTGATATTGGATTTGAGATATAATGGAGGTGGCGATGTAGAAACTGCCAAAGATTTATCTAGCATGATTACTGGGCAATTTAATGAAAAGATATTCACAACAGAAGAGTGGAATGACGAATTTCAAGAAGCGTTTCAAAATGACAATCCCGACAGACTTATAAATAAGTTTGATAATCAGATACGAGGAGGTGAAGCGATCAATAGCCTGAACCTATCTAAAGTTTATATACTAACTACTACGAGTTCTGCTTCTGCCAGTGAGCTGGTCATTAATGGTCTCGATCCATATATAGACGTCATCCAGGTTGGTAATACAACCAGAGGGAAGTTTCAGGCATCAATCACGGTCTATGACTCAGAGAATTTTCGTAGACAAGAAGCTAATCCAGGACATACCTATGCGATGCAGCCTTTGGTTCTTAAATCTATAAATTCTGCAGGTTTTACAGATTATTTTGATGGTTTCAATCCTGAAATTGCTATCGAGGAAGAGTATGCTAATCTTGGTATACTAGGAGACACAAATGAACCGTTACTTAGTGCTGCTATTGATGATATCTTAGGTAATGCCAATAGACAGAAGAATCAGAATGTTATCCATCTCGAAGATATTGGAAACAGCAATATGTTTAATCGCGATTATGAACTGATGCATAAAGACCTTAACTGATTTTTAAATTTGATCATACAAAAAACCTCAAGTTAAAATTGACTTGAGGTTTTTTTGTTTCCAATCTTTCTCAATTGTTAGAACGCTAGATTAAATCCTATTCTTGCATTTCTTCCTCTGGTATTAAATCCGAATATCTCTTGATAATCTTCATTAGTAATATTATTCATCGCTGCATAAACACTAAAGTTTTTCAACAATTGATGACTAATGTAAAAATCTAATATTCCAAACTCATCCAAAGTAACCTGTGCTGGTTCAAAAGTAATCGGGTCAGCATTGGCAAAATCATTATCAGCACGTTCAGTATTATATTGATAACTCAAAGAAGTATATGTTTTTTCTCCTAATTGATACCCAACACTCATGTTAATCATATGCTCTGGTATTCTGATATTATCATCGAGTTTATCAATATTAGTATAAGTATAGTTTCCCTTTATTGATAATTTATCTTCTAGAACGTTAGTCGACAACTCTACTTCTACACCATCTACCTCAATATCATTCGTAGCATTCAGATTAACAAATGTATTAGGGTCGAAAGTGATAAAATTTTCAGAGGTACGGTTAAAATAAACAACACTTACTGTAGCTTTCTTTTCATGTGATAACTCTACTCCTCCTTCTATAGTTGTACTTTCTTCAGGTTCTAAATCAGGGTTTCCCGAAAAAAATGCCGTATCAAATAATTGAAATAATGAGGGTGTTATATAGGCTGTACTGTATGATGCTAATCCCTTAATATAATTATCACCGAACGTATATGTGTATGAAGGGTTCACATTATAAACAATCTGATTGTCATAAACACTGTGAATATTTAATCTAGCTCCAGCGTTCATATTGAACCCAAAATCTGAAGTATATACTACATTTATATAAGGATCAATAATATCAAATTCTGCATCATCACTATTAATCACCTCTTCTAAAACATTACTACTACCTGTTAGAAGAGTAAAGTCACTATAGGAACCATTCGCTCCAACAACAGTATATAACATATCTCCAAATGTATACTTATTGTACGCGTCAAATGTAAATACATCACTTTGATATTTTGAAGGAAAGCTAGAACGAGTAAGATCTCTTTCTAAAGAAGCATAACTATTTGTAACCGTAAAACTACCATTTGGATACTTGGCTTCCCAGAAAGAACCTGCTCTTAACTGTTGACTATCGAATTGGTTATCTCCATCTAGACCTGCTCCCGTGTCAAAGTCATTTTTATATTGATCTAAGTTTCCAAAAAAATGAAACTTGAAATTCTCATCCCATTGATATCCAAGTTTTGCATATACATTAAATTTTGAAAATGCATCTGGTTCTGCTCCTTCAGCTTCTGCAGCAGATAAACCATCACTAAATTGATTTCCAAAACTGGTTAAATAACTTATTTTGCCAACAGTGCCGTTAATAGAAGCAAGATTTACAAACTCATTAATATCATAATCCTGATCTTCCTGAGATTGATTAGTGCCTATGCTAGATTGAAAATTAGCAGAAATCTTTTTCTTACTTTCAGATTTTGTAGTAATGTTTATTACTGCAGTTGCTGCCCCTGATCCATATAAAGTACTTGAAGCTCCTTTAAGAATTTCAATTTCTTGTATTTGGTTCACAGATAATAACCGCAAATCAAAATCTCCTGCAGAAGTTGAAGGATCACTTACGGTAACTCCATCAATTCTAACAACTACCTGACGATTTCGTCCTCCTCGCACATAAACCCCAAGATTCTGACCAGGGGCACTAGTACTTCCATTAATAAATACACCTGCGGTTCGGGTTAGCACAGTAGCTACAGATTGCCCCTGACTACGTTCTAATTCTTTTGTTGTGATTTTGGTAATCACTTTACCACTTTGTTCTCTTTTTAAATTAAACTTAGAGTCAGAAATTACTACTTCGTCTAATTCATTAACCTTCTCATCAACCTGGATTTCTTCTTGACCAAATACAATAGAAGATCCCAGCATTAAAAATGCTGTTCCAAAAAACACTCTTTTGTTCATTACTTTAACTACTTAATTATTACAATTACCGGAAAAAAGCATGTAGTTTACCCATACCCAAACTATTATCCCGAAAGTTTGACTTATCATTGAATAAAGGCAGGTCTCCTGGCTTGCGTATTGTTGTTTACCTTCCCACCCGCTTAGCGGACAGTGGTTTCAAAAGAAATAACAACAATCACCTACTACGTACTGACATGATTAAACATCAGTAACGTTTCGGCACAGCTTACAGTTGCGGGAACAGCTCAGGAATAACCAATTCTGAATTGGTGTACCTGATTCCCTTTTAATCTTCAACTTCCTGAATGAAGTATCAGAACCAAAATTCACCGCGAATGTATTATATTTTATGGAATTTGAGATTACTTTAACAAATAAATAATGTATTCGACTACCTTTGCCCTTTCATAAAAACCAATTGAATGCTATATTACATCACAGGAGGAGAACGCTCTGGCAAAAGCAGCTATGCACAAAACCTTGCATTGCAACTCTCTAACACTCCCTTTTATCTGGCCACGTCTCGTGTATGGGATGATAACCACCGCCAGCGTATTGATCGACATATTGCTGATCGTGATCAGCGATGGACGTCTATCGAAGAAGAAAAAGAGCTCTCTAAAGTTGTTCAAAATAATAGTGTGGTAGTCATAGATTGTGTCACCTTATGGCTTACCAACTTTTTTGTAGACACAAAAAATGATATCGAAAAATCCTTATCACAAGCTAAAACAGAGTTTGATAAGCTGTTAAAAATTGATGCTACAATTATCATTATTTCTAATGAAATTGGAATGGGAGTTCATGCGACTACCGAAGTAGGACGAAAATTCACAGAATTACAAGGCTGGATGAATCAACATTTAGCCAAACATGCTGATAAAGCGATATTAATGGTGTCTGGTATTCCTGTTGAAATCAAAGCCTCTAAATAACTGAAATATAAATGGACTTTACGATACAACCTATTGCAAACAAGCCCTTGGAAAAGGCACTTCAACTCAAAATTGATAATAAAACCAAACCGGTTGGTGCTCTTGGAGCGTTAGAAACCATAGCCTTGCAAATAGGAATGATTCAAAATACAGAACGACCCAGTTTGATAGATCCAACAATCATTGTTTTTGCCGGGGATCATGGGATTGCAAAAAAAGGTGAGATAAATCCTTTTCCGCAAGAAGTTACAGCACAAATGGTCTATAATTTTCTAAATGGTGGTGCAGCTATTAATGTATTTTGTAAACAGAATGCTATAGCACTAAAAATAGTAGATGCTGGAGTAAATCATGATTTTAATACTGTTTCTGGATTGATAGATGCAAAAATCGCTTACGGAACCCAAAACTATCAAGAGAAACCTGCAATGAGCATGGAGCAATGTAACGAAGCTGTAAAAAAAGGAGCAGCTATTGTCAATGAAATATATAATGATGGGTGTAACTGTGTAGGTTTTGGCGAAATGGGAATCGGTAATACATCTGCGGCTTCACTATTGATGTCGTATTATACAAAGATCCCTATTGAAGAATGTGTAGGTTCGGGTACAGGGCTTGATTCTGAAGCTATTAAAATAAAACAGCACCTGCTCTCTGAAGTATTTGATAAGTATACCCCTTCAAACGGCTTTGATGCACTTGCACACTATGGTGGATTTGAAATAGCAATGATTGTAGGTGCAATTTTAAAAGCTGCAGCACTCAAAATGACTATTATTATTGACGGTTTTATCGTTACAGCAGCATTTTTAGCTGCGTATGATGCACATCCGCAGGTAATAGACTATTGCATATTTGCTCACACTTCTGGAGAACAAGGACATCAAAAAATACTAGACTTCCTCCATAAAAAACCACTTATTAATTTAGGCATGAGATTGGGAGAAGGTACGGGAGTCGCAATAGCGTATCCGATAATTGAAGCTGCAATTGCTTTTTTAAACACCATGGCTAGTTTTGAAAGCGCAGGAGTTTCCAATACTTAAGATAGTAAAATGAAAAGAGGTATCCTATCTATAATAATCACTAGCTTTGGGATGTATATTGTGTATTGGTACAACCGCAATATGTGTGTAGGTTTGGATACAGCTTCTACGTTGAGCGAGGATAATTTTGAATTTTCAATACATACATTCGCTAATGTCTACAAAATCATAGCGACTAGTATAGGGCTATTAAGTTTATATGTTGGAATTATTGCTATGAAAAATAAAACCAAAATCTCTATCGTAGGTATTACACTGTCAATCATTTTAATTATCATATCGTTGCTACCCATTTGCAATTTTTTATTCACCAAAAAAGCCATCTAAATATGAAAAAAGAAATCCATATCTTTTTTACAGCGCTAATGTTTTTTACTCGTATCCCCTGCCCCAAATGGGTAAATCATGATCCCGAATATCTAAAACTTAGCTCTAAATATTTTCCGCTAGTGGGTATTATTGTAGGAGGAATTGGAGCGATAGTTTTTTATGGAGCTTCCTATATTTTTTCTGTAGACATCTCTTTACTACTTTCGATGTTCGCTACAATATATGCTACTGGTGCCTTTCATGAAGATGGTTTTGCCGATGTTTGTGATGGTTTTGGTGGAGGTTGGACTAAAGATAAGATTCTTTTAATCATGAAAGACTCACGTCTGGGAACTTATGGAACCATTGGAATACTATTGATTATGGCTGTAAAATTTACAGCCTTACGAGAAATAGAAATATTCTATATTCCACTTGTATTAATCTCTGGGCACAGTTTAAGTCGGTTTATAGCCACTACACTCATTTTCACGCATCCTTATGTGCGAGATACAGACGACAGTAAAGCCAAACCTGCTGCAAAAAGTATGAGTTTGCAATTGGTTTTAATCAGTGGTGTTTTTGGAATTGCGCCACTATTACTTTTTCAAAATCCGTGGATATTTATTACCATTATTCCTATGTATGTAGCAAAAATATTCATGGGAGCAAAGTTCAAAAAATGGATTGGTGGTCAAACAGGAGACTGTGCGGGTGCAGTACAACAACTTAGCGAAGTGGTATTTTATCTTACTTTTATAGCGCTATGGAAATATATCTGGTAAGACACACTACTCCAAATATCGAAAAAGGGATTTGCTACGGCCAAAGTGATATTGGAATTACAAACTCATTTCAATCTGAAGTAAAAAAAATTCATCAACAAATTCCGATCGAAGAAGTTGCCATGGTATACAGCAGCCCCTTGCAACGCTGTAAACTATTGGCGACAACTTTCAAAAAAGAAATTACATTTGATGATCGCCTAAAAGAACTGAACTTTGGAGATTGGGAGTTACAACCTTGGGATGCAATACATAGCGAATCACTTGATCCATGGATGAAAGATTTTGTGAATGTTAAAGTTCCTAATGGTGAATCCTATATCATGCTTCAGCAACGAATATTGAGTTTTTACAATGCTTTAGACCTTATTTCTCAAGAAAAAATCGTCATAATTACTCATGCAGGTCCCATGCGAGCACTACTTTCTAACATTAGGCAAATAGATCTTAAAGATTCTTTTGCTATCAAAATAGCATATGGAGAAGTAATCATTGTCTAATTTAGTTTAAGTTTCGCAAAATTATAATTAGAAGATTGTTCTTTTTCTATCACAACTATATCCAATTTTTCATGAAAAAGTGGGGCGTTTATAACCAAAGTATGATATTCTCCTTGTTCGCCACAAACGTCTACTCCCAGATTTTCTAAATCTTTAATTAATTCTCTGTCGACTACCCTTCCTAAATAGTCAGATCCTAATGTATGATTGCAAGAGACTATAATCGCTTCGACTCCGTAATCAATCATTTCTAAGACTAATTGTTTTCTGGATTTTTGCCATAATGGTAAAATAGCTTTTATATTTGCTTCATTAGAGACTTTTTCTTCCCAGGCTCTATGAGATGCGATATCTATATCTCCAAATACAGCCGCATTTACTTCATAGGTTTTTGTCAACGACTTTAAATTTTGGATGTATAATTGTTCATAATCATTCCAAGTACTTTCAAAAAAATGGATAGGCAACCCTAAAGCATTTGCTTGAGCTTCTAGTATTTCTTTTGTAATCCCATGTGATCGAGAACGATCTCCATATTCATTTAAAACAGTGAGTAAGACAACAGGATTTAGCTCCTGTTCTGCTGCAATATGAAATGCATAACAACTATCTTTTCCTCCACTCCAGGAACACAAAAATGAGTTATCTTTCATATCAAAACTGAGCTATAATTCATATTCTTTATTTTTACTTCGCTATTTAAAAAACACAAATTAACGCTAAATTTTAGCGCGAATCTCAAAAAAATATCTAAGTTTAATCCCTAGTTAATACCCTGAAATTAGTTCAGGTTCACTGGTAATCCTATTTACAAAAATAATAGTCATGCGTAGTATTCTTATCATACTTTCACTAATTTTCATTAGTAATTCTTGTAAGAAGGCAGCAGAAGAGGCTGATCAGCTTACTGTAATGTATCTAGCTCCGCAGAACATTGAATATGCCAAAGGCTTATCTATTAAGAATCATAAATTTTATAAAGAAATCAAAGTAACGGCTCCCTGGCCAGATGCAAAACAAGAGTTAACTTATATTTTATATCCCAAGGGAACCGAAAAACCTTTCAAATCAAATACCGCCGTATTTATAGAAGTGCCCGTAGAAAGAGTTGTTGTGACTTCGACTACAGATGTTCCCATGCTAGAATACATGAATTTGGAAGAAAAATTAGTTGGATTTCCTCATACAGATTACATTTCATCAGAAAAAACTCGCAATCGTATTGAAAAAGGAGCGATAAAAGAACTAGGTAAGGAACACAATTTAAACACAGAAGTTGTACTGGAGCTCTCCCCAGAATTGATTATTGGGTTTTCGGCTACGGGAGATACAAAAGCGTATGACCTTATCCAAAAGACAGGGATTCCAGTTGTAATGAATGGTTCTTGGATGGAAGAACACCCATTGGGGAGAGCAGAATGGATAAAATTTGTAGCCGCATTTTTTGGTACAGAATCCATAGCCGAAAATGTTTTTCAAAAGATCAAGAAAGAGTATAATGAGGCTACTATCCTTGCTCAAAATACAACCTCTACTCCAACGGTTTTATCTGGTAATATGTTTAAGGATGTATGGTATGTTCCCGGAGGAAACAGCTTTATTGCAAAATTTTTAAAAGATGCAAATACCACATATTTATGGGCTGATAATTCAGAAACTGGAAGTTTAGCTTTAAATTTTGAACGTGTATTAGAAAAAGCTCAACATGCTGATTTGTGGATTGGATCTGGGAGTGCGGCATCGCTATCTGAGCTTAAACAAAAGAATCATCAATATCACTTCTTTGATGCATTTAAAAATAAAACCGTATATTCTTCGACATTAAAAATGGGTATCAAAGGAGGATTAATGTATTATGAGTTAGGACCAATGCGCCCTGATCTTATTCTTAAAGACATTATCAAAATTGCACACCCAGAGCTTTTAACTGATTACGAATCTTATTTTTTCAAAAAACTTAATTAATTGACCCCAAATACATCATACAAGAAGGTTTTTATAGGCATCGCTGTGCTTTTGCTGATCTGTTTTATTACAAATATCAGTTTAGGCTCTGTTTTTATTCCGTGGTTAGACACGCTCAGTAGCCTTGTCGGAGCTTCTGTAGAAAAAGAATCCTGGAGACATATTATTGTAGACTATAGATTACCCAAAGCCATTACCGCAATCATTGTAGGGAGTGGACTAGGCGTTTCTGGGCTATTAATGCAAACGTTGTTTAGAAATCCTTTGGCAGGTCCCTTTGTGCTTGGTATAAGTTCTGGAGCTACTCTAGGTGTTGCTACATTAATACTGGGGAGTACTTTTGCAGGAGCAGCAGTCTCTGGATTATTAGTAACAAAATGGGGATTAGTAATTGCTGCTAGTCTAGGTAGTGTTATTGTTTTATTTGCTGTAATGCTTGTCTCTATAAAAGTAAGAGATACCATGGCTATTCTTATTATTGGTCTTATGTTTGGGAGTATCACATCAGCTATTGTAAGCATACTTTCTTACTTTGCTCCTGCCGACCAATTACAACAATATATCTTTTGGGGTTTTGGAAGCCTTGGTAATTTATCTTGGTATGATGTGCTTATATTTTTTTGTATTGCTTTTTCAGGAATGCTTTTGGCCATAACGTCTATTAAACCTTTGAATACTTTACTCCTGGGAGAAAATTATGCGAGAAGCCTTGGTCTTAATATTAAAATGAGTCGTTTTCTCATTATTATTGCTACAGGCTTACTTGCAGGTAGTATCACTGCATTTGCCGGACCTATTGCCTTTATAGGTTTAGCCGTACCACATCTAACTAGGCAATTATTTCATACTTCTGATCATAAAACACTAATCCCTGCAGTAATTTTAATTGGTAGTATTATTATGTTAGTATGCGATAGTATTGCGCAATTACCCACTAGTGACTATACCTTACCAATAAATGCGATTACTTCATTAATAGGTGCTCCGGTTGTAATATGGTTATTAGTGCGCAAACGAAAAATGCTGTTCTAACCGGCGAATATCAACGCTATTATAGATAACTATAAACATCTGCTTATAATATTAAGCTACAGGGATACAACAATATCAAAACTATAGATAACAAAAGGCTTCCGGCATGTAACAATGTTAGTTCAGCTCATAGCAACACACTTTCTGCACATAGCTATGACAAACGATTTAAGAGCATCAGGATAGACATTAAAAGCAGCGCTGCAAAACCATTGACTATCAACTATTAATTTGTGGATTAAATAGTATCTTTATGATAAATCACAAAAATGAAGGCTAACACATATCTTGAAGGAATTCAAAAACAATTTGCCTACTATAAATCTTTAGGAGAAAAAACAATAGACCAACTCGATAACGAAAAATTATTTTGGCAATATAATGATGACAGCAATAGTATTGCTATCATCATAAAACATCTTTGGGGGAATATGAAATCACGTTGGACAGATTTTTTAACCACAGACGGTGAAAAAGAATGGCGAGGGCGTGATGCCGAGTTCAATAATGATAGTAAAACCAAAGATGAACTTATAATTAGATGGAATCAAGGTTGGCAATGCCTTTTTGAAGCCATAGAAAGCGTAGACGAAACTAATTTTGATCAACCCATCTATATTCGCAACATAGAGCACAGTATAACCGAAGCAATTAATAGACAATTAGCTCATTATGCATATCATGTTGGGCAAATAGTCTTTATCGGGAAAATGGTTACAGGAACACAATGGCAAAGTTTATCCATCCCAAAAGGGCAATCTACAGCGTATAATAAGAAACGTTTTAAGACCCCGAAACATAAAGCACATTATACAGATAAACTTATGGATGACACCAAGAATCCATAAATCTTAAACAGTAAACGAACAGCATACAAAATTAAGAGTCCGGAGTAGCATTCAAATCTATATTATCGAGCAAATCTATATTTGCTATCGCATACGATAGTCGATAACTCCTATGGCTTTGTTAATAACTATGGTTTTTTGAATGCTACAATCCTTGTAGATTACAATTATATTTGCGTAAAACTGTATAAAATTAGTCACACACATATGAAATTTATAGTATCCAGTTCATACTTATTAAAACAACTTCAGGTACTAGGCGGGGTAATCAATAACAGCAATACCTTACCTATTTTAGATAACTTTTTATTCGAGTTAGATAGCAACGCACTTACTGTTTCTGCATCAGATCTAGAAACTACGATGTCTGCAAAATTAGAGGTAGAATCCTCAGATCAAGGAACAATAGCGGTACCTGCAAAATTATTACTGGAAACATTGAAAACTTTTCCCGAACAGCCCTTAACCTTTGTTGTTGGTGATAACAATACTGTTGAGATCAGTTCTAATCATGGTAAATATGCTTTAGCCTATGCAGATGGAGAAGAATTTCCTAAAGCCGTAGAATTAGAGGATCCTAGTGCCACGACTTTATTAGGGGACATCCTTGCAACTGCGGTTAGCAAAACTATTTTTGCTACTGGAAATGATGATCTAAGGCCAGTGATGAGTGGTGTGTTTTTTCAATTCTCTACAGAAGGACTTACTTTTGTAGCTACAGATGCACATAAATTAGTAAAATATACTCGCGAAGATGTAAAGGCCTCTCAAGCGGCAGAATTTATTATGCCAAAAAAGCCATTGAATTTGCTTAAAGGCATTCTGGCAGGAAGCGACAGCGAAGTCTTAATCGAATACAATGAGTCTAATGCAAAATTCACATTTGATGAAACTCAGTTAATCTGTAGGCTAATCGATGGTAAATATCCAAACTACGAAGCTGTAATTCCTAAAGAAAATCCTAACAAACTAACTATTGCCCGCACTCAATTTCTAAATTCGGTACGCAGAGTGTCAATTTTCTCAAACAAAACTACACATCAAATTCGTCTAAAAATTGCTGGAGCAGAATTAAATATTTCTGCTGAAGATATCGATTATTCTAACAAAGCTGAAGAACGACTAACCTGCGATTATCAAGGTGATGATATGCAAATTGGTTTTAATTCACGTTTCTTGAGCGAGATGCTAAATAATCTCAATGCAGACGATGTGCAACTAGAAATGTCATTACCCAACAGAGCAGGTATTCTTACTCCTGTAGATGGTTTAGACGAAGGCGAACACGTGACTATGCTTGTCATGCCAGTGATGCTTAACAGCTAAAAATAATTCAAAAAATAAGTATGCCAGTTTCAAAAAATGAAACTGGTTTTTTTTTACTTTGCACAGAACAACAGCAAATGTAAAATAGAAGTGATCTGAAAAAATTTGATTAATTGGAAGATTTTTGCACTTCATAGCAGCGCTACGAAGTAATACAAAGACCAAAATTAAGTAAAGAACCTCCGGAGCATTTAAATCTCACTGTGTCTGCCTGAATCAGCATTATCGAGTAAAAAATCATGTTCTGATGAAGATCAGATAATATTTACATCCGCAAATAGGAAAAAGTTTAAACCAATTCATAAATTAAAACTAATGAACAAACAACTATTAATTGTACTAGCGCTATTCTTGGGAATTAATTGTCGCGCACAAATCACTTTTGAAAAAGGGTATTTTGTTAAAAACACAGGAGAAAAAACAGAATGTCTCATAAAAAATCTAGATTGGAAAAACAATCCAACTCAATTTGAATACAAAACTTCATTAGACTCAGATTCTAAAATGGCTAGTCTAAGAACGATCAAAGAATTTGGAATTATAGGGATTGTAAAGTACCAAAGGCACGACGTTGATATTGATGTTTCAAAACAAGATTTAAATGATTTAAATACAAACAGAAATCCAGAATTTGAGAAATCAACGGTGTTCTTAAAGGTCCTCACCGAAGGCAAAGCAACGTTATATGTTTATGAGAATAGTATATTACGAAAATTTTTCTTCAAAACAGAAAACACACCTGTTGAGCAATTAATTTATAAAAAATATAAAATATCACCAAGTAAAGTAAGTGCTAATACCCGATATAAGCAACAACTTTGGGGCAGCTTGAAATGCGACAAAATAACACTCAAAAGAATAGAAAACCTACCCTATTATAAAAATAAACTAATTGATTTGTTTTCTGACTATAATACATGCATGAATCCGGAGACCGAAGTAGTTGTTTATAAAAAGAATGAAAACAAAGGTATTTTGAGTCTAAGTGTTAAGCCACGATTGTATATTTCTTCTTTAGAATCAGAGGAAAACATCACTACAAAAAGGGTCTATGATTTTGGTAGCAAACAAAATATAAGTTTGGGAGTAGAAGCCGAATATATATTCCCTTTTAACAAAGGAAAATGGGGTATCTTTATTGAGGCCAATTATCAATATTTTAAGTCTAACGCTGAGTTACTGGTAAGAAATGAATTATCTTCAAGCAGCGATAGAATAATAAGTCAAGAAATTAATTATAAAGCGATCGAAGTACCTGTAGGTATAAAACACTATATGTTCATTAATGATTTTTCCAGTATTTTTCTAACAGGATCATATGCGATAGATGTCGACTTGGATTCAACAATAGAAAGGACAGAGACGTTTACCAATGGAACACTATCAAGAGAAGAGAACTTAGAGATTGTTGGTAAAGGCAGTATAGGTTTAGGTATTGGATATAAGTACAAAAACAGATACAGTGTAGAGTTTAGATACAATACCAATAGAGATTTGTTAAGTCGTTTTCCTGCTCAAAAGACAGATTACAATGTGTCGACCATTATTTTAGGATACAGAATCTTCTAAAATAATTAATATGTGATAAAGCAATTTATCTTTACCAGAGTAATCATTAGATATCATGAGGCTGAATTATTTGTTTTTTAACTTAGAATGCAGCCTTATTTTTTAAGTATCATATCAATTTTAAAGCTAAATATCTATCTTACCATATGTAAATCTTAGATATGAAGAATATTTTTGAACTGTAGTCGTCTTGCGCATATCATTTAAATACGATAACAAACCAGAATTCAGTCTAAAAAACAGAAATCATCAAGCTAATAGAAGTTGTGATTTACAAAATCGGTCATTTCGATTTTGTTTTTATATGGATATATACATTCAAAAAAAACAGCAGTTTGATTGAATGAGGATATGATAGCTATGAAAAATAAAGAAAATTCAGCTAAAAGAACTAAGAAGCCAATAAAGAAACCTTGGCCTACCAAAGAAGCGATGGAGCAAGTATATACCATGAAACTTTGGGGTGGTTACGAATCTGATTTTTATTCAGGTATAGGATCGCACCATCCAGATATAATCAACCCATACATAGATGTAGTAACCGAATTTTTAACATTTTTCAAAAATCCTCTAGTCGTATGTGATTTAGGTTGTGGAGATTTTAATGTAGGAAAAGAACTTGTAAAGTATACTGAGAAATATATTGCGGTAGATATCGTAAAAGATCTTATTACACACAATCAAAGAACATTTACCGCAGAAAATTTAGAATTCCATTGTTTAGATATCGTGGTAGATGATTTACCTTCTGGAGATTGTGCTTTATTAAGACAAGTACTCCAACATTTATCAAATACAGAAATAAAAAGTATCGTGAGTAGATTAATTAAGTTTAAATATGTTATTTTAACTGAACATATACCCGAAGGAGATTTTATTCCCAACAAAGATATCATTTCAGGACAAGGAATCAGGCTCAAAAAACAGAGTGGTGTGGACCTATTAGCTTCCCCATTCAATTTTGAGGTTAAAGCAGAAAAACAAATACTATCTATTATTTCAAATCATCAAAAAGGAGCTATTGTTACAACAATATATACAACTTTTTAAATACATATCTATTTGTTAGACGATAACTAAATAGATACAACTACATCATATGAATACTATCTCTTCATCAATTGGATTAGGCACTGCTATTATAGGAAGACCCCTTTACATCAATATCCGAAAAAAGGCTTCTGAATCTCTCCCCCTGGAAGATTTTTGTAAAAATAGCTGGCATACACTAGACCGTGCCTATGCGCTTGGCATTCGTTATTTTGACACAGCTCCGGGATATGGATTAGCAGAAGAATTACTTATCGACTGGATATTATCTAAAAATGATCCCACTATAGAGATAGCCACCAAATGGGGATACACCTACCTTGCAAATTATGATGATAAAGCAACAGAGCATGAAAGCAAAGAACATACCCTATCAAAATTAAATGAGCAATGGCAACGATCCAAACAACTACTCCCCCATCTAAAAATCTATCAAATACATTCTGCTACTTTTGAATCCGGAGTATTAGAAAACAAAGCTGTGCTTCAAAGATTATTCGAAATAAAACAAGAACATAAAATTGCAATCGGGATCACTACAACAGGTACAAATCAAGTTGATGTCCTTAAGAAAGCTACAGAAATAGAAATAAGTGGTACCCCCCTATTCGACACTTATCAAATTACCTATAATATTTTAGAGCAAAGTATTGCTAAAATACTACAAGAGAAAAATATAAAAGTAATTGTAAAAGAAGCAATGGCCAACGGTCGTTTATTTCCATCTCAGCAGTATCCACAATACAAAAACGTATACCAGATGCTTCTCAAGTTATCCAAAAAATATAAAGTAGGTGTGGACGCCATTGCATTACGATTTTGTATTGATACATTACAACCTTTCAAGGTGTTAAGTGGGGCATCTAATCAAACACAAGTTACAGAAAACCTGAAGGTGTTACAGTTTCAATTAAAACCTGATGAAATTAAAGCCTTACAAGCCCTTGCTTCAGATCCAAAAAACTATTGGTTAGAACGAAAAAAACTACCTTGGAATTAAACAATTAGTCCTACTTTTGGATTCTAAATTAATAAACACACAATTCATGAATATTACACTAGAACAAGCCGAAAAAATAATTACAGTCGCAAAAGAAAAATCAGTTGCTATTCATACAAAAATGAACATTTCTGTAGTAGATGCAGGGGCAAACCTTTTAGCATTTGCACGTATGGATGGTGCATGGCTAGGATCCGCTGATATTTCGCTTAAAAAAGCAAAAACTGCCCGCTTCTTTGATATGAATACTGGTGCCATCGGCGAGCTATCCCAACCAGGAGGACCCTTATATAATATAGAACATTCTAATGAGGGACTAATCTCTTTTCCGGGAGGTGTTCCTATCAAAAATCAATCAGGAGAAATTATCGGAGCTATAGGTGTGAGCGGAAGTAGCGTAGAAAACGATCATGCAGTTGCTGAAGCCGGAGCTTCTGCTATATAATTGTGTACAAAAGCATTAGTACCGGTTGTTGTCACTACACAATCGGTATTTCTGTTCTCAAAACTAGCGTATGAAAAAAATAGTTAGTCATATCTGGCCCTTAACAAAACGGATTTCATCTCAAATTAATGGAACGTTAGAAGTCACCTGGATTAATGGTAAAAAGGTACTGGACAGCCAAAATGCTAATTATTCATACGGTGCCTTAGAGAAAGTTTTAAATTATGGCCTTTCTCAAATTGAAATTCAGAACGTTACTGAAATTTTGGTATTAGGGCTTGGTGGTGGTAGTGTCATACAATCCCTAGAAAACCGATTTAAGTATTACGGCAAGATCACTGCTGTAGAAATTGATAATGCAATAATACAGATCGCAAAAGACGAGTTCGACGTAAAAGATAATAAGCGTCTAAACATTATTAATGAAGATGCATTACAATATGTCCAAAGCTGCAAAAAACACTATGATTTAATCATAGTTGACATTTTTATAGATCAAATTGTACCTGAGTCATTTTACGAAGAAAAATTTTGGCGACATACCCTTCAAATACTATCTCCTGGGGGAAACATTATCTTCAATGCTGGGATTCTTTTAGAAGACACCACTAGAATCGATACTATACAAACTGCCTTTGCTTCTGAGATTTCATGGACTCAACATGATCACGTAGAAGGGGTAAATACATTACTTGTTGGGAAAAAATTATAACAACTATCAATTTTCTTACCACAAATACGTTATTTTAGATCATTCATTCTATCAAAATTTAAATGATCAAAAAAGACCTTAGCGATTGTCATAACAGGATTACACCATACATACATAGAACACCAATATTAACCTCTCGCCAACTTAATAACATTTCGGGAGCAACGATATATTTCAAATGTGAAAATTTTCAGCGTATGGGTGCTTTTAAAATGAGAGGCGCTGCCAACGCAATCTTACAATTATCAAAAGACCAACTAGACAAAGGCGTAGTTACCCATTCTTCAGGTAACTTTGCTCAGGCAGTATCATTGGCAGCACAAAGTCTGGGAACAAAAGCTTATATCGTAATGCCGTCTACTGCTCCACAAGTAAAAAAAGATGCCGTAATAGGATATGGGGGTGAAGTCATCGAATGCCCTCCTACTCTAGAAGATCGCGAACATGCTGCAGCACTTATTCAGAAAGAGAAAGGCGCTACGTTTTTACACCCTTCTAATGATTATGAAGTCATTTTAGGTCAGGGCACCGCTGCTGTAGAACTCTTAGAAGATCAACCTGATCTTGAGTATATCTTTACTCCAATTGGAGGGGGCGGACTCATAGCAGGCAGCGCACTAGCTGCTCACTTCTACGGAAATAACTGCAATGTAATTGGCAGCGAACCTTTTGAAGTAGATGATGCTTATCGCTCATTACAAAGTGGTACCATTGAAACCAATGAGACTATAAACACTATTGCAGATGGTCTTAAAACACAGCTTGGTGATATTAATTTTCCCATCATTCAAAAATATGTTTCAGAAATTATTCGTGTTGAAGAAGATGAAATTATTGCTGCTATGCGATTAATCTGGGAGCGCATGAAGATTATTATTGAATCCTCTTGCGCTGTACCATTTGCAGCTTTACTTCGAGAGAAAGACCGTTTTGCCTCTAAAAAAATAGGAATTATACTATCTGGCGGTAATGTAGATCTGGATCATTTACCATTTTAAAACTCAAACCCAAAACCTCCTTGCACTTGTACACCTTCATCAGAAGAGAACATCCCTAATCTAAACGAAAACGTATCTGCACCACTAATCCATACACCACCCCCGTAAGAGGTATGCCATTGATTAGAATCATCATTATCTATCCAAACTCGACCGTAATCAAAACCTCCATAGGTTCCTAAAGTCACCGGAAAAACAGAAGTATTGAACCGTTTGATTCGAGCTTTTAAATCCGTAGTCTGATAAAAATAACGTTCTCCTGTAAATCGTTCATTTCTAAATCCTCTCAAACCATTATCGCCTCCGATTGAAGGAGCATGATAATAAAAGAAATTATTTCCGATATTGGTCTTAACTTCAGCTTTGGTTCCTAATACCAAATGCCCAGAGGAAATCAATTGATGACTTCCGCCAAGAGCGAAAGTAACATAACCAAACTCATTGTTCGAGATATCCACATTTCTCTTATACCCACCTGCAAGACTAAATAATAGTGCTTTGGTAGGAAAATCAAATGCATTTTGACTATCGAATGAAATTCCAGCTTCTGCGCCAGCATATTGTTGTGCATCAAAAACCAAAGGATTAACAACTCCGGTAGTTACAAATCTATCTTGATCATCTGCCACATTAAAAGATTCAAAAAGCCCTTTTACATATAAAGATCTATAACTTATTCCCGCATCAATCTTAACTTGTTGCATTTGAGTTCTATTGAAATCCTGACTTAGATCGTCATCAAAATTTTTAGTATCATTTCCAAAACCGAAAAAATTGTTGGCATACGCATCATTGGTAAAGTATCCATTAAGTGTTAAGTTCCAATTCGGAAAAATATTGGCAAATATCCCTTGATAAGAAAGATCAAAACCCTGAAAAGTAAAATAATAATTTCCACCAAAAGTGTGTTGTTGTTTAAAATCTTTACCATCACCATGAAGACCGTAGATAGTATAGGTATCAGTCAATCCCATAAAAAAGCCATCATCATTGCGGATTCCTAAAGTTGGCATAATGATATTAAAATCTTCCTGAAAATATCGCCAATGCAAGGTATTGGTCTCATACAGATTAGTAAGCTGGCGACTTGGCTTTTTTTCTTCAAAAGTTGATTCTTCAAATTTCCAGTCGTACACTTTCAGTTTTCTTTTATTTTCAACCTTGTATATATCTTTTCCGTAGCCTCCGATGATTTTTATTTTGCTATACGTATCTCCTTCCCCATTAATTACAAAGGTATCATCATCATTTAATCCATACACCAGAATTCGCTTAGTTTCTTTACTATCAAAAATTCGCTCATAGAACACTTTATTTTTTTCGTCGCTTAGTTTTCTTTTTCCAATAATTTTGGTTTTACCATTTGGCATTCTCGTTATTTCGAACAGATCATCCTTGTGTGTACCATAAACCACTGCTGTTTTATTAAGATATGACGCATACTCTTTTGCATATTGATCAATCCTATTCAATCTCGCCTTCAGACTATTTTTAATTTGTGCTGTCGTTTCATCTTGTATCTCTATAGGTAAATTGGTGAATGCCTTGTCAATATCTTCTTCGCCCAAATTATTTTGGATATATTTTGCTTGCTCGATCCAGGTAGCAACGCCGTGTTTGGTGATCAGTGTTTGATCAAGATTGTGCGCTTCGGCATTGAACCATTTTAAACTCTTAATCTTGGGTCCGTAGGTTTGCCATAGGCGTGTTCCAGGAGAAAACGTTTTGATTAATGGAATACCAATACCATCAAACTTAGAAAATGTATTATCTCGATCTCTTGCTACGGGTATAAAAACTTTATCATCACTGTCTTCTTTTTCGTATTCGACCCATCTCCATTGATCCTGATGACGATCCCAGTCACCAATTAACATATCGAATATTCTAGCACGTATGTAGGCTTCTTGATCCATAATATACGATTCATCTTCCTTTAATTTTTCTAAAGCATCTGTCGTACTTTCAAAATCTGTTACCTCACCATCACTATCGGGTAGCGCCCTGCGATATCCTTCATATTTCTTTTGTTCATCAGATGGTCTACGCTCGATATAATACAATTCATCACCATAAGTAGTGTTGTAAGTTCCTAACCGTTCTTGTTTTGGTACATAAAAAAGTTGAGTTTCTGAATGATTGATATCCAATGCTTTTGCCATATCATTGATTACCATTTGCATGAAAGGATGTGCAGTTGTGAAAAAATCTGACACTAAATCCTCGGTGAGTGTATTTTCATACTCTTCAGTATCATATGAGATCCCTCTTACTTTTTGAGTTAAGAACTTAAGTGCTACTTTTTTTAGAGATCGCATGGCATACTCTCGATTTTGGCTATCAACCAATCGAAGTGAATTTGATTGATGTCCTCCTCCTTTTTTGGTAACCTCCAGACCACCATAGAGCGTATCTAACAACGCCACGGGCACAGTAACTTCTGTATTAAAATAAGAGCGATACCGATCGCCCCATAAAAATTTATAGAAACCAGATTTATCTAGTGCCGTTTCATCTTTTATAATTACTGCTTTTTTCTCTTTTGTATGTGTAATTTTGGCCAGATTATAATCCTCGGATTTTTCAAACGGAGGCATCACATCAAACGCATTATTTTGATTATTTGCGGTTATAAACTTCACAGAAGATGATCCGTCGTCATAATAGGTGATTTTTGCAAAACCAGATGCTCCATGTGTATACTTTCCTTCATATTGCAAACTCCCCCCAGGAGCATGAATAAATCCTTTGGATCGATTGGTAGCTTTAGCGCTTCCGTAGGATCCACTAATGATTTGATGAATTCCGTTTCCTTCGAGATATTGCAAACTCTCTTCATGTCCTGAAACGATGGTTACACGATCTGATTTTTGTGCTATCGAACTCACTAGAATTCTTAAATATCGATACCTCGGAAAATCCAATTGATCTCTATTTAGATTAGCCAAGTCTTTAACCTCCCCAGTTAGTGTTCCTAAAACAGGGACAGGTAACAGATGACTTTTCAGCGTTTCATGACCTGCATACGTACCATTACTAAAAATAGGATGGTGCATCACAATCAAAACGTTTTTGCCCTGTGCATCATTAATATATCCTTCTAATTCTTCTGCAAAGCGTCTTCTTGTGTTAACACTGGTGCATTTTTTGTTTATTTCTTGTATTCGATCCCAATTTGAGATAAACCAATATGAATTGACGACAATAATATCTAATTCATCACTTACCACAATATGCTCTAGTGGGCATCCATTTTTTTCTGGAAACTCAGAGTCTACTGATTTTTTCTTTTCCACATAATCCTCATACTCCTCCATATCATCGATGTCATTATCCTTCCATTCATTAACACCGTGAATAAATAAGGTTTCTCCTTTATAGCCTTTGGCTAATGCTATCTGCTTATCTAATAATTTAAAATCTTTGTCTTTCTGTCCTACTTCTTCAGAAATATTATCGCCCATAAAAAGTAGGGTGCTATTTTTCTCTGCTTCCTGAAGTTCTGCCAACAATTTTTCATCCAATGCATTAGTGAAATTATCTGCTTTTTTATTTCCGTATCCGCCAGCTACATAAAAAGTATAAGCAACTTTTTTATCGCTATCTTTTTTTATGTCTACTGAATCTTTAATCTGAGGTTGAAAGGTTGCACACGATTGTATAAATATGCATACTAATACAAAAACTGTAGAAAACCGAAACGTCATAAGAAAAAATTTAGCGTTAGTGAATAGAAAATTCTTGATTTTTAATTCGATGTCATTCGAAGCAACTAAATAACCCAAAAATGAAACATAAAAATACCTCAAACCATATTTTCTTTTACTCTAATGCTAAACAAATAATTGTATCTATATATGATACACCTGGCAAGACGAGAATTTGATCCTATTATAAATGTTTTATAACCTGAGTTTCTAAGAAGAACTTAGATATAAAATTCAGGTTTATAGTGTACTGAAAAACATCCTACCAAGAGTACAGTATGCTGCTTCTGATACCTTTTATTGTGCTAATAGAAATCCTCACTATTTCAATACTTATATTACAGCTACTTTGGATAGACCCGAAAGCTTCCAGACGACGTAGGTATGCTTTAGGGGTAGTGAGAATAAGGGATTCATAAAGAAATAGAAAATGAACTATCCCGCTGTAAGCAGATAACGTATCTGAACAAAAAAACCTGAAATTAACAATTCTCAAGGCAGAGCCATCAGAGAACTATTTAGATTAAACTCTTGGTAAATCCCCATCTCCTTTGAGCGGAAGATTAGATGACCCCATTAAGTAGGTATCTACATGATATGCGGCTTGTCTGCCTTCGGCGATAGCCCAGACAATCAAAGACTGTCCTCTACGGGTATCCCCAGCTGCAAAAACCCCTTTTACATTGGTGGCATAATTATTTTCGGTTGCTCTTATATTGGTTCTGACATCCATATCAATCCCAAGTTGCGTTGCAATAGTTGATTCTGATCCTGTAAACCCTAAGGCTAAAAGTGCCAATTCACACTTCCATTCTTTCTCTGTGCCTTCAATTTCTTTCAACGTAAATCTTCCATTTTCTTTTACCCATTCTACTTGTGTAGTGATCAAACCTTTTAGATTTCCGTTTTCATCTCCTAAAAATTCTTTGGTAGAAATACTCCAATTACGTGTTGCACCTTCTTGATGTGAAGAACTGGTACGCAATCGCATGGGCCAGAATGGCCAAGGCTGATTTGTAGGACGCTCTATAGTACCTTTACCCATAATTTCAAAATTAGTAACTGATGTAGCACCATGACGAATCGAAGTACCTATGCAATCGGATCCGGTATCTCCTCCACCAATTACGATAACATCTTTGCCGGTAGCCAGAATTTCTTCACCTAAATCTTTAACCCCGTCTACTCGTCTATTATTTTGTGGTAAAAAATCCATGGCTTGTACCACTCCTTTTAAATCAGATCCTTTTACAGGAAGATTACGACGCATTGTTGCTCCTGTGCATAGGACCACGGCATCAAAATCAGCTTTTAATTGATCGGCTATGATATCTTTTCCGATAGTAGTATTTGTTTTAAAAACGATGCCTTCTTCTTCTAAAACTGCTACACGACGATCGATCACATGCTTTTCCATCTTAAAATCAGGTATCCCATAGCGTAACAATCCACCTACTTTTTCATCACGTTCAAAAACAGTTACCTTGTGTCCTGCTCTATTAAGTTGTTGTGCCGTTGCCAATCCAGCAGGACCCGACCCTATAACTGCAACTGTTTTACCTGTTCGTTCTCTGGGTGGATTTGCTTTTACCCATCCGTTTTTAAATGCTTCTTCTACAATATTCTTTTCTATATTCTCAATAGTTACTGGATCTTCGTTTATTCCTAATACACAAGCTTCCTCGCAAGGTGCAGGACATAATCTACCCGTAAACTCAGGAAAATTATTGGTGGAGTGTAGTATGTTTGCGGCTTTTTCCCATTTACCACGATACACGGCATCATTAAAATCAGGAATTAGATTTCCTAACGGACAACCGCTATGACAAAACGGGATACCGCAATCCATACAACGCGCTCCCTGATCCTTGAGTTTTTTCTCTGGCATTGCTACCGTAAACTCTTTATAATTTTGTATACGATCTTCAACAGGCTGGTACTGTTCGATCTCTCTTTCAAATTCTAAAAATCCAGTTATCTTTCCCATGTTACTATCGTTTTATGCTTGTGCTAATTTTTCCTCTTCTAATCGTTTTAAGGCTTGCTTGTACTCCTCGGGGAATATCTTGATAAATTTTGATAGTTCGTTCTCCCAATTTTCTAATATTCTTTGAGCCAAAGGGCTTAAAGTAGCGTTATAATGATTTTCAATTAGCGTTTTTAATTCGTCGATATCTTGTTGTTTATTTACTGGATCAAGGTTCAAAGCTTCTTTATTACAATGGGCTTCAAATGTTTTTTTATCATCATAGATATAGGCAATACCCCCAGACATTCCTGCTCCAAAGTTTCTACCTACTTCGCCAAGAATAACGGCTATACCACCGGTCATATATTCACACCCGTGATCGCCTATCCCTTCTACCACAGCTTTGGCTCCCGAGTTACGCACGCAAAATCGCTCTCCTGCTTTTCCGTTAATATAAACCTCACCGGCAGTTGCTCCATACAAAGTAACATTACCCGTAATCACGTTATCTTCAGGAATGATTGTGGATTCTTCGGGAACCTTGATGATTACCTTTGCGCCAGAAAGTCCTTTACCAAGATAATCATTGGTGTTTCCATTCACGATCATGGTTAATCCTTTGGTGGCAAAGGCTCCAAAACTTTGTCCAGCTGCTCCTGTAAAATTTAATTTCAATGTATTGTCTGGTAATCCTTGGGCGCCGTATATTTTAGAAATTTCATTACTTAGAATTGCTCCTACTGCTCTATCGGTATTACATACATCAAAATCCAGTGTAATTTTTTCTTTACGAAATAATGCTGGGTGTGCTTGTTCTATAATATCAAAATCTATGGATTTACCTAAACAGTGATCCTGAGTTTCTGTGTTATAGATTTCAACACCTTCGGGCGCATCAACCTGATGTAAAATAGGAGTAAGATCAATGCCTGCTGCTTTGTAATGCGCAATGGCTTTATTATGATCCAACTTATTTACCTGCCCTACCATTTCATTTACTGTGCGGAAACCTAACTGCGCCATAATTTCGCGTAACTCCTGCGCTACGAAATACATGTAATTCACAACATGTTCTGGTTTTCCTTTAAATTTCTTACGCAATTCGGGATTTTGTGTAGCAATTCCGACCGGACACGTATTCAAATGGCATACACGCATCATTATACATCCTGAAGCCACAAGTGGTGCAGTTGCAAATCCAAATTCTTCTGCTCCCAATAAACAAGCTACAGCAACATCACGCCCCGTTTTCAATTGCCCGTCACATTCTAACACTATACGACTGCGTAAATTGTTACCTACGAGTGTTTGTTGTGCTTCGGCAATACCAAGCTCCCAAGGTAATCCTGCGTGTTTTAATGAGGTTAAAGGCGATGCCCCTGTTCCTCCATCAAAACCAGAAATGAGCACTACATCGGCTTTGGCTTTTGCAACTCCTGCTGCTACCGTACCCACACCTACTTCTGAAACTAACTTTACATTAATCCTTGCTTGTCTGTTTGCTGATTTTAAATCATAAATAAGCTGCGATAAATCTTCGATAGAATAAATATCGTGATGTGGTGGTGGTGAGATCAACCCTACATAGGGTGTAGAATTACGAGTTTTTGCAATTTCAGGATTTACTTTCGGGCCCGGTAACTGCCCTCCTTCACCTGGTTTGGCTCCCTGAGCCATTTTTATCTGAATCTCGGCTGCACTTGTTAAGTAATTTGATGATACCCCAAATCTTCCTGAAGCTACTTGCTTTATCGCACTGTTTTTCCAATCTCCGTTAACATCTTTATAAAACCGAAGGGGATTTTCTCCTCCTTCTCCAGAATTACTTTTCCCTCCAATACGATTCATAGCTACGGCAAGATTCTCATGCGCCTCTTTACTGATAGAGCCATATGACATCGCACCGGTTTTAAAGCGTTTAACAATCTCTGTCCACGGTTCTACCTGATCTATAGAAATAGGATCATAATTAGAAAATTCTAATAATCCTCGAATAGTCATTAGGCTTTTAGATTGCTCATTGATCAGGTCTGCGTATTCTTTATAGGTACTCGAATCATTATCTCGAACAGATTTTTGAAGTTTGGCAACCGACAACGGGTTAAACTGATGTTTCTCACCGTTACGTCTCCATCGATATTGTCCTCCGATTTCTAAATCCAGATTCCCGTCTACTTCTTGCTCTGCATAAGCTCGTTTGTGACGCTTAGCAATCTCTTTTTCTAATTCATACAATCCAATACCCTCAATACGTGTTGCTGTATTCGGGAAATAGTGCTGTACCACTTTAGTATTAATACCAATACACTCGAATAGTTGAGAACTTCTGTAGGAGTTTAAAGTAGAAATTCCGATTTTATTCATCACCTTCAGCACTCCTTTTCCTACTGCTTTGTTATAATTTTTTATAGCATCATCAAAATCGATTCCTGTAATATTACTTTCTTCAATTTCTTCTCCTATAATTTCATTGACCATATATGGATTGATAGCACTTGCTCCGTAACCAAATAATAATGCAAAATGATGTACTTCTCTTGGTTCTGCAGATTCAATGATTATACTAACTCTAGAGCGTTTTCCTAGTTTTTGCAATCCACTATTTACATAAGAACACGCTAATAAAGCTGGTATTGGCGCTCTGTGCTTACTCACATTTCTATCAGAAAGTATAACTACGTTAGTTCCATTATCAATAACATCAGACACTTCTTGTAACATTGTCTCCAGAGCATCCTCAAGTCCATTAAGCCCCCTGTTGATATTATATAACATGGGTATAGATGTTACTTTGAAGCCTTTATCTGTAAATGTTTTTATCTTATCTAGATCTTCTTTGGATATAACCGGATTTTGGATTTTTAATTTATTACAATGCTTCTCATTAATATCAAATATATTATGATCTGATCCTAATGTTAAACTAATGTCAGTAATTAATTCTTCGCGAATACCATCTAATGGAGGGTTTGTAACCTGAGCAAATAATTGTTTAAAGTAATTATAAAGAAGTTGTGGGCGCTCAGATAATATGGCAATCGGTGTATCTGATCCCATAGAACCAATAGGTTCTTTGCCTAATTGCCCCATTGGAGCAATAATCGTGTCTATATCTTCTTGCGTATACCCGAAAACTGCTTTACGCTTAGCAACACTTTCCTCGCCCAAAAAAAGTGGGCAATCATTATAAGGTATGTCTTTTAGATGTACCAAATTATCATCTAACCATACTCTGTATGGATGTTTTGAAGCAATTTTCTCTTTGATTTCTTCATCATTAATAATTCTTCCTTCGCTCATGTCTACCAAGAACATTTTACCTGGCTCTAATCTGCCGTGATGTTCAATATTACCGGGTTCGATGTCTACAACTCCTGTTTCTGAAGACATAATTACATATCCATCTTTGGTAACGCTATAACGAGAAGGTCGTAATCCATTTCTATCTAATACGGCACCAATATAATTACCATCAGTAAAGGGGATTGAAGCGGGACCATCCCAAGGCTCCATCGCACAAGAATTATATTCGTAGAATGCTCTTTTGGTTTTAGACATTTCTGAGTTTTTTTCCCAAGCTTCAGGCACCATCATCATCATCACTTCTGGAAGGGATCTCCCGGTCATTAATAATAATTCTACGACCATATCCATAGATGCAGAATCTGATTTTCCTTTTAATACGACAGGAAGTATTTTTTTGATATCCTCTCCAAACCAATCGCTTTCCAGAAGTTCTTCTCTAGATCGCATTCTTGTAACATTTCCTCTTAAGGTATTAATTTCGCCATTGTGACACATATATCGGAAAGGTTGTGCCAAATCCCACGTTGGGAATGTATTGGTTGAGAAACGCTGGTGTACCAAAGCTAATCTTGTCACCACTTTGGGATCCATAAGATCTGTGTAATACAGTTTAATGTCCTCTGGCATTAAGAGCCCTTTAAATATTAGGGTTTTTGTAGATAAACTTGGTAGGTAGAAAAATTTACTCTCAGAAAGTTTAGAACTATATATGGTGTGCTCTGTTATTTTTCTTGTGGTAAATAGCTTCAAGTTAAAATCAAAATAGCTTTGATCTTTATTCGCTTTGCCTATAAATATTTGTTTGATAAAAGGTTCAGTTGTAGCGGCAATTTCACCTAGATGCACATGATCAACGGGCACATCCCTCCATCCCAACAACACAAGCCCTTGATGTTTGATATTGTTTTCAAAAGTATCAATACAGAATTGTCTTTGATTCTCTTTTTTAGGTAAGAATACATTACTTACTGCATACTCTCCTGCAGCTGGTAATTCGAAATCACAATGTTCTACCAAAAAGTCATGAGGAATATCGATTAATATTCCAGCTCCATCACCAGTTTTTCCATCAGAACTCACAGCACCACGATGTTCTAATTTTTCAAGAATCTCTAATGCTTTGTGAATAATATCGTTTGATTTTTTCCCTTCCAGGCTACATATGAATCCGGCACCACACGCGTCATGCTCAAATTCTGGTAAATACATTCCTTGTTTCTTCATCATATTTTTCCGACTTAATAATGTTTCAATACGTTGAAATTAACAAATCATTAAGGAATGAGAAAGAAAAAGGAATCATTCGATATTACTTTTCTGAGCTCCTTAAAAAAAGGTAAGCATGAATACAATAATCACAAAATAAGGACTTCTATTTACGAATTTGATAATACGATTTTCTTCAAAAAACACAAATAAAACAAGGGTTTCATCAAAATTATAGCTAATTGATTATCGATAAATTCTACTGAAAACGTTTTCGTGAAAAACTTGAAATGCTGAAGTGCGAAATTATCATTTTTTTATAAAAAAAATATACACCCCTAATTATTTAGGGGGTAAATATTTTAAAATGATAAAAATTACGTGATTACCCTATTATATTTGGATGTAAAATATAAATTCACATATTTTTGACTTGAATTTAACATTAACTTTAACTTTTATTCTTTATGAAGAAAATAGAGGCAATCATCAGAAGGTCCAAATACAGAGTTGTAAAAGAGGCCCTACATGACAAAGGGATCACATTTTTCTCCTATTGGGATGTTACCGGAGTAGGAAACGAACAAAAAGGAAGTGTTTATCGTGGTGTATCTTATAGCACTACAGATATTCAGAGACGATATTTATCTATAATAGTAAATGATGACTTTGAAGAAATTGCAATTTCTGCTATTCTTGATGCTGCCAAAACAGGAGAGGTCGGAGACGGAAAAATTTTTGTTTCTAACATTGAAGAGGCCTATAGAATTCGTACTTCTGAAAAAGGTAGTGGAACATTAAATTAATATACCACCACAATCACAAATAAAAATCACCAACTGAAAACAAAAAAATAATTTTAATAGGATTTATACAATGGAAATGTTAACTATAAACAATGTATGGATGATGGTGTGTACAGCACTGGTCTTTTTCATGCACTTAGGTTTCTCTTTTTTAGAAATTGGATTAACTCGTCAAAAAAACACAATCAATATATTATTTAAAAACGTATTTATAATCTGTGTAGGATTATTATTATACTGCCTTGTAGGGTTCAATTTAATGTACCCGGGGTTTGAAGAAGGTGCAACTGGCTTCTTAGGTTTCGCAGGTTTCGGATTAGATTCTCCTCTTACAGCAGAAGGTACTCTGGATCTAGCGTATAATGAAGGATACACCTACTGGACAGATTTCTTGTTTCAGGGAATGTTTGCCGCCACTGCTGCTACTATCGTATCTGGAGCTGTTGCAGAACGTATTAAACTTGGTGCATTTATGATCTTCACTATTGTTTATGTAGGATTAGTATACCCTATTGTTGGTTCTTGGCAATGGGGAGGTGGATTTTTATCTACACTCAAAATTGGCGAGGCAGATGGATTTTATGACTTTGCAGGTTCTACATTAGTTCACTCTGTA
This sequence comes from uncultured Aquimarina sp., assembly GCA_947495425.1. Lineage (GTDB taxonomy): Bacteria > Bacteroidota > Bacteroidia > Flavobacteriales > Flavobacteriaceae > Aquimarina. The sequence goes on from CANLYR010000032.1 coordinate 41,226, forward strand.
GGAGGATGGGCCGCTTTGGTAGCCGTATACTTGCTCGGATCAAGAATTGGGAAGTTTAATTCTGAAGGTAAGCCGCAAGCTATCCCTGGTCATAATATACCTCTTGCAGCAGCAGGAGTGCTCATCCTTTGGCTAGGATGGTTTGGATTTAATGGCGGCTCTGTACTTTCTGCAGATGCAGCAGGAACATCGCTTACTCTCGTAACTACATCTTTGGCCGCTGCTGCTGGAGGAGTGATTGCATTTCTGGTATCTACCTTACTATATAAAAACTATGACTTAACCATGTTCTTAAATGGTATCCTCGGAGGCCTTGTAGGGATTACCGCAGGTGCAGATCAAATGAGTCCTACCGATGCTGTACTTATAGGAGCTATTGCTGGTGTTATAATTGTTTTTGGGGTAGCCTTGATCGATAAATTAAGGTTAGATGACCCTGTAGGCGCAATTGCTGTGCATTTAATTTGTGGTATCTGGGGAACATTAGCCGTGGGTATTTTTGGAGCTAAAGCCAGTTTTGACCAGTTTCTTGTACAAGGAGTTGGTGTTCTCGCAGCTGGAGGATTTTGCGTTGCAACCTCTTTTCTCATCATATTCACACTCAAGAAAACGATAGGTATTCGAGTTTCAGAAAAAGAAGAAATCGACGGACTGGATAACCATGAACATGGGATGGATGCTTATCCTGATTTTAGACTTAACCAACACTAGAACTTAAATAGTGTTTAACTAGAAGACAGGGCGATGGAATACATCACCCTGTTTTTTTTATTTTATAATTTGTAGCGATAATGGATACGAGGGTCTTTCTCCATTATTAGCTTTGATGGCATTAATAATAGGAAAAACAATACACAAAATTGCTATAACCGCTAGCCCTAATGCTCCTAATCCGAATAATAGAATTAAAGGCACACAGACTATAGCATAAATAAACATGCTTATTTGAAAATTCATTATGGATTTTCCGTGTTCATCCATCTTCAGGACTTTTTCTCGCTGCGTTAACCACAATATTAAAGGAACTACAAACCCTCCGAATCCTGTAATGAGATCTAATAATTGTGATAAATGTGTGATGACTAAAACTGATTTGTCTTGTTTCATGATTTTGATTTTTTGATTGATGATGAAAGTTACTATTACAATTAATACCTTATTTATATGACGAAGTATCCTATTTTTTGTTACACTAATTATTGTTAAAACAAACACAGAAATTTATAAAACAAAAAGCATCCCGAACAGCGTATCGGGATGCTTCATAATACAATTAATGTTTATTAATTATTCGCTTTAGTTTACTATTAGTTTTTGGATGCTCTTTGCTCCTACTTTTCCAGTATCGTCGATCTGCACAAGGTAAACTCCTGTGGTTAGTGACAAACTGCTGGTGGTTATTCTATTTACTCCAGATTTTAGCATTATTTGTGCTTTCTTCATTCCTAAAATATTATAAATAGTAGCGTTTACACTTTCTTTTATAGCATTACTTATATGTATCGAAAAGAATTCATGTGCAGGGTTAGGTGATATTTTCATACTAAATATATCACTTTCATCTTCATTGCCTAATACAGGAACTACTGATTCTAATTCGGCAGTTACAGCTTCAGTAGCAAAAGAACCATCACAAGAACCTTCGTAAATTTTCACATTAGAAATTACTGAAGTATTTCCTGAGCCAGCATCATTATCATTAATAAATACCAATCTATCCATAGTTCCTGTATAGAAATTACCAACAGGAATAACGTAAGTTTTGGTCCCGCTACCGTAATCATCATAGTTTGTTACTCCATAATTTTGAGAACCATGAACTTTAAAGTATCGATCTGGAGTTAATGTATTATCATCTTCAAAACCAAGGCCGTGAATTTCACCTTGAGCCGTACTGCTAAAATCAAACTCTATAACTGTATTTACAGTTATTGTATAATTATAAGGAATATATTTCCATGTGTTATTTTGCATAGATAGTCCTGTACCACTATTTACCACTGAAAAGTTACCAGCAGTATCCTGATTTGAGAATGCTGTAATTTGAAAATCGTTAAAATTCAACACCTCACAAGTTGGAGGTGGATTTACGTTACCATTTTGAATACGAAGTGCATCGACAGCGATATCACTTTGCCAACCTTGTGCACCATCACCCGTAACCGCACTTAATCGTAATTGCACACTTGCTTCACTAGCATATGCCGAAAGATCCACATTGGCTGTATTCCAATCTGTACCCTGAGCTCCTACTCTGCTAAATACAGTTGTCCAGTTTCCTGTATTATTAGTTCTGACCTCTACTGCAAGCGTTTCTATTGCACTACCAACCATGTGATATTGAAATGAAACAGAAGGAGCACTTAAACTACTAAAATTTAAACAAGGAGCATTTAAGATTGCTTGCTTATTAGGATACCCTGTTCCATTACCTGAGGCTTCTACATAAATGTATGAGCTTCCATCAATTGCACTGGCAGGTCCAGTACCATTAGATGGTGTACCTCCAGAATTTAAAGTCCAGTTGATATCATCATTCCCTGATTGACTCCATTGGCCCAAAGAACCTTCAAAACTTTCGCTGTATGGAAAACTTGACATATTACCCGTACAATCCTCACTTGGTGGAGGCGGTGGTGCGGTTCCTAACCCCATAGCTTCCCAGAAAGCTGGTATCGTTGCTCGTTCTCCAGAATTAGAACCTCCAGATCCAGAACACCCTCCATATGCATGAACTCCGACTGCGTTACCTGTGGCCGTATCAATAATCGGACTTCCTGAGTTTCCTCCGGTAGTATCGGTTCTGTATCTTACAAATGTGTTGTTTGCAGAAGTTAATGGACCCGTATGGATTTGTTGTGTTTGATTATCTATTCCTGTATCGGTGCCAAATCCAGTAATCGTTATGTTGCTCCCTGGATCACTACGTACTACATTAAAAGATTTACCCTGCGCCTGAATTGGTGTCTGCCCTGTTTGAGAATTTGCACTCGCAGTGAATACTGCCCAGTCATTAGCTTGACTTGCATTACCAGGATAAGGAGAAACGAAATTACCTATTGGATATTGATCCTCTGGGCCAGGGTGTACTATACTTCTATCTGGATTTGACTTTGGTACATTAAACTCTATGACCTGAGCTCGACTACCCACACAATGCCCTGCTGTAACTAATCTTCCATTAGTGATAATCCATCCAGTACAACCAATTGGTACGATTCGTCCTATAGCTGCATCATTTGAATCTACTCTATCATCATTAGATCCACATTGAGACTTGGTTGTTGGATCTAATTCTCCAATACCTATTTCAATAATATTAAGTCCAACAGATCTTTCACCTTTGGCAACAGAAAGGGTAAGGGTAACTTTATCTCCGTTAAAATAGGCACTTGTATTTTTCCAATCTTTGATCGTTGCAGCGGTTAATGTTTGCGTAGCACCATCAAGATCTGATGTAATTGTTAGTGTACTATTATGACCAAGATTAACATCATCAAAAAATAGACGCAACCAAGTTGCTCCTTCTTCAGAAATTGTTTCGGTAAAAACCTGTGCTGTACTTTTACTTTGATTATTCTCAGACTGCAAACGCATATTATATGCTTTATACAGACTGGGTAGCGGATCTGTTTGCCCAAAATTAATGGCAGGCAGAAGCAGACAAATCATGACTGCCAATACTGCAAATTTCCGTAAGGAATACTTGTTTTTTAAATTAGGTGAGTTTGTGTAATGAGAATTCATAAGGATAAGATTAATTATTTATATATTGGTTTCACATCAAGCTTAATATAAATTATAGTACTCTAGAGCACTATAAATTATCTTCCAATACCCTGGAATCTATTTTTAGTATATAGACGCAGGTTTTCTCTTAATCTTTTTCCTCTGGAAATATTAAAAATAAATACAGTAGGATTTTATATTTTCCGTTGTATAATATAGTAAAGAATAACCACTCTTCAAAAAAGTTTGACCTACAAAACCTAAAGTACTTTTATTAATGTTTATTTTTGCTCTTTAGTAAGCAAATTATATGATTCCACAAGATACCATCGTAGCACTAGCGACTCCATCTGGTGCAGGTGCAATAGCTGTTATTCGTGTTTCGGGAAAAGATGCTATCTCCTTGTGTGCTCCTTTATTTAGGTCAATACATGGTAAAGATCTAAAAACGCAAAAGAGCCATACTATTCATTTAGGGCATATTGTTGATAAAGAACGGGTATTAGATGAAGTATTGATATCCATTTTTAAAGGTACAAATTCGTATACTGGAGAGCCTACTATAGAAATTTCTTGTCATGGTTCTACCTATATCCAACAAGAAATCATTCAGCTTTTACTTCGTAAAGGATGTAGAATGGCTAATGCCGGTGAGTTTACCTTGCGCGCTTTTATTAATGGAAAACTAGATTTATCTCAGGCAGAAGCTGTTGCAGATCTTATTGCATCAGACTCTGAAGCATCGCACCAAATCGCTATGCAGCAGATGCGTGGAGGGTTCTCTAATGAAATCAAAAAGTTAAGAGATGAGTTGCTTAATTTTGCATCATTAATCGAACTTGAACTTGATTTTGCTGAAGAGGATGTAGAATTTGCAAATCGCACTCAATTTAAAGACTTAGTATCTCGAATTACTCATGTTCTAAAACATCTTATTGATTCTTTTGCTGTTGGAAATGTAATTAAAAATGGAATCCCTGTTGCTATTGTTGGAGAACCCAATGTTGGAAAATCTACACTTCTGAATGCTTTGCTTAATGAAGAAAGGGCAATCGTTTCTGATATAGCGGGTACTACTCGCGATACTATTGAAGATGAAATCAATATTGGCGGAATTGGTTTCAGGTTTATTGATACTGCCGGAATACGAGACACAAAAGACCTAGTAGAGCGTATTGGTATCCAAAAAACCTTTGAGAAAATTGAGCAGGCTCAAGTAGTAATTTATTTGGTCGATAGTTCACAGTTGATTGTCTCCTCTTCCCCAAACATCTCTGCCAGAGGTAAAGAAGTTGTTGTTGAGATCAATCAAATTCGAAATAAGTACCCTCAAAAACCATTGCTTATTGTTGCAAACAAAGTAGATAAATTAAAGGAAAACCAAATTTCAAACCTGAAATCCATAATTGAAAATATTCACTTACTTTCTGCAAAACAAAATCTCGGAGTTAAAGAATTACAAAACAAGCTTCTCGAATTTGTAAATACTGGTGCGTTGCGCAATAATGAGACCATCGTGACTAATACCCGTCATTATGATGCGCTATTAAAAGCTCTAGAAGAAGTCCAAAAAGTACAATACGGGCTTGACTCTGGACTTTCAGGTGATCTTATGGCTATAGATATTCGCCAAGCTTTATATCACTTTGGTGAAATCACAGGGGAAATAACTAGTGATGATCTCCTTGGTAATATTTTTTCTAATTTTTGTATCGGGAAATAGATTTTCTTTCCTTTAGTATACTTTTAGTTTCCTTTGTTAGACGTTTTGCTAAAAACTAGAGTTGTTTTTCATTTGTAGTTGCCTTTAGTAGGTCTTTTCTTTCTTTTAATTGACCTCACAATACCATTAAATTTTATAGCAATGTGTATTTTTATTGAACAATTACTTTCAGAAGAAAATGGATATCAGTCTAACTACCAAAGAACAAATTAATTTGTTTCGGTCTATATTTAAAGGGCGCGAAGATATTTTTGCAAAAAGATGGGAAAAAGGAAGTAAAAACGGTTATATGCCTGCCTATTTCTATGATCCTTATCGATATAAGGCTCATCAAATGAGAGGAGGTAGTTTTAAAGACTTTACTGAAAAGTCATATTTGCAATTAAATGATGATCAAATCTTAAAACATCTCGATGGAGAACAGTTAATAGGTATATATCCATTACTTCAGGATAACACATCTTGGTTTATTGTTGCAGATTTTGATAAAGCCAATTGGGAAAAAGAATGTAACGATTTTATTGCTATATGCGCTAAGCAAAATATTCCTGCTTATTTAGAGCGATCTCGATCTGGAAATGGAGGACATATATGGATATTTTTTGAATCCCCCTACCCAGCTATTAAAAGTAGAAAAGTTTTTAAATCTCTTTTAGAAGAAAGCGGTGCATTTTCCATTTTTGATAAAACTTCAAGCTTTGATAGATTATTTCCTAATCAAGACTTCCTTTCTGGAAAAGGTTTTGGTAACCTTATTGCACTACCTCTATATAAACCAAATGTAGTGCTAGGAAATAGTTGCTTTATCAATCCAAAAACATTGGAGCCATATGATAATCAATGGGAATTTTTACAACAGGTAAAGAGGATAAAACCTAATAAACTAGATAACCTATATAATTCAATTAATGAAAATAATGTTACGACAACTTCTTTGACTAATAGTGATAAACTAACTATTGTTTTAGATCAGTCAGTTCATTTTAATAGAACTAGTTTAACATTACCATTAATAAATTTTCTAAAATCTACATATAATCTTCCAAATTCAGAATACTTCATTAAGAGGAAAATGAATAAAAATATATGGAATATTGACAAATATTTCAATCTTATAACAGAAACAGATAATGAAGTTATCCTTCCAAGAGGTACTATTGGACAATTACTTCGATTTTGTAGGCAACAAAAAATAGAATTCGATTTTCAGGATAATCGCAAAAAAGCAGAAACTATCAATTTCGAATTTAGTGCTTCTTTACTTAAACATCAACAAGAAATCACTGCTTCGATTAAGAAAAAAGATTATGGAGTTATTGTGGCTCCTCCTGGTTCTGGCAAAACTATTATTGGTCTAAAAATCATTGCAGATAAACAACAACCTTCACTAATAATTGTTCATAGAAAACAATTGTTGGATCAATGGATCGAACGAATTGAGAATTTTTTAAAAATCCCTAAAACTGAAATTGGAAAAATAGGTAACGGAAAAGTGAAAATTGGTAAAAAGATCACTATTGCTATGATTCAAAGTTTAGCAAAAAGAATAGATGATAATGATATATCAAAAATGTTCAAAACAATAATCATTGATGAGTGTCACCATATTCCTGCAGCTTCATATATAAATACGGTCTCAAAACTCTTCCCCTATTATCAGTATGGTCTTACGGCTACTCCTTTTAGAAAATACAATGATGGAAAGCTTATTTTCGCCTATTTAGGTGATCCTATAATCGAAATCAAACCAAAAGATATCGAAGCTTTCAAAAGAGCACAAGTTGTTATTAGAAACACTAATTTAGATGTTCCTTTCAATTCAAAGACGGATGTTTTTGAAACTTTATCCAAAATATTAATCCATGATTCTATTAGAAATAAACTTATCCTAACTGATATCTGTAGAGAAACAGATAATGGAAAAAAAGTAGTAGTAATTACAGAAAGGAAGGAGCATATTATTGTTTTATATCAGTTTTTGAAACAAACTTATGAAGTAATCACCTTAAGTGGTGAAGATTCGGAAAGTGATAGAAATTTAAAATGGAAATCCTTAAAAGAAGGTTATTATCAGATTTTGATCACTACTGGTCAATTTTTTGGAGAAGGCACAGATCTAAAAAACGCAACTTGCCTGTTCTTGGTATATCCTTTTTCATTTAAAGGTAAACTAATACAATATATAGGAAGAGTTCAACGATCAGAAATAACTCCCATTATCTATGATTATCGAGATCATAAAATTGAATATCTAGATAGATTATTTCTAAAAAGAAATACCTTTTATAGAAACCTTTACAAACAAGCTACATTATTTGACGACACTTCAGAATTCACAAAAGTATCTCTAAAAGGTTCAATCATAAACAAACAGATAAAGGCACCAATAGACCAACTTGATTTCAGATATGGAACCATTGTTTTTAAATATAAAGACAGCTCCTTTTCTAATGAATTGGAGTTTGAAATTGAGAATGATTATATACGACCAGAATTTGATGTTTTGAAACCTTATTTTTCAAAAATATTAGGTAGTAAAAAAGTAGAAATCCATATCCAAGTCGAAATTGAAAATAATACTTTAATCTCTCAATTAGCCACTTCTAATGATTTAGAAGCTATTAATAGAGAGATTATTGAAACTGTCCAATTTACATTTGTAGAAAAACTCTTTTGGGAAATAAATCTTCTGAAATTCAAGATTTAACCAAAGAGAAAAATCAAGAAAGTAATGATGGTCTATATCAATCAACCGAAGAATTGTTAGAAGACATACTTAAAAACAAAAGTGTAAAGCATTATCGACAGTTACAATATTTGGCCGCTAATCATATGAATACGATCTTAAAAATCAGATATGTTTTAAATCCATTTGCATTTGTCTTTTTACTATCGGGAGAAAATCAATTTCATCTTATTTTGGAAACTTTGGATACAGAAGAAGCTACCTATGTATGGCATATTGAAAAAGATACCACTACTCTAAAAAATAATCTAGAAAAGGTTAGCAAAGAATTAAATATTATCAAAAATGAGGGAAGACAAATTTATCTTGAAAACCAACCAGTTAATTTTAGCCGAATAATTCATGATTATTCAAATAACAAGAAAGGGTTTATTCTTTGGAGAGATCAATTGGAAGAAAAATTGTATTAATGATTGTCTTTAAGTTATAGCTCAAAAGAATTATCTTTGTGATACTATCAAATGATACTATCAAATTATGAAATGAATAATATTTAAGATGTTGATGCCAACCTAAATAATTATTAGCGAATTCCATATGACTTCTAAAACAATATTATAACCTTATGAAACCTCCCTATTCTATAACAGAAAACATTCTAAGTGTGGTTGCACAAATTTCTGAGAAAATTGGTGAGATCAACGCTTATTACCTGCATAAACCAACTACAGAATTAAGAAAAAAGAATAGAATTAAAACCATCCAGGCGTCACTAGAAATAGAAGGAAATACGCTTACAGAGGAACAAATTACTGCATTATTAGATAATAAAAGAGTCCTCGCTCCTCAAAAAGATATTTTAGAAGTGCAAAACGCTATAAAAGTTTATGAACTGCTACAAGAGCTTAATCCGCATAAATTAGGTGACCTGTGCAAAGCGCACAAATATCTAATGGACGGATTAATTGATACAGCTGGAGAACTAAGAACAAAGAATGTAGGTATTGTAAAAGGTTCTGAAGTTGCTCATATTGCCCCAGGAGGAAATATGATAAAAGGATTAATGGGCGATCTATTTGATTATATTAAAAACGAAAATGATCTCGTCCTTATAAAAAGTTGTGTATTTCACTACGAGTTGGAATTCATTCATCCTTTTATTGATGGAAACGGTAGAATGGGTAGATTATGGCAAACTTTAATATTGATGCAGCAATATCCTGTATTTGAATACCTCCCTGTAGAAACGCTAATCAAGAATAAACAGGAAGAATACTATAACGTATTAGCTATATCCGATAAATCTGGAAACTCAACCCCATTTATCGAATTTATGTTGGCAATAATTTTAGAATCTTTAGAAGAGCTATTACAATCTCAAAATAAAACTGTTACTAAAAATGATAGAATTTCGATTTTTAAAGATAAAATTAGAAAGTTACAGTTTAGCAGAAAAGAATACTTAAAGAATTTTAAAGATATATCTCAAGCAACGGCGAGTAGAGATTTACAGTGGGCTGTTTCAGCAGGTATACTATTAAAAACAGGAGATAAAAGAAACACAAAATATCGTTTCGTTAATTCATCATAAGTCAAACAAAACCCTACCAAAAGCAAACAAAAGCTCTCACCACAGGTACACCTCCTACTCTCCTACCCCTTTATTTATAGGGGTTTTTCACATATTGTATCGGAAAATAGATTTTCTTACCTTTAGTATACTTTTGTTTTCCTTTGTTTGACCTTTGATTAAAAAAACAACATTTGTTTTACTTATTAAATCATGGGGTTTCAAAAATTTTGGCATATTATACCAAATCTACAATAAGTTGTCATAAATAATTTGTTTATATTTTTTGTGAGCTACAATCGATTTGATCAAATCCGTGTCCATATCGCAAACTGTTTGCCATAACCATTGTTTTAAATTTATCATTTGATCAAAAGTTTTGTTTTTATAGCGTTTTTTGATGTATTGCCATATTTGTTCACAAGGGTTCAGTTCAGGG
>CANLYR010000033.1 GCA_947495425.1 uncultured Aquimarina sp.
ATATCTTAATGAATTTGTCTACAAACTAAATAGAAGATATTTTGGAGAAAGAATCTTTGATAGACTCGTAATAGCAAGCATTACAACTAATGGACATTAAACGGATATACAAATTACTTATAACCAACATGACTCAAAATGAAAAAAAATAGCTTTTATTTTATTGTATTATTAGTTTTTCTGAGTACTTCATTGTCTTTTTCGCAAGAATGTGATTGGAAACCCACTCCAGAAATAGTTCAATTTCAAAAATCCTATCATAAAAAGATAAAAAAAGCAAATAAAAGTAATACAGCTGTCAGTATTCCCGTGTTTGTTGCAGTTATTAATAAAGCCAACGGAAGCCCTTCGGTATCGGTAAATAAAATAAATCAACTTTTTAGTGAGATTGCACCAAAATTTCAAGGTGCAAATATCACATTTTATATTGCAGACGATATTTTGTATGTTCCTAATGGGGAGCGCCCAGAATTCCCCGTAGATAAAGGGAAATTTTTACGATTAGTTTTTGATCCTGACCTGAGTCCAAGTATTTGTGGAAATGCTCTAGGCTTGCGGCTAAATGTTCGAGCAACAAACAGTTGTATGGTTTGGAATATACTCGCCCATGAATTTGGTCATAACCTGGGACTACGTCATACTCATGGGCCATCAAATAATGGTACTACTACAGAATTGGTTGATGGCAGTAATTGTACCACCAATGGTGATGGCTTTTGCGATACCCCAGCCGATCCTAATTTAAGTGGTAAAGTGAACGGATCATGTGTGTATACAGGAAATGCTACTGATGCCAATGGAGATACCTATATGCCTTTGACAAATAATATCATGTCATATTCAAGGTATAGTTGTATTGATAATTTTACGCAAGAGCAAAATGATTATATCAATGCTTTTGCTAATACTGCCAATTATTCGTATTGTGATTTGGATTTTGCAAGCCTTACAGAATCTGTACAGATTTGTTTGGGCAGTACAGCGACATTAACTGCTTCTGGCAATGGTGCTGTTAAATGGTATACTCAAAGAGAAGGTGGGCCTTTACTAGCTTCTGGAAACTCATTTACTACACCTGTAATTAATAATAGCAAAACCTACTATGTGTCATTAGAAGGTAATGGTTGTGAATTGAAAAGAACCCCAGTTTTTGTAGAAATTACTCCAGATAGTGCCCCGATTAATTTTAACGAAACATTGATCGCTAGTTCGACAAGTAGTATTGGGGTTCCTGTTAAATTAAATGGGAACCTTTATTTTTATAATTATGAAGGTAATTTGTTTGAATTGTCCCCGGGAAGTACCGTCCCCAGAATTGTACATACGTTTCCTCATGGAAGTATTGCAAAAATATTCACCGATGGTACGACGTTATTTATTGGTGTTTCAAATTTTGGGGGTACTGGTGGGGGTACTGGTGGGGGTACTTCTTCAGTAGAACTGTATGTTTGGGATAGCAATCCGCAAAATGTATCATTATTGAAAAATTGGCCAAATTCCTATTCTGTTTTTGAGCACAGTTTTGTTAACAATACTTTATATTTTAGCATTTCTAAAGAAGGGCGTGGCGGAACAGATCTATGGATTTATAAAAACAATACAACATTTGAACAACTAGACAATTACAATTTTAATCTTTCCAGCTTTACAAAATTTAATGGCAAAGTGTATTTTGCTGCCGACAAAGATGAAACAGGTACCGAATTATGGGTTTCAGACGGTACCCAATCTGGCACCCAAATAGTTAAAGACATTGAGCCAGGCGTTAACTCTTCAACTAACGTTTATAATTTTAAAATACAGATACTTAATAATCAGTTGTATTTTATAGTAAAACAGCATTTATGGGTTTCTGATGGCACTACAAACGGCACCCAACCCTTGCTTGATGATGATCAAACAGAAATAGTAGATATATCAGAATTGACAAAGCAGGGTAATTATCTTTTTTTTAATGGTAATTCAACCTCTTTCGGAAACGAGCCTTATATAAGTGATGGTACAGTTTCAGGGACTTCACTTTTAAGTGATATTGCTACGGGACCTGCCGGATCATATCCCAGGGAATTTACATTAATTGGCGACGATCTTTATGTAGCAGCAACTAAAGAAATTTTTGATAGTGAATTATATAAAATAAATATCAATACCAAGGTAGCTACACTAGTCAAAAATATTAATGTTATTACAAGTAGTTCACCACGAAGGTTTGTTGCTATTGACAATCTTCTATATTTTATAGCAAATACAAGCAATGGAAATAGAGCTTTTGTTAGTAATGGTTCATCGGCAGGGACATATGCGATCTCACAGTTTAATGCTACCGGCATATTTGACCAAGCTGCGCTATCTTTTGATAGCAGATTGTTTTTTATCTTTTTTAATGATAATGGAGGAGTAGAATTTACAGCCTTACAAAATAGCACCATTGCTACGTGTCCTGGAGATCAAGCAACCCTTACTGTTTCGAATGCCAACGGTAATACGGTGCATTGGTATGAAACTTTAAATAGTCAAACACCTGTCTTTACTGGTGAGACATTCACGAGTCTGAAAATTTATGATGAGACCAGTTATTATGCCTCTTTTTTGGTAGATGGTTGTGAGAGCGGTCGCACCGAGTTTCCCGTTTCAATAGTACCAGCATCAGACTCAATTAATTGTGGTGATTATTTTGGTGTTTCAATAAATAATTTAACTGCCAATCAAGAGTTTGGTGAAGGCAGTACTGTGCCTATAGAAGCGGTAATATCCAACGGTAATGTAAAAATTACTTCGGTCGAATTTTATGTTGATGACACAAAAATAGGTAGTAATACCAGTACACCTTTCAATTATAGCGCTACAGGTTTGGCTCTGGGAAATCATCAGGTTAAGGTCATTGCTTTTGATAAATTTGGATATCAGGCAACCTCTGTAAGCATTGATATTGTAATTACATCAACTCCTTGTTCTCTTTCACAAGATATTACAGTTGCACAAAATGCAAGCTGTGGCAATGCTGATGGTGCAGCAGGTATTATTGTAACTGGTGCAGCCGATTATAAAATAGTTTGGCAAGATGCCAATATGCAAACTGTAGAGGTTACTGATAGTAAAAACCCAACCAACCTTGTCAAAGGAGTCTATACCGTTATTGTTACTGCTACTGATGCTACCAATTGCTCACAACGAATTAATGTTGTAGTAGAAGAAGATTGCAGTTCTAATGATATTATTTTATATCCTAATCCCTTTAAAAATGGTTATCTTAATTTAACAGGAGTCATTGCCAAAAACCTTAGTGTTTCTGACCTTGAAGTAACACTGTTTCAGATCAATGGACAATTTGTAAGTAATATTTTGGTAAATAGTATAAGAGAAATTGAAAAAGATCTTTTTACAATTAAATTGAAAATGCCTCAAAATTTAGCCAGCAATTTGTATTATTTAAAGGTTAAAGATAGTAAAGAATTGAATATTGATAGCATTGTATTAATTGATAATAAATAATTTATGCCATTTACACTTTGAATCTCTGTGGGTCTATTCCCTAATGCTTGCAGCGTATTAAATTACCTTTGTGTATAAAGGAAGGTGAATATATAAGTTTCATGATGTATCTTTTTTGTTATACCATTTTGTTTGTCCGGAAAAATATATGAAGGTTGTTTTTAGTCCTGAAGTTAACAATACGCCTCAAGAATTTTTTTAGAAAAAACACACGGTTTTTTTAACATAGAAGCTTACGTTCATAGGTTTCAATAACCCATAAGTTATTGATAATGAATTGACACAATATTTTGAATCGTAAACAGGTATTTTTTATCATGTACAGAGGTTAATGGTATAACCATACCGTTAAAGTCATTTTACAGAAAATTTATATACGGTCTTAGTTCTATATCCTTTATCTGGACTTACCAGAGAGCTCGGAAAATCAGGCTGATTGGGGGTGTTAGGAAAATATTGTGTTTCTAAACATAGGCCAGAGTTGGGGCCGTATGTTATGTTATGTTTTCCTCTCAAGTTTTTTGCAATAAGACTCCCTGAGTAAAATTGTATTCCCGGCTTATCCGTAAAAACTTTTAAAACGCGCCCCGAAACTGGTTCAAAAACACTAGCAGCAAGTGTTAGTGTATTTTTTTTGTTAGCGTTTAAAATAAAATTATGATCATAACCACGAGCAATTTTAATTTGATCATCATCAATATTCAAGTGGTTTAATTGTTTGAATTTAGTGAAATCGAAGGGGGTTTGTTCTACGGTAGTAATCTTTCCTTTAGGAATTTTATCCTGATCAATTGGGGTATAATAATTGGCGTTAATTTTTATAAAATGGTCAAATATTGGATTCGATAAATGACCACTTAAATTGAAATACGAGTGATGAGTGAGATTAAGATGTGTTTTTTGATCTGTAGTTACGAGATATTCAATAACTAGTTCATCTTGATCAGTAAGTTCATAGCTTGTACTTACATAAATATTTGCCGGATATCCATCTTCTAGGTTTTTAAAAAAACGAGAAAATTCAATAGAATTATCATTATATCGTGTTACCTCCCATATAGAATTATGAAACCCAGTAGAACCACCATGAATATGATTTTTATTATCATTAGCATCTAAGCTATATTTTTGGTCATCTATACTAAATTTGGCACGTTTGATCCTATTCGCATATCGACCAATAATTGCTCCAAAATATTGTTTGTCTTGTATATATTCTTCTAAATTAGAGTATCCCAATACGATATCCTTTAAATTTCCATAGCTATCGGGTGTTAAAAGAGACACAAGCCGCTGACCATAATTTGTGAAAGAAACCTCCAAACCATTACGATTAGAAATTACAAATAATGCTACCTTCTTGCCATCAATATATCTTTCAAAGTCTGAAAATTCTAGATTGGATTGCGTTCTTTTCTTTTGATATTGTATTTTTTGCATTTATTTCAAATTTATAACTGTTCTAAACCCCTTGTGATCTGATGATGAATCTAAAGTGCTTGGCATTCTGGCAGAAATTCGATAACTAGCACAATAATTGGCATTACATAAAAAAGATCCACCTTTAATAACTTTTTGAGTATTGTTGTTTGAAGGCTCCGAGGGCCCTTGAGGATTATAACTAATCGTATTTTTTTTGTTGTAGTACATAGGATCATACCAATCTGATACCCATTCCCAAACATTTCCTGACATATCATAGAGTTTATTCTTGTTTGGGGGGTAACTCTTTACCGGCGCTAGATTTTTAAACCCATCTTTTTCTGTATTTTGATTAGGAAATATCCCGGTAAATGTGTTGGCATATTTGTGTATAATTTCAGCATCAATTCCCCAGGTAAAAATAGCATTGTCCAACCCTGCTCTGGCAGCGTATTCCCACTGTGCCTCTGTTGGCAGTTCTCTTTGTGCCCAACGACAATAGGCGAGGGCATCTTCATAGGCAATGTGTGTTACAGGGTATTGTTCCTTGCCAATAATATCACTGTCGGGCCCTTTAGGATGCTTCCAGTTGGCCCCGGTCCTCCATTCCCACCACTGCGAATAATTTACCAAATCAATAACCTTATCAATACTCTCTTTAAAGACTAAAGACCCAGGAAGTAATAACGAATCTGGTGGTTTTTGAGTTCCATTGGGAAGTTGTCTCTTCAGTTCTTTCCAATCTACAGGACGTTCTGCAACGGTGATATAACTAGTTTCTTCAATAAATTTAGCAAATTGAGCGTTGGTCACCTCCGTAGCATCGATTAAAAAGCTGTCCAGAAAAACTTGATGGCGGGGTTGCTCGTCTTGCATAGCGAAGGAGTCATCAGGTATAGCGCCTTGATAAAAGATCCCTTTTTGTATTAACACCATGCCATCAGGTATATCAATTTTTTTGTTGGTTGAGTTATTTTTTGCGGAGTTATTTTTTTTATGACAAGAAATAGTGCTTAATAATAAGCATAGTAAAGCTTTAGCTATAAAAACTCTAAAAATTGAATGGGTTCTTATATTTCTTTTAAAAATTAAATATATTTCTTTGTTAAATGTAGCCGATTGAAGAGTTCCAACAATATAATCTACGTGCTTACCCAATAAATTAACTCTTTCAGGCGAATTTATAATATTAGGTTTTTTAGTAGGCTTTTTATCGAAAACACGGCTCATTTTATTTATAATTTCAATTGAATAATTCATTTGTTTTCTTATAGTTTACCTTGGGATAACATGTGCTTAGATATGCTTCTTTGCTATTATTTAAAGATATGCCTTAGTGCTCATCTAGCCAAAAATATTATGGTTTTGGTTTATGGAATGATAAAATAGTATAAGTAATTTGTTGTTTTTGTAGACTAGCTGTTTAAGACTTTTCTTAAAATACTTATCGGGTGCAATGCAATTCTTTCTGTGCCGTCAAATATTTGATGCCTGCAACTGGTTCCTGTAGCCGCGATAATTGTTGCCCGGTCTGCTTTTCTGATTGCCGGGAAAAGAGTTTGTTCCCCTATTTTCATGCTGATTTTGTAATGCTCTTTTTCGTACCCAAAAGCACCAGCCATACCGCAACATCCAGATGGAATAATGGTTGTACAATAGTTTTCAGGGATATTCAGAATTTCAAAAGTATCTCTAATATTTGAAAGTGCTTTTTGATGGCAATGTAGGTGTAGTTTAATGTTTTTGACTTCATTGGTGAAATAATGTGAATGGATATTACCCTTAATATATTCTGAATGTAAAAATTCGTCAATAAGAAATACATAATTGGACACTTTTTTCGCTTTTTCAGGATGAGAAGATAGTCGCAAGTACTCGTCTCTGAAAGTTAGGATAGCTGAAGGTTCAATACCGATTAATGGACTATCTGCATCAATGTATTTTTCAAAAATGTTAATATTCGTATCAGCAACTTTTTTTGCTTGTTCTAAATACCCTTTAGAGATAAAAGAACGCCCGCTCTCTTTGTGTTTTAACAATATAACTTTATAATTGAGTTTTGTGAGTAGTTTAATGGCATCAATACCGATTTGTGTATCCAACTGATTGGTATATTCATCTGCAAAAAAGTAAATGGTTTTTATCGGATTTTTAGGCTGTAGTTTTTCAATATGCTTTGCATACCAACTCTCAAGAGAGATCTTACTTAAAATGGGTAATGATCTTTGGTTGGTTATTTTTAATGTTTTTTTTAATAACGAAGACAGGATTTTGTTCCTGAAGCTGTAGTTGGCGAGACCAATAAATTTACGGGCAAAACGATTTGCTGTGTTGTTATATGCAAATAATTTTGTGCGCAACCTATGGGGATTATCTTTTTTGTATTGGTACTCAAATTCGGCCTTTAAGACAGCTATATCTACACTAGAGGGGCACTCTCTGGCACAAGCTTTACAACTTAGACACAGGTCCAATACTTTTTTAAGATCTGAGTGATTAAAAATATTTTTGTTTCGAGTAGGATAAGTTAAAAGATCTCGTAATGCGTTGGCTCTTCCTCTGGTCGAATCTTTTTCGTTTTTAGTTGCTCTGTAGCTTGGGCACATAACTCCTCCTGCATCCACAGACTTACGGCAATCTCCACTTCCATTACATTTTTCAGAAGCGCGCAATATTCCTTTTGAATCGTCAAAATTTAGAAATGTATTGATTTTTGGTTCTTTTCTATCGACTTCGTATCTCAAATCTTCAATCATAGAATCAGGATTGATAATTTTACCGGGATTAAAAATATAATTGGGATCAAAAACTTCTTTTATCTGTCTTAAAATATCGTAATTGTCATCTCCAATCATTTTTTTAATCAATCCTGATCGTACGATCCCATCGCCGTGTTCTCCGCTTAAAGAGCCTTTGTATTTTTTACAAGGTTGGCAACCTCGTTGGTTAATTCCTTGAAAATAGTAACATCACTTGATTTTTTAAGATTAAGATTAGGTCTTAAGTGTATTTCTCCAGCGCCTGCATGAGCATAGTAGACGGCCTTTTGTTGGTAAGAATCCATAATTTCAGAAAATTCTTTAATATACGATGGTAAATCAGACAGTGATACAGCCGTATCTTCAATACATGCTACAGCTTTTTTATCTCCAACGAGGTTGCCCAATAAGCCCAGACCTGCCTTTCTTAGTTCTAGAACACTTTTTATTTCAGTTCCTTGTAATATCGAAATCTCTTCACATAAACCAGAGGTATTAATAGTAGACAAGAGTTTTTTTTAAGGGTTTCCAGGGATTCAAGATGATCGGATCTTATTTCGACCATTAGTATGGCTTGGGGGTCACCTTTAATAAAAAACCTGTTTTTTTGCTGTTCTAAGTTTTCTTTGGTGCAATCTAAAATAGTCTTGTCTAATACCTCGCAAAAATAGAGCTCGTATTTCATTACTTTTTCTACCATATACATACAAGATAAAATAGATGAAAAGTGTAAAACCAACATTAGATTTTCTTTTGGTGGTAAAGGATCTAATTGAAGTTTGATCTTTGTTATAAACGCAAGTGTACCTTCGCTGCCACTAAGCAAACTGCAAATGTTAAAAAGTTTGGTGGTATCAGAAAAAATATCTGTCGTGACTAAAGTATCAATTGCATAACCTGTGTTGCGTCTATGTATTTCTGGCTTAGGAAAATTATTTTGAATTTGCCTTTTTACATCTCGGGCGGATAAAGTATCATACAATTTCTGATATATTTTCCCTTCAAGACAATTTTGATTTCTTTTTTGATGAAATTCTTCTTTTGAAATTTCTTTGAAAATAACTTCACTTCTGTCAGATAAAACAGCATGAATTTCGATGACTTTGTCTCTAGTAACACCATATCGCAAGCTTGTAGATCCAGAACTATTGTTTCCAACCATTCCGCCAATCATGCAGCGATTGGATGTAGATGTATTTGGGCTAAAAAATAGATCGTAGGGTTTTAAAAAACGGTTTAGATCATCTCGTATTACTCCCGGCTCAACAACTATAGTTTGCTTTTTTATATCGAAATCTAAAGTTTTTGTAAAATGTTTGGCGATATCCACTACTATTCCGTTACCTATACTTTGCCCCGCTAGCGAGGTTCCGGCTGTTCTTGGGATAAGCCCAATTTTCTCTATAGTAGCAAATGATACCAAGGCTTTTAGGTCATTTACTGTCTTTGGAAAAGCGACCGCAATAGGTTTTTTCTTATAAACAGAAGCATCGGTTGAATACAAGATTTTTGAGAGCTCGTCAATACATAGTTCACCTTCTAATTTCTTGCCAAGTTCTTTAAGTTTTTGATCGGTAATCATTATTTATAATTTGAGAAAAGTAGAATATCACACTTGTGTTATGAATAATTAACTGCAATTAACAAAAAATAGCATTAAATGTGTAAAAATTATATCAATGATTTTGATTCTTATTTTTATATAAAAATATTTTAATTAATTGGTATTCAAAATTTTAATAAAAATATATTACTGTTGCCTTATTAATAACATGTTTATTTGTGAAATATAGTATATCAAATAGATAAAATAAGACTATATATTTTTGGCTAACTAACCTACCTTTAAATAATTAATAAATTAGAAAGGAATTGACTTATATTTTGATTAAAATTCTATGTATAGTTTTTTAATTTTTTAGAGTATTTCTTCTTGATAATTAAAATGCACTAAAAATTGTTATCGATCGAACAAATATTATTTTTTAAGCATAATGGATACTTAATAGTAAATGATATTCTGGACTCAAAAGAGATTATTAGTTATAGAAGGTTATATGAAGATTTTTTATCAAATAAGATAGATGTTTCTAAATATAGGTCTGATCTTGGGTCTCATATTCAGAATAATAAGAATGATAAAAAAGAACTAATCACCCAGATTATGGTGCCTAGCAGAGTGCTTCCTGATTTACTGGCTAGAAGTATGCATAAAATGACTTTAGAGTTGGCTAAAAGACTTTTGGGTTCTGATATGGAGCTAGATTTTGACATGTTAATAGATAAGGCCCCGCACACAAACACGGCAACACCATGGCATCAGGACTGTGCATATTGGGTGGATATGCCAGATAAGCGTGCTGTAAGTTGTTGGGTTGCTTTAGATGATACAACCAAAGACAATGGTTGCATGTGGTATGTGCCCAAATCTCACCTTAATCCAGTACGTCCACATAAATCTGCAGGAAAAGGTGGAGGAGCATTAGAATGCTATGGTTCTGAAGGTGAGGCAATCGCTGCAGAAGTCTCGGCAGGTACTTGTATACTGCATCATGGAGGAACAGTTCATTATGCAAGAGGTAATTCAACAAACAAACGAAGAAGGGCATTTATTACTAATTACCGACCAAAAGCAATGATCGAATTTGAACGAAAACTGGGGTTTGATCATACACAAGAAAGAAAAGTAAGAGACCAACAAGCAAAAGATTAAGGATGAGGGTTAATTTTTTTTGCCCCAGATGGGGAAGTGAACATTTGACTCTTACGGATTTTGTGGTCAAAGTAAAAGAATACGGTTATGATGGTATAGAAACTGGCATGCCGGAATCAGTAGCTGAACAACAAGAACTTTTGGGCTTATGTGACCAGTATGATTTATTATTAGTCCTTCAGCATTGGGAGGTTAGAGATCAAGATTTTGAAACACATAAAAACAAATTCATTGATCATTTAAATAAAATGGCAATGATGAAACCATATCGAATAAATTCTCACACCGGTAGAGACTATTTTAGTTTTAAAGAGAATAAACATTTGATTGCAGCATCCGAAAAAATAGAAACTATTTATAATGTACCTATCAGTCATGAAACACACCGAGGCCGTTTTTCTTTTGCTGCTCATGTCACAGAAAAATTTCTTAAAGATATAAGTCATTTGAGGTTAACCTTTGATGTTTCTCACTGGTTTTGTGTTGCAGAATCATTATTAGAAGATCAAAACGAAGCGGTGAAGTTGGCAATTTCCAGAACAGATCACATACATGCAAGGGTTGGATATGAACAAGGTCCTCAAGTCATAGATTTCAGAGATGAGCATTGGGCTGATGCACTTACTAGTAGCCTAAATGTTTGGGATGCTATAATTGCACAGAAAAAATCTAGAAATGAAGATGTTTGTATTACAACTGAGTTTGGCCCGGAGCCTTATTTAATCAAATGTGGGGATGTAGATCAATGGACATTAAATACCGCTCTTCTTGATTTGTTAAGAGATAGGTATGGTAAAAGTAATTAGAATGATTAGTAAAGATGAAAAAGTGACAATGAATAGTGTATCTGGATTAAATAAAAAATACCTGTTTCTAATATCACTTGCGGCCGGATTAGGAGGGTTTTTATTTGGATTTGATACTTCAGTAGCCTCAGGTACCATCGGTTTTCTGAGGGTGCAATTTGATTTGGACCTCGGTATGGAAGGATGGGTAATGAGCTCAGCCTTAGTTGGAAGTATAGTAGGTGCTGCAATATCAGGGTTTCTTAGTGATCGCTTTGGAAGAAAGTCAATATTAATGGTTTCTGCACTGTTGTTTTTTATATCAGCTCTAGGAACGATGCTTCCAGAGACAGTGAGCGAGTTAATTAGTTATAGAATTGTAGGAGGTGTAGGAGTCGGTATTGCTGCAATGGTGTCACCACTTTATATTTCTGAATTATCACCCCCTCAACTAAGAGGTAGACTGGTATCTTTCTATCAATTAGCTATCACCATTGGGATTCTTGTATCTTACCTATCCAATACATCGCTGCTTAGTTATTCAGAAAGTGCAAACTTGGATAGTGGTTTTGTAAAACGAATTTTTTCTGACGAAGTGTGGAGGGCTATGTTTGGTTCAGAAATATTTCCGTCTATCCTATTCTTTGTACTGTTATTTTTTGTTCCAAAAAGTCCAAGGTGGTTAATAAAAGTAGGAAAATCGGGTGAAGCCTTGAAAACGTTAATAAAAGTTCATGGTGAAGAAGCTGCACAAAAAGAAATAAAAGAGATACAAGAAACTGTGGAAGATGAGTCAAAAGGCATAACGCAACTATTTCAAAAAAAATTAAGGCCAGCATTGATTATTGGGATTATATTACCGCTTTTTGCACAAATGACAGGGATTTGTGCTGTGATCTATTATGCTCCTACGGTATTCGAAATGGCAGGTTTCCAGTCTGATTCTGCATTTGGGACCGCTGCTATAATAGGGTTCTTTAATATGTTATTTACCTTTGTCGCTATCTGGAAAATAGATACGTGGGGACGAAAACCTCTATTGATTTTTGGATTTATTGGCTTAGGTATAACCTTGTTTTTAATCGCTGCAATGTTACAATTGCAATCGTCGATCCCTGGTGGTATTGGGAATCTTATTGTAGTTTTCTTATTTATTACCTACATAGCCCTATTTGCCGCAACTGTAGGTCCGGGTCCTTGGGTTGTGATCTCAGAAATTTATCCAACAAAAATAAGAGGTAGAGCAATGGCAATAGGTACGCTTGCTACTTTTGTAGGCTCTGTTATAGTTACTCAAACCTTTCCCTTGCTAAGAGATTGGCTAGGAATGGATTATACCTTTTTAATCTATGGTGTTTTTATGATTCCTGCAGCTTGGTTTGTTTGGAAGAAAATGCCAGAAACAAAAAATAAGACCCTAGAAGAAATAGAAAAGCAATGGTTCAAGAATGAATAATCCAGATTAAAATAAACTCGTAAAAATTGGCGGGACGATTTAAAAAATATAACTAATGAAAAAGTTAAAAACATGAAAAAACATATAATCCATTTTTTATTGAGCATCTTTTTTTTAGCAAATATAAGTTGTGCAAGGGCCCAAATGAAGTTGGTTACTTCAACCAACGATAATTTTTGGTTAGAGAGGACGGTAAATCCAGCTGAAAATAGTTCTTCAAACAATACCATTCTTATAGATACTTCTAAAGAATTTCAAGTTATTGATGGTTTTGGTGGATGTTTTAACGAAACAGGATATGAAGCGCTTCAGCTTGTAGATGAGGATCAACAAGAACAGATAATGAAATCATTATTTGATGCGTCCGGTACTGATTTTAATATATGTAGAATGTCGATTGGAGCCAATGATTTTTCATTGGATTGGTATAGTCTTAATGAAACAATTAATGATTTCGAAATGACTGGTTTTAATATCGAAAGAGATAAAAAACGACTCATCCCTTATATTAAATCTGCTCAGAAGTACCAGGCAGAACTTAAGGTGTGGGGTTCTCCTTGGTCTCCACCAATTTGGATGAAACATAACAGGCATTATGGAGGAAAAGCCACAAATATGGATTGGGGTCCTTTGTATGGAGATAACATGAAAGAGATATATGAAAACAATCGTTTTATAACAGAGGATAAGTACTATAAATCTTACGCCTTATACTTTTCAAAGTATATACAATCATACAAGGAACAGGGTATTAATATCTATTCGGTTCATCCTCAAAATGAAGTATTTGCCAATCAGCTTTTTCCAAGCTGTATATGGGCGGCAGAAGATCTTTCAGAGTTCACTAACAAATATTTGATACCAAAGTTAAAAACTGATCATCCCAAAGTTGAGGTGTACTACGGGACACTAAATAACGATTCTATCGCCTACGTCGATGCCTTGATGAAAAATACCAAAGTAAAAGGAGTAGGTGTGCAATGGTACGGTATTAAAACGATAGGTGCCATTCATGAAAAGTATCCGGACCTAAAAATTATGCAAACCGAATCGGAGTGTAATAATGGTTTAAACAATTGGTTTACCGCAGAGCATACTTTTGATTTGATGTATTCTTCTTTTAAGAACGGAGCGAATAGCTACATGTATTGGAATATGATATTAAATGAGATGGGTTTAAGTACTTGGATGTGGAGACAAAATAGCATGATTACTATTGATAGGTTTAGTAAAAAAGTGAGTTATAATCCAGAGTTTTATATAATGAAACATTTTAGCCACTATGTTAAGTCTGGAGCTCACTTGATCGAAATAAAAGAAGAGAAAATGAATTTGAAAACGCTCGCATTCAAAAATACTGATGGTAGTATTGTTGTGCTTATAGGAAATACTACAGATCAAAAGATACAAACTAATTTAAAAGTTGGAGATCGTATATACGAGCTAAATCTAGCAGCTCATTCGATTAGTACAGGTGTAGTAGAATAAAATTTAATTTTCATATAGTTTTTAATTAAATGTCATAATACCATAAAATGAACAGATCGTCTATCATAATTGTTTTAAATCGACTTATTAATTTCCCACATATGTTAAGATTAAAATTCTCAATAATTATTGCTGTTTGCTTTCTTTTTTCTTGCAAGAACGAAAAACAAGAACCTACACAGTTATCGACCAATATCAAAAAAAATTATGATTATTTATACCAGGATCCTGAAGTATCTTTAGAAAATCGAATAGAAAACTTACTGTCCTTACTTACCATCGATGAAAAAATAGGCATGTTAAGAAACGAAAGTGTTGGTGTAGAACGATTAAATATACCTTTCTATAATTGGTGGAATGAAGCACTACATGGCGTGGCTAGAGCCGGCTCTGCAACTGTTTTTCCTCAATCTATTGGTCTGGCGGCAAGTTTTGATGATGATTTAATGCATAGGATAGGTAATGCAATCTCAGATGAGGCTAGAGCAAAATATAATGAAGCCATTGCCAATGATAACTATGATCATAATATGGGACTAACCTTTTGGTCTCCAAATATCAACGTATTTAGAGATCCAAGATGGGGAAGAGGTCAGGAAACCTATGGTGAGGACCCTTTTTTAATTTCTAGAATGGGTACTGCTTTTGTAAAAGGATTACAAGGAGAACAAGAAGATATGCTTAAGGTAGCTGCAGCAGCAAAACATTTCTATGTTCATAGCGGTCCTGAGAGCGTGCGCCACACCTTTAATGCAAGCCCTTCAAAACAAGATGTTCGACAAACATATTTGCCAGGCTTCAAGTCTTTGGTTGAGAATAATGTAGAGGGTATTATGTGTGCCTATAACATGGTTGACGGAGAATCTTGCTGTGGTAGTTCTAAGATATTGCAAGATGTTTTAAGGAAAGAATTGGGTTTTGAAGGATATATTTTATCCGATTGTGGGGCATTAGTTGATTTATATGATAACCATGGCAAAGCTATAGATGCCATAGAAGCTGCGGCAATAGGTTTAAAAGCTGGTGTTAATTTGAATTGTGGTGATACGTACTCCAATCTCAAAAAAGCGCTAACAAAAGGATATATTAATGAAAATGATATTGACACAAATCTTCGACAACTACTTAATACCCGATTTAAGCTAGGTATGTTTGATCCCCATGGGAACCATCCGTACGATAGTATTCCGGTTTCAGTTATTAACTCCAAGAAACATCAGGAGTTGGCTTATGAGGCAGCGATCAAATCATTTGTGCTATTAAAAAATGATGGTGTTTTACCTATTAAACAAGACACAATTCGCAGTGTGGTCCTTACGGGGCCACACATGACTAGTGCAGACGTCCTTTTTGGAAACTATTCTGGTATCAGTCCTCATCTTTCTACTATTTTAGAAGGTGTTTCTGCTAATTTAAATTCAGATACTCGTGCCATTTACAAGAAAGGAATTTTGCCTAGTAGTGAAAACCTTAATAAACCAACTTGGGCAATTTATGAGGCCCAACACTCAGACTTAACTATTGTAGCACTAGGTTTGGATATGACTATGGAGGGAGAAGAAGGTGATGCGATATCATCGCCTGCAAAAGGAGATCGAATTGACCTTAAATTACCGCCTAATCAAGTTGAATACCTGAAAAATTTGCGAGATGGGTATGAGAAGCCAATCGTAGTGGTGCTTACAGGAGGAAGTCCAATCAATATCGAAGAAATTTACGATTTTGCTGATGCGATATTATTTGCTTGGTATCCAGGTGAGGCAGGTGGAATGGCTGTAGGGGATGTTTTATTTGGTAAACGCAACCCTTCAGGTAAATTACCTATCACTTTTCCGAAAAATATTAATCAAATCCCGTCTTATGATAATTATTCAATGAAGGAGCGTACCTATAAATATATGAATGAACAACCAATGTTTCCTTTCGGATATGGACAATCTTATACCAATTTTCGGATAAAAGAGGTAGAGTTGCAAAAAAACAATAAGGAAGATAAAAAGATTGTCATCCAAGGAGTTCTTCAAAACAAAGGAGAAATGTCCGGAGATGAGGTATTACAACTTTACGTAAAATACCCAAATAATGATATCGAAGCACCAAAAGTACAGCTCATAGATTTTAAAAGATTAACAGTAACTGGACATACAGAAAAAGCATTTCGATTTGCATTGGATTATAAAGATTTGGAAGTATTTGATAAAAAAGGACAAAGCATATTGTTAAAAGGTAAGTATCAAATCATAATGTCCAATGCTGCACCAATTGCAAGAAGTAGCTCATTAAAGGGATATTTTCAAGAAGTAATCGAATTGTCTATCGAAGGAAACTAAGGTCACGAAAAAAGTGAAACAACAGGCGATTATGAAATTAACAATTTATATTACATTTTTTTTAATCACATTATCATCGTATGCCCAAAAAGTTCAAAGTCCCGATTGGGTAAGTGATTTGATTATTTATGAAATTTCAACAAAAAACTTTACTTCTCCAAAAGGACCAAATACAGGTACATTTGCATCGCTCGAACAAAAAATACCTTATATAAAAGAATTAGGTGCCAATGCCATATGGGTTTCTGGTCATAGCTTAGCCGATACAGATCATTTTTATAATATTTGGACGCAATACGCGTGTATCGAACCTGATAGTATTGATCCTTCACTAGGGACAAAGAAAAGTTTTAAAAATATGATTGATACCGCTCATAAGAATGGTATTCGAGTTTTTTTAGACGTTATTACGCATGGGGTTATGAAGGAAAGTCCTTTGGTTAAAGAAAAACCGCATTGGTTCGAAGGCGAATCATGGGGGATGGCAGATTATGACTGGTATGGTAATCACAAGGACTTAGATGATTGGTGGGTAGATGTGTGGACATCATATTCGGTAGATTTGGGCGTTGATGGGTATAGACTTGATGTAGCAACTTACCGCCCCGATTTATGGTATCAGATAAAGAAAAATGCCAAAATAAAAGGAAAAGATATTGCTGTCTTTGCAGAAAACATGAATGCTCATATATCACCAGATGCCATAGATTTTCTTCAAAGGCGTAATACACTTTCTGATCAAACAAAAGGGCTTAATTATGAGTCGCCTATTCTTAAAAGTTTAGGGGATTGGGTTGATGTGGATTTCGAAGAGCCTACGGTTTTTAATGTAAAGTGGTGGTATGCAGATCAAGAATATGTTGCAGGTCAATCCGATGGGAAAGGAGATTTTAAAGTTATATATCAAGGGTTAACCCAGGATAAAACCAGTCGAAGTTATATCCCCAAACCTGATGGTATGTTGGATTACCAACTTACAATTACTGGGTTAGATAAGTCTAAAGGCGAAGCATGGATGTATGTAGATGATAATAAAGGAAACAAATGGCAGTCCAATGGTGGGCATGATATTGATGGGCATACATTGGTTAAACGCTGGATTTCTGATGATACATTAGAAATATACTTGTCGACAAGAGGTCCAGGTGATTTATATCAATCTATTCAGTTAAGTAGTCACGATGATGGGTGGCAGACTTTTCCTTTAGATCAAAATCCGTATGTCGTAGAAGGTAGTCGTTTTGCATTTGGATATGGATTACTCTTTGCTCCTGCTATTCCAATTTTTATGAGCGGAGAAGAGTTTGATAGTAATTATGCGGCAGCGCCGGGGCATACACCTACTTTATACAAAAAAGAAGATTTTGGAAAAGGAAGATGGCTCTATGCCGGTGTTTTAGATTGGAACCAATTAAAAATTTCGAAACACAAAGAAATGCTTAATGATGTAAAGAGGATGATCGCTATCAGAAAGAAGTATAACCATTTTATAAAAGCATATACTATCAATGACAAGCCTGAAGTAACTGCAGTAGATGTTTCATATGCAAGTGGTTTGGTCCCCAAGCCATATTTGTATACCAATAATGATACATATCTCTTGGTCGCAGGAAACCCAACATTGAACCCTCAAGAGTTAGTATGTAATTTTCCAAATAATATTACTGAAACTAAGGTGAAGAAAAGCTATAAGGTAACCAATTTACTTTCTGGTAAGTCTTTTCAGGCTAAGCCAGGCATATTAGAGAATTTTAAAATACAGCTACAACCTGATAAATCACCAGGCGGAGGTGTTGTGATTTATTTGATAGAATAATTTAATAAGTACTACTATGCAAAGTAATATGTATCGTTTTTTGCTGCATAATGGATGGCCTCATTTAAAATGGAGTATGAAACTATTAGTATTTGGATGTGTTGGAGTCGTTTTACTATTTTCTTGTGATAAACCCAAAAAGAAAATCAATGACTCAATAACGACTCCTTATAATGTTATGTTCATTTCTGTAGACGATTTGAGGCCTGCTTTAGGCTGTTACGGTAATGCCGTAGTAAAAACTCCTAATATTGATAAATTGGCAGCATCAGCTATGGTGTTCAATAGAGCATATAGCCAAGCCGCTGTTTGTATGCCTTCTCGAGCGAGCATTATGAGTAGTATACGCCCAGAGAATTTCAAGAAAAAGCAACTCAATGGAGGTTCTATGGATGAAAACGTACCAAATATTATAAGTTTGGCAGACTTTTTCAAGCAACAAGGATATCAAACAATATCTATAGGAAAAATTTATCATCATAATAATGATGATAAGGATGGTTGGAGCAAGCGGTATACCGAAACCTTCATAGAAGAAAAATTTGGAGGTAATGGCTATGCCTCAGGATATACAGATAGTATACATCAAAAGGCAGTATATAATTATTTGAATGCCTGGTCAAATAAGTCGCTATTAGATTCTATAAGACCTCCCGCGTCAGAAAGAGCGGATATTCCTGATAGCCTTCATGTTGATGGTAAAGTTACAAAACTTGCCATAAAAGAGTTAAAAAGATTAAAAGAGCAAGGCGGTAATTTCTTTTTGGCACCGGGCTATTACAGGCCGCACTTGCCTTTTACCCCGCCAAAAAAATATTGGGACATGTACAATCAAGATAATCTTGAAGTGGTCGATAACCCATTTTCGCCAAAAGAAGGGCTGGGTATCCACGATTGGGAAGAGTTGAGGAGATACGGTAATATTCCTGATGAAGGAACGCTCTCTGAAGAAAAAGCTAAAGAACTCATTCATGGGTATTATGCAAGTGTAAGTTTCATAGATGCACAAATAGGAGAATTACTGGATACGCTAGAACGATTAGAATTGTTCAAAAATACATTGGTTGTGCTTTGGGGAGATCATGGTTGGAATCTCGGAGAACACGGACTTTGGTGTAAACATAGTAATTATGAGACCTCTACAAGAACACCTCTTATTATCAAAGTACCAGGGGTTACAAATGGAAAAACTTCTGAATCCCTGGTTGGGCTCATTGATGTCTATCCTACATTAGCAAATTTGGTAAGTGATTCGATACCCTCAAATTTGGATGGTGAAAGTTTGGTGCCAATTTTACTTAATAAAGATTATCAGGTCAAAGAAGAGGAGTTTATGTTGTATTTCAATTCGTATTCAATGAGAACGAATCGGTATAGATTCACGAGATTTTTTGAACCTCAAAAACTTCTAAATTCAGAAAAAGATACTGTCGGGATTTATGAATTGTATGACCATAAAATAGATCCAGAAGAAAATATTAACCTAGCTTATCAACCAGAATATAAAGATTTGGTTGAAAACCTGAAGAAAAGAATGGAAAATAAGGGATATCTCAAAAATAACTAGTATGCAGAAGAATAAATTTTTAGAACACAATTTAAGAAATAATACTTTTTTTAATAAGCAAATAATATGGTTTGTATTGTTAATGTGCAATGCTTTCTATGCCCAAGAGTATAGCTTAAAATCTCCTGACGAAAAGATTCAGGCAAATATCAATGTTTCCGATTCTTTAACGTTTTCTATTCAATTAGATAATAAGACATTGCTTCTTGCTTCGCCAATCGGTTTAGAGGTCAATGATAAGATTTTGGGAATTAATGAGAAGGTTAAAAATATAAAAAGAACAAATATAGATAGAGTTGTAGAGCGTATTTTCCCTACAAAAACCAATAAAATTGAAGAAAAATGTAATGCATTAAAAATTGAATTTAAAAAAAACTTTGGGGTTGAGTTTAGGGTCTACAATCAAGGGGTTGCTTATCGCTTTTATACCACTATAAAGGATAGTATCTATGTAAACAATGAAACTGTATTGTTTAATTTTCCTAAAGACTATAGCACACTTTATCCTGAAGAGGAATTACAAAGTTTTTTGTCGCATAATGAGCCTTACTACAAAGATTATAAATTAACACAAACCAAAGATAAATTATGTTTTTTACCAATGTTGGTAAAGGCAGATAATAATGTAAAGCTGTTTTTTTCAGAATCTGATTTGGTAGACTATGCAGGGATGTGGTTTAAAGGAACTGGAAAACAGCAATTAAAAGCAATTTTCCCTAAATATCCTTTAGAAGGTAAAATTACACCAGATGTTGGATGTAATGGATTGATGGATCGTTCTTACACCATTACCAGAAGAGCAGATTATATAGCAAAGACCAAAGGTTCCAGAACTTTTCCTTGGCGCATTATAGGGGTAAGCGAAAATGATAAGGAATTGTTTATGAATCAACTTACTTATTTATTATCCCCACCAAGTAAGATAGAAGATTACTCATGGATCAAGCCAGGAAAAGTTGCTTGGGACTGGTATAACGCTAATAATATTACAGGAGTTCCCTTTACAGCAGGGGTAAATACAGACACCTATAAATATTACATAGATTTTGCTTCTGAAAATAATTTGGAATACGTGATTCTTGATGAGGGTTGGTCTAATAGGGAAGGTTCTGGGGATTTGTTCAAGTTTGAACCTGATATGGATGTAAAAGAAATTTTACGATATGCAAAGACCAAAGAGGTCGGTATTATTTTGTGGTGTACAAGCGTTACTCTCGAAAAACAATATGAAAAAGCTTTGGATTCTTTTGCTGCATGGGGAGTAAAGGGAATTAAGATGGATTTTAAACAGCATAGTAACCAAAAGGCAGTTCAATTTTATGAAAAAATAGCCAAAGATGCTGCTGATAGAAAAATGCTAATTGATACGCATGGATCTTATAAACCTGCTGGCCTAGGTCGTATGTATCCTAATTATATTACCAGAGAAGCTGCGCACGGAAATGAGTTTAATAAATGGAGTGCTGAGCAAACGCCCGATCATAATCTTAATCTTCCCTTTATAAGAATGGTATCCGGTCCTATAGATTATACGCCCGGCGCAATGCGTAATGCTCAAAAGAATAATTACAAAATAATTTTTGATAGGCCTATGAGTCAAGGAACCAGATGTCATCAATTGGCTATGTATGCTATTTACGAAAGCCCTTTGCAAATGTTATGTGATGCTCCCAGTTTATATAAAAAAGAAAAAGAGAGTCTGGATTTGATTAAACAGTTTCCAACAATTTGGGAGCAGACCATTGTTTTTGATGCCAAAGTTGGGAATTACCTTTCCTTAGCAAGAAAAAATGGAGATAATTGGTATCTAGGCGCAATGACCGATTGGACTTCTAGAAAGATGAGAATACCTCTTGATTTTCTAGATGAAGATCAAGTGTATGAAATACAATTATTTGTAGATGGCCCAAATGCAGAACGAAATGCAGAAGATTACCTTAGAAAAGTTTATAAAGTTTCTAGCAAAGATTCCCTGTCATTTGATGTAGCTCCCGGAGGAGGAATGGCAGCGGTAATTAAAAAAATAAAATAAATAAGGACTATGGATTCTAATTCATTAACAAATCTAAACGATTTCTCGAAAGATAATGTGAAGTTTTACCATGAGCAAGGTTTTCTTGTTCTTGAGGATATGTTTACACAGGATGAAATAAATGCCCTTAAAGAAGAAACAATGGCCATCTTTAAAGGAGATAGAGGTGCAGTAGAAGGACTTTTGCAAACAGATCAGAATTTAACAGATGAAGAAATTATTAAGCAGTATGTGGCCATTCATTTTCCACATAAAATAAGCAATATTATTCTTGATTATGTAAAAGATAAAAAACTGGCAATGGTTTTATCAAAAATCATTAGCCCGAAT
Source organism: uncultured Aquimarina sp. (assembly GCA_947495425.1). Classification (GTDB taxonomy): domain Bacteria; phylum Bacteroidota; class Bacteroidia; order Flavobacteriales; family Flavobacteriaceae; genus Aquimarina. The sequence continues at coordinate 22,191 of CANLYR010000033.1, forward strand.
GTAAAATGTATGCAAAGCATGTTGTTTACAAAAGCCCCTGGTAAAAAAGGTCAATCTTGGCATCAAGACGAATTTTTTATCCCAACCAGGGATAAATCGCTTACTGGTGCTTGGATTGCACTAGACAAAGCTACGGTAGAGAATGGTTGTCTTTGGGTAATTCCTGGTTCTCATAAACAAGGATTCATAAGAAAAAGAATTCCCTATACGGGCAATCAATATGGAGATACTGATGTATGTGATCTTTATCCGTATTCAGAAAAACACGATGCAATACCAGTAGAAGTATCCGAAGGGAGTGTTGTGTTTTTTAATGGATATCTTTTACATAGCTCATTACAAAATAAAACTAAAAGTAAATACAGACGAGCTTTGGTAAATCATTATATGAGTGCCGAATCAATGTTGCCTTGGAGCTTAGACGGTAGATTAGAACCTACAAAAGATTTAAGAGATGTTGTTATGATATGCGGCGAAGATTATTATCATCACAAGGGTCTTAAGGATCTTGTTTACCCCTTTGTTCGTCCTGATGTAATAGACAGAATACAAGATGGGTAATAAAGCGAATACCCTTTTCAAAAATGATTCAAATGAATCAACATGAGTAACCAAATTAAGTTAACTAATAGACTAGAAATTTTTAAGTATGAAATGAGCCATAACAAATCTTGATACCGACCAAGATGATTATTGGCGAATTACATCTGACCAATGAAAAACAATAAAAATAAACAGATGAAACAATATAGATTAAATAGACTTTTTAATAAAAAATCAAATAAATGTTTTGATGTAGCTATAGATCATGGTTTTTTTAATGAATATGGTTTTTTAACAGGAATAGAGGATTTAGAAAAAGCAATCAAGGTGGTAGTAGAGGCAGATCCTGACGCCGTTCAACTTACAGTAGGGCAAGCAAAATATCTGCAGCGAATATTAGGAAAGAATAAGCCTTCTTTGGTATTAAGAACTGATGTCGCAAATGTATATGGGAAAACCTTGTCATCGACTTCTTTTAGTCTAATGATAGAAGATTGTGTAAAGCAAGCGGTTAGATTAGATGCAGCATGTATGTGTGTCAACCTCTTCCAGATACCTGGCGCTCCTGAAGTGACCAAAGAGTGTATAGAAAATATTACAAAACTTAAACCTTTATCCGATGATTTAGGAATGCCCATGATGGTAGAACCATTGGTTTTTGGACCTAATGAAGAAGCCGGTGGATATATGGTAGATGGTGATGAAAAGAAAATTATACCATTAGTTAGACAAGCGGTTGAACTTGGAGCAGATATTATTAAAGCAGACCCTACGGATGATGTTTCAATATATCATAAAGTTGTCGAGATTGCAGGTGATGTACCTATTTTGGTGCGTGGCGGGGGGCGTGCACCGGATCAAGTGATATTAGAAAGAACTGAAAAGTTAATTCAACAAGGTGTGGCAGGTATTGTATATGGAAGAAATGTGATACAACATCCTAATCCTGCTGGTATAACAAAGGCTTTAATGGCTATTGTGCATGAAAATATGTCTGCCAAAGAAGCAATAAAGTTTATTTAAACAGATTGGTAGTGAAACATCCATTACTAAAAATTGTGTTACACATTGAAATAATGATAAGGATGTTACATGTGACCGTTAAAAAACAATAAAAGTAAACACATGAAACAAGTAAAAGTAGGAATAATAGGCGGAGGTCTTATGGGGCGCGAATCAGCGAGTGCTTTTGGTAGATGGTTTGCATTTTCTGATATAGCTGTGCAACCGGTTTTGTTGGCTGTATGTGACTTGGATGAATCTGTATTAGAGTGGTATAAAAAAGTTAATACTATCGAGCAATTAACAGCAGACTATAAAGAACTTCTTCAAAATAAAGATATAGAAGTAGTATATGTTGCAGTGCCTCACAACCTGCATGAGCAATTCTATGTAGATGTATTAGAATCCGGAAAGGATCTGATTGCAGAAAAACCCTTCGGAATCGATTTGTTTGCTTGTCAAAAAATCGTTGATAAAATTAAAGAGACTGGACGATTCGTGCGATGCAGTTCAGAGTTTCCTTTCTTGCCAGGACCACAAAGAGTTATTGATTATGCAAAGTCTGGTTCACTAGGAAAAATATTAGAAATTAAATCAGGTTTTCATCATTCCAGCGATCTTAATGTGGATAAACCTATTAATTGGAAAAGGATGATCAAGTTTTGTGGAGAAATAGGAGTGATGGGTGATCTTGGTATGCATGCCGTACATCTCCCTTTAAGACTTGGATATAATCCCATTTCTGTATATGCCAATTTACAAAATGTTGTAAAAGAACGAAAAAATGATAAAGGAGAACTAGTGCCTTGTGATACTTGGGATAATGCGATTTTACATACACGTATAGAAAAAGAAGGTCATGTTGTTCCTATGGCATTGGAAATGAAAAGAATAGCACCTTCAGAAACGAATACATGGTATATTGAGATTATTGGAACAAAAGGAGGAGTCCGCTACAGCACTAAAGAACCTAAAACGTTTTGGACATTTGTGATGGATGGAAAAGCGCAAAAATGGTGTAAAGAAGATCTTGGATTTCAGTCCGTTTTACCTACAATCACGGGTGGGATATTTGAACCCGGTTTTCCTGATTGTTTCATGCAAATGTTAGGAACGTATTTTGCTGAGCGAGATGGTACTTTGGGTGACAGATTTCATTGTGCTACCCCTGAAGAAGCACTTCGATCACATCAATTATTTGCTGCGGCTTTAGTGTCATCAAAACATCATCAGGTAGTATCGTTAATATAATTAAAAAAATGTAACCCAAAAAGTTTTAAAAGCGTGAAAAGGTCAGAAATAAATGCTGTTATTAGAGAAGCACAAGTTTTTTTTGAAATAAATAATTGGATTCTTCCTCCAAATCCCAAATGGGATGTTACCGATTTTGGTTTGGGGAACTTTGCCGAGTTTGGTTTAGTGCTTGTAAACTTAACAGAAGAACCTGAGTACTGCGAAAAAATCATGTACGCGCGAAGAGGTATGAAAACTCCAGCACATGCGCACAAAAACAAAAAAGAAGATATCATAGTAAGACAAGGAATACTAGCCATACACGTCTGGAATAGTGTTCCAGACGATGAAGAAGAAGAAGGTTCTTTTGAAATGAAAATAAATGGAAATATGCAATCTTTAGAAAATGGCGATATCATTGAGTTGCAACCTGGTGAAAGATTGACCATTGAGCCAGAAATCTATCATAAGTTCTATCCTTTAAGTAATCAATGTATGATAGGTGAGGTTTCTACCGCCAATGATGATATTAATGATAATTTTTTTGTTAATAAAGATATTGGAAGGTATGCATCAATCGAAGAAGATGAAACACCAATTGTTCAACTGATAAGCGATAAATAATGGTATTACAAGGGATAACAGCTTCTGGAAATTGGATTATTGACCGCACAAAAATTGTTGATGATTACCCTCCTCAAGATGGTCTTTGTAATATTTTAAGTACCTATGCTGCCAATGGGGGAGCACCATACAATGTTCTTAAGGCTTTATCTAAAATGGGTTTTCAATCTCCTTTGAAAGGAATTGGAGTCATAGGAAATGATGCTGAGGGAGAATTGATCTTAAATGATTGTAAAGAGCACAAGATCCAAACTACAGAATTATTCAAAACTTCACTTTCAAATACTTCGTATACCGATGTGATGACTTCTCAAAAAACTGGAAGAAGAACTTTTTTTCATTACAGGGGGGCCAATGCACTATTGGATCTGGAGCACTTTAATGTTAACAACATGGATTGTAAAATTTTCCATTTAGGGTATTTATTATTATTGGATAAGCTTGATTCCTATTTAGGAAATAGCAAAGTGACCAGAGCATCGCAGCTCTTGGGCTTAATTCAAAAAAAAGGAATTAAGACGTCGGTTGACCTAGTTAGCGAAAATAGTAATAGGTTTATCAAGATAATTCCATCGTCATTGCCTTTTGTCAATTATTTATTTTTGAATGAATATGAAGCTGAAAAGATTACCGGAGTACAGTGTTTGTGCGATAATGGCCTTTCCGATATAAGTAGGCTTCAGAAAGCTGCCAAGGTACTTTTAGATATGGGCGTACAGGACTATGTCTTTTTACATTACCCTTCTGGGGCGATCGCTATAGATAAGAATAAGACCATAACCATACAAAAAAGTTTAAGAATACCTTCTGAGCTTATCAAAGGAACTTCAGGCGCTGGAGACGCTTTTACAGCGGGAGTATTGTATGGTCTTCATGAAGATTATAGTGTAAAAAAAACACTGCAAATAGGAGTAGCAACTGCAGCTGCATCATTATTTCATCAATCCTGCTCAGAAAGTATATTGCCAATAAATAGATCTCTAGATTTAATCACGAAATATAAGACGATCTAAATAATTGCTTCAATAAAAATGAATTTCTTCTTGTGAAAAGATGTTGATTAAATCACTCAAAGGTAAAAATATAGTATTTAAAAGGTAAAATAAGATTATAGTTTTTTGTATAGAACAACTATCTTTAAGAGTAACGGGTTAGGATTTTTTATAAAATTAAAAAGCTAAAAATCAGTTAGTTATTTGATGTATAGCTTTGTTAAGTTGAAAACATCTCTGGGCACCATGTTAAGGAAAGGATTGATTTTAATTTCTGATTTAAGTAAGTATTTATTTTCAGAATTTTTTGACTTGTATTTATGTAAATATTGTATATGAAGAATGACAAAATAGATTTAAAATGGTCGGTTGGATATGTCGATGAGCCTATTAGTAAACCAACACTTTGGTTTGATGCCAAAGTTCCAGGAGCTGTGCAGTTAGATGTTTTACATACATTACCTCATCAAAACTGGCATTTTTCAGATAATTATAAACAATTTGATGGCTTAGAAGATAAGTATTGGGTTTATACAAGTAGTTTTACCATTGAAAAGTTGTTGGGTTCAGAAGTATTACGGCTCAAAGTTAAAGGGATTGATTATAAATATGATATATATATTAATGACTATCTAATTCATTCTCATGAAGGTATGTTCAGCCGATGTGAATTAGATCTTTCTTCTCATGTTGTTGAATCAAATAATGAAATAAAAATAGTTATTCATCCTGCACCAAAAGAACAAGGATTAGAAGGACGAGACCAAGCAAGTCAATCAACCAAACCTGCTGTAAGTTATGGTTGGGATTGGCATCCAAGGGTTATTCCTTTGGGTATTTGGGATGAAATAAGTTTAGTCAAAAAACGCCAAGGCGCTTTACTGTCATTTGATTATTACTATTTGCTGTCAAGCAACTTAAAGAAAGCAAAGTTTTTAATTGAGGGAAAGAGTACATGCAAAATAGGTAAAATAATTTTTCATATTTATTCTAATGTTGGTGATCTGGTTTTTGAAAAAGAGTACTATAATTTTGATCAATGTTTTCTTATTGAAGATTTTTTTGCTCCGGAACACTTGTGGTGGCCATATGAGTTTGGTGATCCTTATCTTTATGATTGTCAATTATTAATATTTGATTCCAAGAGTACTAAGGTTGATGTTCAAAATTGGAAATGGGGCTTTAGAAGATCAAAATTGATTATGAATGAAGGAACTTGGGATGAGCCAGCTACATTTCCTAAATCTAGGAGCCTACCCCCCATAACATTAGAGATAAATGGCAAAAGACTATTTGCCAAAGGTACAAATTGGGTAAACCCAGAGGTTTTTCCAGGGGTGATTGATAATAATAGATACAAAGAATTACTTGAATTGGCAAAAGGAGCTCACTTTAATCTTTTGCGCGTATGGGGTGGGGGAATCATTAACAAGGATTATTTTTATCAATGGTGTGATATAAATGGAATGATGATCTGGAATGAGTTTCCGCTTTCTTGCTGTGATTATAAAGGATCACCGAAGTACCTGAAAGTACTTGAAAAAGAGGCAGTTTCTATCATTAAAAGACTCCGAAGGTATGCATCTTCCATAATGTGGTGTGGTGGCAATGAACTTTTTAATAATTGGTCGGGCATGAATGATCAATATAAGGCTTTAAGATTATTGAATTCATTATGTCTTCAACATGATAAAGATACGCCATTTTTACCCACGTCGCCAATAGAAGGAATGGGTCATGGGCATTATCTTTTTTGGGATGAAAATGAAAGAAAAGATGTTTTTAAATTGATGAATGCTTCAAAGAACACTGCGTATACAGAGTTTGGAATGCCATCACCTTCAGATATTGAGATATTACAAGGGATTATTCCAAAAGAAGAATTTATGATTCCGGTTAAGAATACCAAATCTTGGAGGGAACACCATGCCTTTGATGCTTGGGTTAAGGATACCTGGTTGTCTGAAAATATCATCAGAAAGTACTTCCCTAACATTGAAACCATGACTGACTTGGTCAACGCAGGTCAAAAATTACAAAGCATTGGTTATAGGGCTATTTATGAGGCTGCCAGGCAGCAATGGCCTTATTGTTCTATGGCTTTAAATTGGTGTTTTAATGAGCCATGGCCAACAGCTGCAAATAACAGTATTGTACAGTATAGCGGCAAAGTAAAACCAGCTTATGAAGCTATTAAAATGGCTTGTAGGCCTATAATGTCATCAGCTAAAGTTCCAAAATTTAAATGGAAGGAAGGTGAGGATTTTACTTTTCAATTGTTTTTTTTAAATCATAGCAATAATGCATTGCCCTCATCAAGTGTTGAAGTGTATATTAACGATGAACTTATTTTATCCGCAAAAATTCCCGAATTACCCTCATACTCAAATTACAAAGGTCCTAAAATAAATTACCAAATCAATAATGTTAATTCCGTTATATTAAATCTTGTAACAGATAATACTGGATGGGATTCTACGTACGAATTTTTTATAAAAAAGAAAAATAAACCCAAAAAGAAAGTTTTGAATGTTTGATTCTTTTTAAGGGTTAATATTTAGTCTTAAATTTTTCCTGTAAATTGCAACTTATGATTAGAGGATTTTTTTTACACCGTCAAATACTTGGCGATATTCGGTAGGTGTACAATCTTTATTTTTTTTGAAAATTCTATTAAAATTGGCCATACTATTGAAGCCGCATGCAAATGCTATTTCAGAGATGTTCATGTCCTTTTCGACCAGCCACCTGGTGGCATATCCAATTCTTATTTCGTTTAAGTAATCTACAAAAGTTTTGCCTGTCCTTTTTTTGATAAATCTATTAAAAGTTACATTACTCATATTTGTTAATTTGCTTACTTCATCAAGGGTAACTTTTTTTGCATAATTTTCATGTAAATGATCATACACTTTTTTTATTTTGTCATTTTCCTTAAAATTATCTAGAGGTGCAGTGGCAGTAGAAAGAATTCTTTGATTTCTAGAGATAGATAAATCATACAAAATCGATATAATTTCTAAGAAGTAATCAATGCCTTCTAATTGAGATATTTTCATAATTCTTGGAGCCATATCATTAGTTGTTTTCTCTGAAAAAATAATACCTCGTGTAGATCTTTCAAACATGTCCTTGATAGGTCTTAGTATTTTTCTAGTTAAGAAAGATCTGCTAAATAGGTCTTCATGAAACTGAACCGTAATTTCTCGGATAATTTTTTTTTCAAAAAGATGTTCTTCCCATGTGTGACTTAAGTTGGGGCCTAAAAAAACCAATTCCAGATTTTCGATTTCTTCAATACTGTTTCCTACTATTCTACGTACACCTTTAGCGCCATTTAAAAACGTTAATTCATATTCGGGATGATAATGCAACGGAAAATGAAAATCGTCCTTTGAACGATCAAAAACTAAAAAGCTATCTTGGCTAGATATTGGCGTAATTTCCCTTAGAATATCTTCTTGAAAACTCATTTACTGTATTTTTTAGTTATATTAAATGACAATATAACATATTAATTTTGAAAAATGAAATCTATGAAGTGTAGTTTCCTAAATGTAAGTTTTTTAGGTGCTTAAGTATCTATATTAATTAAATTTAATACATTATTTATATGGTTCGTAATTATGTTTGATATCCGAATTCATAACTTTCTCTAATATCACTTATTATTTTTTTCATTTTGTATACTATTTTGACAAAATAGTATTAATAGTTAATGTTTAATACGATTACCTTAGAAAAATCATTTTTTAAAACTCACTTATTTATATATGAAAAAGATTCTAGTACTAATAATATTATTCTTATTCATTGAAAAAGGCTACTCACAGGCTTTTAGTGTCTTATCTCCAGATAAGAGAAGCGATATTTCGATTGAGGTTGGGAAAGATGTTTTCTGGTCACTGACCAGAAATAATCAAGTTATACTTAAAAACGTTTTAATTGATCTTAATATAGATGGTGATTTTTTAGGGAAATCTTCTAAAGTAATTTCGCATGATGAGGAAATCAGAACTGAAGAAACATTATCTGTAATACCACAAAAACATGAAAAGTTGTACGCTCCATATACCGAATTGATCTTGCGATTTGCGAAAGGTTACGAGATTCATTTTAAAGTGTATAATAATATGGTGGCCTATCGGTTTGTAACTGATTTTGATAAAGTAATAAAAGTTATGAATGAGATTTTAGAAATTGAACTTCTGCCAAAAACTACAGCGTTACTTAAAAAAGATAGTTTGTATTCTTCCTACGAGCGATTGTATGATGATTTAGGATTACATGTTTTTTCTGATAAAGACATTGCTTCACTTCCAGTTATGTTTAAAACTAAAGGGAGTATCAAAGTTCTTTTTTCTGAGGCAGATCTATATGATTACCCTAATTTGTTTCTTCAGGGAATGGGGAGTAATAAAGTTAAAGCTGTTTTTCCAAAAGTAGTTTTAAAAACCGAGCCAGACCCAAAAAATCCAGACCGCATAGAAATCTTGTCTCAAGAAGCAGATTATATAGCAGAAACTAATGGGAAAAGGGTTTTTCCTTGGAGGTTTTTTGTGGTTGCCAATGATGATGATACTTTTCTAGAAACCGATCCGGTATTTTTGCTCTCTAGGCCAACCAAGTTAAAAAACACATCATGGATTAAACCTGGCAAGGTCGCATGGGATTGGTATAACGCGAATAATATTTTTGGGGTTGATTTTAAATCGGGCCTTAATACCGAAACCTATAAATATTATATTGATTTCGCTTCAAAATATGGTTTAGAATATGTGATTCTTGATGAAGGATGGAGCAAATCCACAACAGAGATAACAGAATTTGCTTCAGAAATGGATGTGCTGGAACTTATTCGCTATGGAAAAGAAAAAGGAGTTAATATAATATTATGGTGTCTATGGGGTCCTCTGGATAAAAACTTAGGAAATATTCTTAAAACTTATAAATCTTGGGGTGTTGCCGGGATAAAAATCGATTTTATGCTTCGAGCAGATCAAGATATGGTTAATTTTTATACCCGTGTAGCAAAAGAAGCTGCTCAAAATGAACTTATTGTTGATTTTCATGCAGCATTTAAACCTTCAGGATTGCATAGAGCATATCCTAATGTATTGTCTTATGAAGGCGTTTATGGTGCTGAAAACAATAAATGGTCAGATAAATTGACGCCTAAGCATAATGTAACAATTCCATTTACAAGAATGATGGTTGGTCCGATGGATTATACACCAGGAGCCATGAGAAATGCACAAAAAGACAACCATCAGATCAATTTTAACCGCCCGGTAAGCCTGGGAACTAGAGCACATCAGGTGGCGATGTATGTGGTTTATGAAAGTCCATTACAAATGTTATGCGATACACCTTCTTCTTATATCAAAGACAAACATACTATTGAATTTATTTCAAAAATCCCTACGGTTTGGGATACTACAATTGCTTTAGAAAACTCATTGGGAGAATATGTTTCTCTGGCTAGAAAAAACGGTAATACTTGGTATCTAGGAGCAATGAATGGGGATAAAAATCGGGAGCTGATACTTGATTTTTCATTTCTTCCAGAGGGAAAATACAAAATATCAATTTTTAAAGATGGAATTAATGCCAATACCTATGCTCAGGATTATAAAGTTGAAAGCAAATCGATCACCAGTTCCCACAAAGAAAAAATTTATTTAGCAAACGGAGGCGGATGGGCTGCCATTATCACCAAACAATAAAATTGAAGCTTACATCATTTATGATTTGAATGTTTTGGAAAAGGGAATTCAAATTATAAATAGTAGTATAAACCGATAAAATGATAAATCAAAAGAATGAGTTACTCGATTGGATATGATATAGGAAGCTCTTCAATTAAAGTAGCTTTAATTGACACTAATACAGGAAAAGCAATTGAAGTTGTAAAGGAGCCAGAAACAGAAATGAATATTAAGGCTGTTAAATCTGGTTGGGCAGAACAAGATCCCAATCTATGGTGGAAAAATGCATGTATAGCAACCAAAAAACTTCTTACCAAAACTAATATTGATTCAAAGAATATATCAACTGTTGGTATTTCTTATCAAATGCACGGTCTGGTACTACTTGATAAAAATGGGGGAGTCTTAAGAGATGCAATAATATGGTGTGATAGTCGTGCAGTTGAGATTGGAAAAAAAGCTTTTTCTGATTTGGGAAATGAAAAATGCGCCGAAACCTTACTTAATTCTCCAGGAAATTTTACCGCTTCAAAATTAAAATGGGTACAATTAAACGAACCTGATATCTATAAAAAAGTATCGTCTTTTATGCTTCCAGGGGATTTTATTGCTTATAAGTTGACAGATAAAATTTTTACAACTCCTTCCGGTTTGTCAGAAGGTATGTTATGGGATTTTCAAAAGAATTCACCTTCAGATATATTACTTGAACATTATGATATTTCTAAAACAAAAATCCCCGAGATATGTGATACTTTTTCTGATCAAGGTTATATAACACCAAAAGCAAGTATAGTCACTGGGTTATCCATAAAAACAAAAGTAACATATAGGGCAGGGGATCAACCAAATAATGCTCTTACTCTTGGTGTTTTGTCAAAAGGCCAAATAGCTGCTACTGGAGGAACATCTGGGGTTGTATATGCTGTTTCTGATACTAAAAAAACTAATGAATTAGAGCGAATCAACAATTTTGCACATGTAAACTACTTAAAAAGCTCTCCGAAAATTGGGAAATTACTTTGTATTAACGGTTGCGGTATTTTATATAATTGGTTGAGAAGCAATCTTAATGTGCAATCCTATGATGATATGAATACATTAGCCGAAACAGTACCAATTGGTAGTGAAGGAGTAATTATTTTGCCTTTTGGCAATGGAGCAGAAAGAATGTTAAATAATATAAATCGTAATGCTCATATAAAAAATATCAATTTTAATGTGCATACTAAAGCACATTTATGCAGGGCTGCCATTGAAGGGATAGCATTTTCTTTCTTTTATGGTGTTACTATTATGAAAGAAGATTTTTTTACAAATGAAGCCTTTCGCGCAGGTGCTGATAACCTTTTTCAATCAAAAATTTTCTCTGAAACGTTAGCTACTTTACTCCAATGTCCAATAGAGATTTATAACACTACTGGCGCTGTTGGAGCTGCAAGAGCATCGTACTTGTCGATAGATAAATTGTATACAATTGAGAAGTATCTGAAAGCAGATTACATTAAAACCTTTATACCAATAGATAATGGTGACGATTACATGAAAGCTTATATTTCATGGCAAAAAGGACTATTAGTAAACTTAATCAACTAGAAAAAAACAACAAAAATTAGTTAGAAAATGTATTTTAAAGATATTTCAAAAATTAAATATGAGGGAAAGGGTTCTGACAACCCTCTTGCCTATAAGTTTTATGATAAAAATAAAGTCGTTGCAGGAAAAAAAATGAGTGAACATTTTAAGTTTGCCATAGCATACTGGCATTCTTTCTGCGGAAAGGGAACAGATCCCTTTGGCGCTCCTACTTTAAATTTTAAATGGGACTATTCCTCAGATCCAATTCTGGCGGCAAAAGATAAAGCCGATGCCGCATTCGAATTTATTGAGAAAATGGGCTTTGACTATTTTTGTTTTCACGATTATGACCTAATTGAAGAAGGGAAAACTTTAAAAGAATCCGAAGATAGACTTTCTAAAATTACAGATTATATTAAGGGCAAACAAAAAGCTTCTAGCATTAAAGTATTATGGGGCACAGCCAATTGTTTTTCTAATCCGGTATATATGAACGGTGCTGCTACAAATCCCGATTTCAATATTCTTGCTAGAGCAGGAGCGCAAGTAAAAATGGCTATAGATGCGACTATTAAACTAGGTGGCGAAAATTATGTTTTTTGGGGTGGTAGAGAAGGGTATATGTCTCTTTTAAATACTGATATGAAAAGAGAATTGGATCACATGGGACGATTTTTGACAATAGCACGAGATTATGCCCGTGAAAATGGATTTAAAGGTAATTTTTTTATTGAACCAAAACCCATGGAGCCTTGCAAACACCAATATGACTTTGACAGTGCTACGGTTATTGGTTTTTTGCGAGAGTATGGTCTACAAGATGATTTTAAGTTAAATATTGAAGTAAACCACGCTACTCTAGCCCAGCATACTTTTCAACATGAACTCCAAGTAGCGGCAGATGCTAATATGTTGGGTAGTATTGATGCTAATCGAGGGGATTATCAAAATGGCTGGGATACAGATCAATTTCCTAATAATATTACCGAGGTTACGGAGGCAATGCTGGTATTTCTAAAAGCTGGAGGAGTACATGGTGGAGGCGTTAATTTTGATGCTAAAGTTAGACGAAACTCTGTTGACGCTGAAGATCTATTCGTAGCGCATATCGGTGGTGCAGATATATTTGCGAGGGCATTACTTATTGCCGATGAGATTATAAATTCTTCTCCATACGAGAATTTGCGTAAAAATAGATATAGTTCCTTTGACAAAGGAAATGGAAAAGTATTTGAAGAAAATAAATTAGACTTATCTGATTTGTGTAAGATTGCCCAAGAATCCGGACAAATATCATTGCAAAGTGGGAAACAAGAATTATTCGAAAATATTATTAATCAATACATCTAAATAATCAAGGTGTACAAAATTATATTCATATGGAATCTGTTTTAGAAAGTCTTGATTGGCTTGTCTTAGGTGTCTATTTTTTGGCTTTGATTGCTGTGGCAGTATGGGTAATACTTCAAAGAAATAAAAATACAGAAGATTATTTTTTGGCTGGACGTAATGTAGGCTGGTTTGTGATAGGGGCTTCCATTTTTGCCTCGAATATCGGTTCAGAACATGTCGTAGGATTAGCGGGTACAGGAGCCGAATCTGGAATGCCCATGGCCCATTATGAACTTCATGCCTGGATTGTTTTGCTATTAGGTTGGCTTTTTCTTCCTTTTTACATGAGGGCCGGTGTTTTTACAATGCCAGAGTTCTTAGAAAAACGTTTTGATGCCAGATCACGCTGGTTTCTTTCTATATTTTCTTTGGCAGGTTATGTGGTGACAAAAGTTTCTGTTACTATCTATGCCGGAGGCATTGTCGTCTCAGAGTTATTAGGCATTCCATTTTGGTACGGTGCTATTGGTATTGTTATTTTTACTGGGGCGTATACTATCCTGGGTGGAATGAAAGCCGTTATCTATACCGAAACGCTTCAAACAGTCATTCTTATTCTGGGTTCAGTTATTATTACATATTTGGGAATGCAAGAAATTGGTGGCTGGGATAATTTAAAGGAAATAGCAGGTGCTGATCACTTTAATATGTGGCGTCCTATGTCGGATCCGGATTTTCCTTGGACCGGACTACTATTTGGTGGAACTATTGTTGGAATTTGGTATTGGTGTACCGATCAATATATTGTACAACGCACTTTGGCAGCAAACAATATAAAAATCGGAAGACGAGGTGCTATTTTTGGAGCGTACCTAAAAATTCTTCCCATATTTATATTTTTAATACCTGGGATCATCGCTTTTGCTATGGCAAAGCAAGGCATGATTAGTTATGATCGTAACGATGAGGTTTTTCCTGTTTTGGTAAAAACATTACTTCCTACTGGTCTTAAGGGTCTTGTGGCAGGTGGATTAATGGCTGCTTTAATGAGCTCTTTAGCTTCTGTTTTTAACTCCTGTTCTACAATATTTACTATTGATATTTATAAAAAATTAAAGCCCGAAACGGCCGAGAATAAATTATTAATTATCGGTCGGGTCGCTACAGCAATTGTAGTTGTTTGTGGGATTATTTGGATACCTATCATGGAGAAAATTGGAGGTGGTACTTTGTATAAATACCTACAAAGCGTACAATCATATATTGCACCACCGATTACCGCGGTTTTTATATTGGGTATCGTATGGAAAAGAGTAAATTCAAAGGCAGCAATAGTAACTTTGTTTTCTGGCTTGTTTGTGGCAGTACTTCGGATAATAGCAGAAATTAATATTGAACATCTTGATGGTATGCTTAAATCATTTGCGACCATTAATTTTGCCCATATGGCTATATTTATGTTTATCTTCTCTGTATTTGTTTGTGTAACTGTAAGTGTGTTTACTGCCAAAATTGATTATGAATCTATAAAAGGTTTAGCTTTTGGGACACTTACGATCGAGCAAAAATTGGAAGTTAAGAAAAGCTTTAGTTGGATAGATATTTTATTATCCATTGTGTTGGTAGTTATAGTAGTTATGGTGTTGACTTATTTTACAGGTTGATTTTAACGTTCATACATATCTACAATAATTTAAACTGTAATGCGAATTCTTGAATGAAATGAAATTAATAAACTCTATTCGTTCATTGAACTATAAAATTTTAAACTAATGAAATTAGCTGTTATTGATGTTCTTATTATACTAATATACTTATTAGCTACAGTAGTGATAGGCCTGGTGGTCAAAAAATGGGCCGGAAAGAACAAAGAATCATATTTACTAGGCGGAAATCGTATGCCATGGTATGCGCTTGGGTTGTCAAACGCCTCGGGTATGTTTGATATATCGGGAACCATGTGGTTGGTAACGGGTTTATTTGTTTATGGATTAAAGAGCATATGGTTACCATGGCTCTGGCCTGTTTTCAACCAAGTTTTTTTGATGGTTTATCTGTCTGCCTGGCTTCGAAGATCTAACGTAGCCACTGGAGCAGAATGGATCAATACTCGATTTGGTAGCGGAAAAGATGCTACTATCTCTCACACGATTATTGTTATTTTTGCCGTAGTTAATGGTTTGGGTTTTCTTGCATATGGGTTTATTGGTCTGGGTAAATTTATGGAGATTTTTCTCCCTTGGGAAATAATTTCTGCCTATGTGCCTTTTGAATTATCTGCAGAGTTTGTACCCCATTTTTATGGTATTGTGTTTACCTTGTTTGCTGTATTTTATTCTCTGGTCGGAGGTATGATTAGTATTGTTTGGACAGATGTTCTTCAATATGTAATCATGACGGTCTCAGCTATTGTTATAGGTGTGATAGCTATTAATGCTATTAATCATAATGTTTTAGAGGTTCCAGAATCATGGTTAAGCCCATTTTTCGGAACCAACTTGGATATAGATTGGACAGACCGATTGGCAGAGATTAATCAAAAAATAAAAGAAGACGGCTTCGAGATGTTTGGAGCTCTTTTTATGATGATGGTCTGTAAGGGGTTTTTAGTGAGTGCGGCAGGGCCGGCTCCTACCTTTGATATGCAAAAGATCTTATCAACCAAGTCTCCAATTGAGGCTGCTAAGATGAGTGGTTTTGTGTCTGTGGTTTTAATGCCATTTAGATATTTGATGATCGCAGGTTTTGCTGCCCTAGGAATCATTTTTTATGACAAATTAGATTTAATGGTAGGTGGGACAATTGATTTTGAACAAGTGTTACCATCTGCTATTAATGAGTTTATTCCTGCCGGTCTTTTGGGATTGTTATTAGCTGGTCTATTGGCGGCGTTTATGTCTACATTCGCAGGTACTCTTAATGCTGTACAAGCTTATTTGGTAAATGATCTTTATTTTAAGTATGTCAATAAGAATCCTTCGCCAAAACAATTTACAAGTATAAACTATATTGTTGGGTTGCTCATAGTAGCAATCAGTATCTTTTTAGGGATGATGTCTAAAAATGTGAACCAGCTTTTACAAATTATAGTGTCGGCTTTATGGGGCGGATATGTAGCAGCTAATATTTTAAAATGGTACTGGTGGCGATTTAATGGGTATGGTTTTTTCTGGGGAATGATTTTTGGTATGGTGGCTAGTGCGGTTCCATTTTTCTGGGGAGGATTGCTCGAAACCCTGTTCTCAACAATGGCTCCTGATATTCGATATATCTACTATTTTCCAATAATATTGATTGTCTCACTGATTGGTTGTATAGTAGGAACCTATATGTATCCTGCTACTAATATGGCTGTGCTCAAATCTTTTTACAGTACAGTACGGCCTTGGGGATTTTGGGGGCCAATTCACAACGAAGTGATACAACAAAACCCAGATTTTGAGAAAAACACCAATTTCTACATGGATATGTTTAATATCATAGTAGGAATTATTGGACAAACAGCATTGGTTACGCTTCCTATATATTTAGTAATAGGAAAACATTTCGAATTTTTAGTAACGCTGTTAATTGTTATAGCATGTTTTGTGATTATGAAGAGGACATGGTGGGATAGGTTAGAGAATTAATACTGCCTTATCTAAGTTCTTGACTTGTAGTTTTTAAAAATATCAATCTTGTTTTTCAAGGGTTTAGGCCTTTTACTAGAGTATGCAAGGGTCTACAAAATGTTTATATTTTTCTTTAAACAAGCATTGGTACAAATTTTATAAGATCGGAAAACTTGCCTGGAAAACATGTCCAAACAAGTTTTTTAATACACTAAACAAGATATCTTAGAAGTTATATTATTAGGTAATAGCTATTTATTTTGACATAATTTTCTTTGTTACAGTATTTTTGGATGTGATAACTGTAACGAAGATCATTTCGTTTACAGGGAAAAAGTTTTTAGCAAGACTCGCGTAAGTGTCATTTACTGATTTTTTGTGTATTGTCCTTCCTTGAATGTCTGATAAAATGACCTCTTTAGACAAAACGTGTAACCCATTTTCTTGTAAAGGGTTCGGATAAATGGTTAACTTTTCAGAAGATAATTTTTCTAAGTGTATCTGGGATAAGAACTTGCTGTTAAGCGCGACCGCATCTACATTAAAACAATTGAAACCAGCAGAGTTATAGTTTGCAACTGATTTTGAAAAACAATTGATTTCTGTCCATGGGCCACTTATTCCAGAGTTACTTCCATAAAGTATGAAATCTCCAGGCGCAGAACCTTTGTCCCACGTAGGGCCTATGCATAGCTCTGTTACTGAAACACCGCTACCTACATCTTTTTTGATGGGTTGACCTTTAGGTAGGTTCCAAATATTATTGGTCAGGGTTTTGTCTCCTGAGTTAGTTTTTATTTTCATTTTGGACCAATCTGAATCAAGTTTTGAAGGATTGGCTGTATTATTTACCTTCACCATAAAATATCTGTATTCACTATTATTTGATGAACCAGATGTCGTAAAGTCCGGCCCGGTAGCATATCCAGAAGTAGAACTATTGCACGAAGTTCTTACCTGCCATGTATATCTTGTGTTGTCAGAGAGCCCGTTGATTGCTTTATTTGTAGAAGAGATATTATTGACATTGGTTCATTCAGAAGCCCCATCAACTTTATATCTTAGGTCATAATTACTGGCTGAATTTACACTATTCCAATTTAATACTGCACCTGTGGTAGTAACCGAAGAGGTCGAAAGTCTGGAAGGAGAGTTGCAAGATGAGACAGAACCAGTATATTCTCAAGCTCCTATATCCCAACCTCCGGATTGAGGTCTTGCGGTACCAATTATATCTCTGTTAAAACCTTGTCCAGAAATACTTCTTCCGGCATTGACAAAAGCAGACGACGAAAGTAATTAGTAATAATCCTTTACAAATCTACTTCCCGTATTTTCAAAATGGGACGAACTTACATCATTTTCGTCAAAAAAATTGTTCTGATCGTTGTAATAGTTTTCATTACCGTTGATGTTAATGGGTAAATCGATCACAATGTTATTGGCAATAAGGCAATCAACATTATTGGCGTTAGGATATTCAGGTCGATGATTGGCGCGTATACCTGCTAATTGGGCAAATATTGATTGGTTTCTACGGCACGTTGATAAATTGTGTTGTTGGTAATTTCGGAATTCGTGAGGTAGGTCCTGTTTAATGCTATATTGATCCCCCAACCATTATTTACCAGAATATTATTTCTTATAGTTATGCCTTCGAGATTGAGATCAGCTCCTAGTTTAACCTGCATTATGCAATAGGATTTTAGATATTGATAATACTCTTTATTATTACTAGCTTTAGGTTTTATTTTAAATTTCACCCATATGGTTAATCTTCCCATAGAGTATTCAGATAAGCAAGTCACTCCTTTTGGAGGTATGAGTTTAATGAAAAGGTTTGTCGATCAAACAGGGATTCGGGAATATATGTCATCATTAGATTTGCCTGAGCCTGGTTCTAATCATGGCTACTCTCCAGAACATATTATAGAATCTTTTTGGTTGGGTATTTGGACTGGTGCTTCTCGTTATATTCATTGTGATTGGCTTCGTTATGATAAAACACTTCATTCGATTTTGGATGGGATCAGATTCCATCTCAAAGTACTTACAGTCGTTTTTTTGGTAAGTTTTCTCAAGCTCGCAATACAGAAGTTTTCCCAAAATGGCAACCTTGGTTTCTAGATCAATTAGGAGTTGACAACCTTACTATTGACTTTGATAGTACCGTCATTACAAGGTATAGTGGCCAACAAGGAAGTGCTAAAGGATACAACCCCAATAAGAAGGGACGTAATTCACATCATCCATTGATGGCTTTTGTGAGTCAAACCAGAATGATTGCTAACGCTTGGTTAAGACCTGGTAACACAGCAGATAGTAGCAGTTGCAAAGAGTTTATTGAAGAAACCTTTAATCAAGTACTCAATAAAAAACGAATTGGCTTAGTTCGTGCAGATAGTGGATTTTACACAAAAGATTTATTAGATTATCTAGAATTAAAAGATCTAAATTACATTATAGCTGCTCGGATGTATCCCAATGTAAAAAATGTTATTGGGGGATTAGATCATTGGGTCTCACTAACCAAAGGAATCGATTTAAATGAAATGGTCTTTAATCACGTAGATGGAAAATCAAGAAGATATATTATCGTTAGAAAGAAAATAGAAGATCGACCTAAAGCAAGTGGAAAACTTTTGTTTGATGACTTACCAGGTTATCGATTTAGTTGTTATGTAACCAATCTTGATTTACCACTAGATCAAGTATGGAACATCTATAATACACGCGCTGATTGTGAAAATAGAATCAAAGAACTCAAACAAGATTTTGGACTAGATAACTTTTGCCTTCAAGATTTTTGGACTACTGAAGCCTCTTTTAGATGCATTATGATGGCCTATAATCTTATGAGTTTGTTCCGACATTTTGCACTAAATTATCACAATCGGGCAACATTAAAAACTTTAAAAGTCTATTGCTTTGCATTAGGAGCTTGGCAAGTAAAACACGCCAATAAAAAAGTGTTAAAGATTGCATTACCTGTGAAAAAGAGACCTTGGATGGACGGATTATTTAGTCAAATCAAAAATCTAAGCCCTCCTTTTAACTATTCTAATGAATAATCCGGGTTTAACTTCTACAAAAATTATATTGCTTTTTGGAAAGGTGTTTTTATTAATATTGACTTATGATGATTACAGCAATTAATATGAGATTTATATAAAAATTTACGTAGATCAGAGTAATTTTATATAAAAATTAGTATCGGAGATAGGTGAATTTTCAATAAAAGCCTAATTCAGGCGAAACATTAAAAACCAAATGCATATACTAAACCGTCTCAATGAAGAGCAATGTACATATTACTTGAATCGCTTTCTAAAAATCAGGCAAAATACTTCAGGAATTCCTATAAATGATTTGAAAACGAAAAGGTATGTTGAACCTGTAAAATTCTATGTATTTTAAACGTAACTGAAGGTTAAGACCCCGTTTTAGAGTATAGAGTTAGTTTTCGGGGTTTTGCTTTATTAAGTTTACAACTATGTTGGTTCTTCTAATAATGGTTGAATAAAGTTTCTGAAATAGCGAAAAACTATTAAGGAAATATTTTAACCAAAACTTCTATCATTTGGGTAAAATTCTGGTTTTATTATTCTTCTAGATCATTGTACTCCTCACTAATCCCATCAGAAAATTCATAGTCTTCATCCTCAATTTTCTCATGACCATTTTCAGTTCTCAAATCACCTGGACCACCTGTAGTAATATCATCTAAAACTAAATCCATATACCCTTTCATATCCCCAGTATCCCTATATTTATCTTCCAAGTGTTTTGCAACTTCTGGTCCGTAACTATAATACCAATCATAAGCTTCCTGAAACCCTTTCCTTCTCCATAAAAAATTCGTAACTTTTGCCATACCTCTAAGATCATCATTCTTAACTATATCTCTGGTATTAGGATCATCTAACCATGCTTTTGTAACAAAGAGCATCACCCAAGACAATTTGGTTTGGATACTATCGTACAATGCTTGCCATTCTGCAGGAGCCTCGTATTGCTCTGCATAACTACTTAGTTTATTTGTAGAATGTCCTTTAGGATGAAAAACAGATGAATTAGAGTAACTAAAGGATCCGAATGGTTTTTTAAAACTATCAAAATAAGATTTTAGCAATGCATGACCTGCATATCCCGAACGTGACATTCCTAATCTAGAATATCCAGTATGTCTTGCACTATCAAAACCTGCAGCATTTAACCAGAACCAGCTGGTTTGAAGATCATTTTGTAATAAAAAATCAGATTCTACATTTGTTTGGCCATCGATGGAAAATTGACTAAAACCAGTTATTTCTAAAAATTCCTTAGCGCTATTTCTAGGATAATTACCCGATCTTAGGCCCGTATCACGACCCGGTTTTCTACCTTTATCTCCAATTCCCCAAACTCTGTTGGACGGAATAGATTTTCTAATATTATGATCATTAATATAGTTTTCATCCCACCAGGTTAATTGAAAATCCCCATCTTTTGATGCAGGTATTCCAAAAATTTCTTCACGCTGAATATGCATAGCAATCAAGCCCGTGACATATTTATCTCTAGCAAAACGTTTCCCTATCCTTCCTCTCTCGTTAGGCGCTAGACCACAATCTGTACTACTCAAAATAATGTTCACTAGCAACTTCAAATTTTGTCGAGAAGGATATTTTTGATAATTAGTTCTATAGTTCTGTACGTTAGGATCAAGATCAATACATGGCATATTTGGCATCCATTCATCAACTGTTCCGAATTCTTTTCCATGAAAATTATCACTAGCCCATAGAGGTAAGGGTATCCCCACCATCATCTTACTAAGATTTATATTGGCTATTTCATCTCTTATTTTTAAAGCTGTTGCTACATCTCTGATTTCGTTATGAGCAAATAAGGTTGGAACCCATTTAGGCAATTCATTTTTCAAAAAATTATAATCTCTTTCCCCTCGTGTATTTCCAGATAACACGATCCCACCTGGTTGAAATAACCTATGCGATCTAGGAGATTTTGGACTATCGATTCTATATTTTACCCTGGTTGCTTCAATCATATCGGCAATTGCTTTTGCATCATCTTCAGACACATGAGGCAGTGCTCGTCGTAAAATATCTTCACGCTTAAAATCAAAAAAAGCCAAATCGAAAGCATCTGGAGTATGACAATTAACACATGCCGCATTCGACTGTATTCTTCCAGGTTTGGTAAAAACTGCTAATCCTTTATCTATTGTTGCTTCAATTTCAGGAGAAGTATTAAATTCAAATGCAATCGAGCCATCTTCAGTAAATTCGAAGGGTTCTACATAGTCATCAAATTGTTCGTTTACACAAGATGATAATAGGCTGAGACTTAATAAAAAGACAAAATGGAGGTTGGTACTTTTCATAATTTTGTTATACTAAATTAGTGATCTTAATTTAACGTGAAAATCAAAAAAAAAGTTGTGCAGAAATTCTTTTTTTTTGATCTTATTTTTTCAAAAATTGACTGTATTAATTAATTTCTTTAATTAGTGTAATAATCGCCAAAGTCTTAAATGTCATTGTTTTAGGATTATCTGGAACTTAAGTAATATTCTATTTTACTTATTACAGCTAAATCAATATAAAACAACATGAATCTTTCTAGTAAAAAATAACTTTACAGGAATAATAGAATAATAAGCAGTTCTAATCAAGGGACGCTTACAAAAACATAGTGGAACGGACATATTTTGAAAGTAATTAACATTGTAATAGATTCTCCATTTAACACTACGGGTAAAGATTGAATGCATCCTCTTTACTCTTATTTTAAAAAAGTCAAGAGGAGTTATAGTTTATAATTCCTCTTGACTTTTATCATACTTCTTATATTTTTTTGTTATTCTATTAAAAGTCTCTTGTAATTAATCTGTTTACCTGTATTTATTTTGATAATTACAAGACCTGAAATTGGTAATTCTTCTTTTGAAAGCAAAATTTGGTTTTTGTTAAATGATCTTTCAAATATTACTCTTCCAGTAATATCTATGACAGATATATCTTCGATCATGATACCCGAAGAGATATTCAAAGCTCCTTTTTTAAACGGGTTGGGATATATTTGTATCCCTTGACCATCTTTATTCTTATTTTCTAAAAAAGCACTTTTTTGATTACAGCTATCACAGTTTCCTTCGACAGTTAATTCTGGAGCATTACTCCCTTCTTTAGAAGAATACCAAATAAACTTGTTGCCTGATGGCTCTTTTATAATGAAGGTAGCCATACCATCTCCAGAAGCTTGTGAGGCTACTTGAGAAGTTACATCATACTCTATCCAAGAACCAACAGGGGGTACGGTTTGTGTGCTTATACTGCTAGCTTCGGTTGGTTTTGTATTCCAGGTTACAGAAGATTCACTCCAACTATCATCATTTGATAGGAGACATTCATGAGATGCTCCTGTTGCCGTTTTAGTCACATACAGTCTTAAGGTGGCACTGGTAACATTACTTACACCTGCCAAGTCGAACTTAAACAATCCTTCTCGAGTAAATTGACTTGTAGCGCCACTATTTTTAATTACGATTTTATTTTCGCCACCATAATTGGCATTGGCATTAGATCCTGCACTTACATAAGAATCCTCTACAACTGCTATTGTAAAACTTGACCCTCCACCTGTTGATGCAGATGTTGTAAAGTTATTACCCGATGCATAATTAGAATTGTCACTACCGCATGATGTTCTCACTTGCCATTGATACTCTGTAGAGGCTGATAGACCGGATAACGTAGTACTTGTTGTGTTAATATTATTAGAATTAGCCCAAGTAGACATTCCATTTACTCTGTATCGAACATCATAATTTGTAGCACTTGCGCTTGCATCCCATGCCAAAGTAGCTGTGGTTTCTGTAATGCCCGAAGTGTTTAATGACGAAGGGGCATCACAAGTAACTGGACCGCCTCCAGGAGTTGTTGTCTCAAGCATCCATTTGGTACAACCACCAGTACCTGTCACAACCTCAGTCTTGGAACCTATATTCTTTCTACATCCATCATTTCTCATTCGTAAAGGCTTAGTATCGGTCGAGAGTTTGTTTTTAACAAAATAGTATCCTGCATCATTAACGCGCGGTACAGGGGTAATGATCCATTTTGCACGATCTTCATTTCCATCATACGATTCTATCTTTCCTCGCAATACCGTTCCACCTTCATCTATACTTAAACGATAGTTGGTCACTATATTTTCAATATAGTATGTGTCGTCCTCTCCCGCAGAAATAAGTTCAAACTTAAAATCTTCTCCGGTTGCAGTCGCTGATCCTTGGACATAATCAACTCCAACACCTGTGCCGCCATTGGTTAATCGCAATCCAGAGTTTTGATTTTTTAAGAAATAAACTCCTACTAATGGCACAGAAACATTTAGTGTAGTAAAAGTCTCCGTCGAAGAATAACTGGAATCACTTGAATCACAACTTGTACGCACTTGCCATTCATAAGTAGTATTAATATTTAATCCTGATAATGAGGCACTACTCGAAGACACATTATTATTACTTATCCAATTATTAGCACCTTGCACTCTATAACGTAAGTCATAGTTAGCTGCTTCAGCAATATCATTCCAATCTAAATCTACAGAAGAAGCTGTTATGTTTGAGGCTCCCAGTCCATCTGGAATATCACAAACAGGTCCAGAACTCCCACCACTTTTAATCAAAATTGCATTGATTTTGGTAAACCGTAATACCTGAGACATAGTGATGTCTATTAATCCGTCATTTACAATAACATTAGGAACGGTAATGTCATAAGCAACATCGTGTCCTACCTGTGCAAATACATCCAGGTCATTGGCAACGATGGTTCCTTCAACATCCACATCAAAAACCCTAAAATTTGATTGTGTAATCCCAATTTCAGCAAACTTGAGCACTACATCATAGTTTCCATTAACGACAGGAATTCTATATCTTGTTTGAGGTGCTCCATTTCTTTCGGTCTGATACAACACGTCATCGGTTGTTCCGGCAATATCATCTCCGGTTGAAAAAGTAGATGTTGATCCTACAAATGCCTCATCAGCATTATAGAAATACCCGTCTGCATCAGTATAGGTATCACCACCACAGTTTACACCATAGTAATAATCATCTGGTAATCCGCTTGTACCTAACAATGTAAATACTTGTGTAAAAGGATTAGCTCCTTGATTATCTTGAGCCTGAAATACAAATTTATTAGTTCCCTCACGAACGACTACATCAAATTGAAATGGTGCTTCTTGATCTTGCCCTATGGGATTACTAAACCAGTCAAATGTAGTGCCATCCCAGAGGATCACTCTTTTTATATCATCTACTCCATCTGCATCTTGGACATCAACTTGAATTGTTACCATTTGCCCTGGAGCAAATACAGATCGATCTTGTGGGCTTGTGATAGTAATAATCGGCTTACTGTTGGCAATAACTTGTTTGGTAATCGAATTACTTTCATTACTAGCGTTTGTAACAGTAAGTGTTACTTGATATGCACCAAAATTACTATATGTTTTAGAAACCGTAGCTCCAGATCCACTAGTACCATCTCCAAAATCCCAGGAATAGGTAAGTGTACCTCCATCCGGATTAAATGAAGATGAAGCATCAAAATCAATTTTTCTATCTATTTGTTGATCATTAACAAAGGTAAAGTCTGCAGCTGGTTGAAATACAGCAGGAGGCGGATTGCCGGTACGGGTTGCTGTAAACGTGCTTCTACCACCTGTAGCAATAAACACTTTTCCTCTTTCTTGTTTACTTGCTGATATCTTTACAATATCAAAACCAAAATTGAAAGTTGTAGGATCACATCGTCGCCAATTAGTACCGTTATCATAAGACACTAATAGTTGGCGCTCGGTAGGAGTTCTATTCATAGCATATAGCTCCAAAGATTGAGGATAACTACCAGATCCTTTCCCAAAACTTACTCCTTCACATCTCTGAAATTGAGGAATTTTTGTCCAGTTAGCCCCACCATCGACAGAGCGAAACAATCCTTCACGATCCAAACTTAACCAAAGCTCTCCTGCAACCCCTGGTTTAGGTTCTAAATGAACTCTTGCTTTAAAATAGCTTTTGCACTCTGGAAGATCTGGCCTTCCACACCATTCTGCATCACGATTGGCAAAATATCCTGTGGAAACAAGATTGAAGTTTTCACCACCATCATCACTTCTATAGAAATCTCCTCGCCTCTTATCAAACAAGTAAAAAACACCTGGGGTTACTTTATCTGCCATTAGCGTAGTCTGATTTACGAAATAATCAAAATCCTTAAGACTTGGGGTGAATAGCGGAGTAGTCTCAAAAAACGTATTACCACCGTCTTTTGTATAATATAATGGTATAGCACCGGCTATTTCTTTTGCTGTTGGCATCACTACCCAGTTATTAGGGTCACCTGTAGAAATTGCTACTTCGCCCGATATCATAGTATCGTTATTTTGCGGATACCCAGATACTACATCCCATGTAACACCATTATCGTTAGACTTAAATAAATCGGCGCCTTGATCACCTCCAAAACCTATTGATGCATAACGTAACATAATATTAGGGTCATCATGTTGATATGCATATCCCGAGGTCCCCCATCTAAAATTATCAATTTTATCTGAAGGCTCCTGGGTGATATCTGCATGCCTGAACCCATCTACATCGGCTGCACCAGTAAAAAGTTCAGCCCCAGAAGGTGGTGTTATTATGGTAGACATCACTAATTCGCCAATATTTTTGGCTTCTGCTTTCCAAACGACCAAATCTTGCACTTCATCTTCGTTATCATTACTTCCTACATAAATATTAGAAGAAGTATAAACCGATCTTCCATCACCAAACCAAACTTCATTAAAATTAGTTGGATTGAATTGTACAGAGGCTGGTCCTGTAGCAAAATAAAAAAATGGATACCAATCAGGTTCTATTTTATTTACATTATCACCTGGTAAACGGTTTGTTTTGACCCAATTTGGAGTGGGACTTGATGCATTATCAGTTCTATAAATAAAATTACCTCCATTAAAATTTACTTGAAGCATTACTATTACTCGATTATCATCTCCTGCGTACACATCAATTGCTCCATAAGGCCTTCTCACCGGTTTTCCTCCTGGCTGCCCCTGATCATTAGGACCATCGAAGGCTTCTGGAGTTTTATCTACCCATATTCCATTAGTAAAGTGATATACTCTTCCGCCACGATACCCAGGTCCGTTGGTTGCATTTGCCGCCGGTTCTGGTCTACCTCCTATGGGATACTCTGTGGTAACCCATAAACTTCCATCGTTAGCAACGGTAATTTCTCTTGGGGTCTCTGGACTTCCTGGCATCTTGGTAAATGATCCACCTCCGTTTGTACTTTGATACACACCATCTTCATAAGCGCCAGCATAGATTACTTTTGTTCTTAAATTACTACCAGAACCTATCGTCTGTTTTTTATCAAAGGCTATTTCCCGTATTCCCACTACACTTCCATTAGTAAATCTTGAGGGAACACTTCCTTCAGGAATATCGCTCATATTAATCCAAGAGTTACCTCCATTTTCAGTTTTATATAAACCTGAAGTTTTGGTTCCTGCATAGACATAATTTTTATTGTTTGGATCAATTCCTAGTCTTTCACCGGTGTATCGTACATCACGTTGATTGGCCTCGAATCCTATCGGATCAGGAAAATTGGTAGAATTCCAACTGGCTCCTCTATCAGTAGATTTGAGGACTTGGGAACTAGAGCTTAACGATGACCCTACTGCTGCCCAAATTACATTGGTGTCGTCTTCCGTTACAGCGATAGCATCAATATTTTTCCAACTCTCATTTGTTGGATCTAAGAAATCAAACAATTGAATCCATTCTTTTGTGCTTTCTTTCCATCGGTATGCACCACCAACATCTGTTCTTATATAGATAAGATTATCTACAGTCGGATGATAAATAATACCGGTAATGTATCCTCCTCCGCTTATACGAGGCAAAGGCTCGATATCATAAAACTGTGCATTAAGTAATGAACAGCTAAACATTAGCAATAGAAACAATCTTTTCATAATTTTTCTAGTTTTCGTTAATATTTTTAGTTGGTTCTAAAGAGTAAATAATATTATGGAGTATTCGTTAGTATTATGATATTTTTATTGAGTAATTATTAAACGATAACGTTATAGTTTTTAGATATTGTAAAAGTATTATGATAATAGATAAGATATTTGTATTATTTTGTCAAATAGTAGTGTTATGTGTAATTTATTGGTAATTAGCATTGTAAATGGATTTATAAATATTGAAATGACTAATGTTTCTAATGTTTTTGTTACATTGAAAGTAAATTCGGTGTAATATTTAGGGATTTCTCATAGACCGTAAGTTAATCTTTAGTGGGACACCGCAATGCTTAGAACCTTAGTCAAAGTCATTTTTGATTATGATCTTTTTTGTTACTTTGTCTTAGTAAACAATCACACAGAATAAAATATGATGTTCAAAAGGCTCGTAAATACAATTACAAAAAGTATTGTTCTTACCGAGGAGGATTTGGAACTAATTGAAGCCTATTTTGAACCGGTTCAATTTACCATGAAAGAGATTATTGAACAACAAGGTCAGGTCCCAGGATATTTATATTTTATTTCATCAGGTTATATGAGAATTTTTTTTCAAAACGAAGATGGTGAAGAGCAAACGAGTTATTTAGGAACCGAAGGGAATTTTATGACATCTTTCCTTCTATTTATTCGCAGGACCAAAACAAAAGAAAATGTTGCAGTATTAATAAATAATACAACTAAAATACGATGAACGATACTTTGCTTCATATCTTTTTAACCCTTTATTGAGTTATCGTTCAAATCTACTCAATCATAAGGTCGAATTCTATTAAAGTCCAAAAAAAACATTTCAAATTCTAAGATTTAAAAGGTTTTAATATTCTTTATGATTAACTTTTGTTATCTCAGCACAATTAGAGCTTTAAAACAATAATTTATTGTTCTCTTACTACACAAGATTTATTAAGGATTAAATTTATATCATCTACCAAAAAGTTCGAACTCTGTTCCTTCGCGCCCACCAAAAGGGAATTTTCATTCAAAGGATGTTGATTCCCTTTTTTTGTCTCTTGTGAATTATCGGATAATAAGCCAATGTAAAGCTTGTTTGCTCTAAATCCTTATACCAATGTGCTAACTTTGTAATTCGCTTAATCTACTTTTTTCATATTCTAAATTTACAGTTATTTTCTAATTCTTACTGTAGCGGATTTTTGGGTACACTTACTTACCATATTCCAAAACTAGCAAAAAGTTTAAAAAAATGTTAATTTAACCCGTTGTGCATTTAGGTAATATTAATTTTTAGATTGTTAATGTTTCTATTGAATTCAAACATATTTATATACTGAATAACGGTCATTGCTGTGATCTTGGATAAGATTCGGTT
>CANLYR010000034.1 GCA_947495425.1 uncultured Aquimarina sp.
TTAAATTGTTGTGTGGTAACTACAATTTACTGCCTTTTAGCAGTTTGCACAACTTTTTCTAAATGCACAACGGGTTATATTAAGTGTCTTTGTGTGATAAACATTTCATTAATTACTGTTAAGCGTAGCTTTTTTATGAAATAAGTTTATATTTTTGAACTTCTAAAAGTATATATATATTGATTAACTATTCCTTATATCATCATCCTGAGAGCAAAGAATGGGTGACTTTTGTTCATGGCGCAGGAGGTAGCTCTTCTATTTGGTTTAAGCAAGTTCGAGAATTCAGAAAACACTTCAATGTACTTTTGCTAGACCTTAGAGGGCACGGCAATTCTAAGCCTGTACTCAAGGATGCTTTTAATTCTAAATATACTTTTGATTCTATAACTGATGATATTGTAAAAGTTATCGATAAGGAGTGTATAAAGAAGTCTCATTTTGTTGGGATATCTTTAGGAACAATATTGATCAGAAATTTAGCAGAAAAATACCCGGGTCGTGTGCGAAGTATGATTATGGGTGGGGCTATCATGAAATTAAACTTTAGATCACAAGTGCTTATAAAATTAGGAGTTGTGTTCAAATCTGTGGTCCCGTATATGATGCTATACAAGTTATTTGCATTTATTATAATGCCTAAAAAAAATCACAAACAGTCTAGGTTACTTTTTGTAAATGAA
Organism: uncultured Aquimarina sp.; assembly: GCA_947495425.1. Lineage (GTDB taxonomy): Bacteria > Bacteroidota > Bacteroidia > Flavobacteriales > Flavobacteriaceae > Aquimarina. The sequence continues at coordinate 684 of CANLYR010000034.1, forward strand.
GCGAAGAAATTGTATCAAAAAGAATTTGTTCGTTGGTTTAGGCTTACTTCAGAAATTAATCCTTTATTACGTTTTTTTAGAGCAAAAGATATTAAAATCCCTACATTATATGTGATGGGTCAAGAAGATTATCTTTTCCTCCCTTCTGTGGAGAAAGTTGTTAACTCTCATCAGTTATCTCAGCTTTACGTTGTGGAAAATTCAGGTCATGTTGTTAATGTAGAACAGCCTGAAATCTTCAATAAAGAAACGATTGCATTTATTAATCAATCATAATAACGGATCCTATAAAATTGAACGACCTTCGATTTTCTTAATCTGGGCTAATATTTCATTAGCTTTTTTATGTAATAAGTCACTCTTTGTTTTATCTTTTATAGCCGTTTTATAAGCATTTTTCATTAGCTTACAATAGCTGTTTTGTAGTCTTTGTAATTCAGTTTTATGTTTTAACCAAGCAAACATTTGTTTTATTTATCTTGTTCATTACAAAAGTACTAGATAATAAAAGTAATGGTTCTTAATAATGAGTTAACGTAGTATAAAGTTGTGATAAATACAAGGTTGCGATTTAACTATTGTTTAATCCTCTGCCCTATAGTTTGGCTTCAGGAAACTAGTTAATTAGTCTTGTAAAGCGAATACTCTTCTAAGCAAATCACTTGTTCTGGAGCTGATTTTAGTCCTGATCTGCTTTTCCTCGACAGCAATCATTTTATAAACACCTTTCAGTGCTTGTTGGGTGACATAGTCTGTGAGGTTTGGATTTACATTATTTGTTAATGGTAGGGCATTGTATTTTTTGATAATATTTGACCAAATTCTATCTGCTCCGACTTTTGAAAATGATCGATTGATTACAGGATTAAATTTTGCATACAAAGCTCTGTTTGTTTTGGTATTGAGGTATTGTGTTGCCGAATTATCACTTCCTAAAAGAATCTGGCGGGCATCTGTAAAAGTAATTTGCTTTACAGCACTTACAAATATGGGTGTTGCCTCTTTAACTGCATCTTCTGCAGCTCTATTAAGAATCTTTAACCCTTCGTCGGCAAGTTTACTTAATCCAATATCTCTAAGTGTTTTATCAACTTTTCTCAATTCTTGTGGAAGAAGAATTTTAACCAATTGATTTCGATAAAAACCATCTCTTTGAGTAAGTTTAGTTACTTGTTTATCGATTCCATTATCTAATGCTTGCCTCAGTCCATTAGCAATATCGATGTTGCTTATACCAAAACCACCACCAGTGCTTTGTGGTAGGTTATTAACAACTTGTTGAAGTTCTGCACAGCTAGACAAAAGTAAAACTGTAAACATTAGAATCATTTTTTTCATAATTTCTAGTTAGATTTGAGGTTGTAAATAATGAATATGAAATCAAATTTAATTTTTTTAATAGGATATCTTTTACTTATTTCCTGTAAAAATGAAAAAGATACAATAAATAATGACATTAAGGGAGGTGTTAGACCTGATCAATACATTACGATATTAGGTATTGCTCAGGATGGGGGCTTTCCTCATATTAATAATACAAAAGAATTTTTAGCAGTAAAAGATAAAAGCGTCAAAAAAGAATTAGTAGTTTCATTAGGATTGCTCGATCAAAAAGAAAATAAGAAATTTTTGTTTGAGGCAACCCCAGATATGCCCGAGCAATTAGCAATGTTGGATAGTGAACATCTACACAATGAAACCATTATTGATGGTGTTTTTTTAACTCATGCCCATATGGGACATTATACCGGATTAATGCATTTTGGCAGAGAAGCAATGGGTGCAAAGAATATACCGGTGTATGCAATGCCCAAGATGAAATTATTTTTAGAAACTAGTGGTCCATGGTCTCAATTAGTTAATTTGAAAAATATACGTATACAGCCCATTCAGGCAGATACTTTAATCAGGCTTACTACTAATATTAAGATTCTTCCTTTTTTAGTACCCCATAGAGATGAATATTCTGAAACCGTTGGCTATAAAATCATAGGGAACAATAAATCAGCATTATTCATTCCTGACATTAATAAATGGTCGCTTTGGAAACAAAATGTAGTGGATCAAATCAAGAACGTGGATTACGCATTTATCGACGCTACTTTTTTTAAGAATGGTGAAATTCCAAGACCTATGGCAGAGGTACCACATCCTTTTATTGAAGAAACAGTTGCTTTGTTTGAAAAGGAACCCAAAGCAGTTAAATCCAAGATTGTATTTATTCACTTCAATCATTCAAATCCGGCGATGCATAAAAAGTATAACGAACGATTAGCATTAGAAAAACAAGGATACCGTTTCGCAAATACTGGCGATATGTTTCCTTTATGAAAAAATCACAGTTTTATTATTATATACCAAAACTTTTCTTTCGATATGGTACTTAATGGCTCTTGATAAAACAATTTTTTCTAGGTCGCGCCCTTTGAGAATAAAATGTGCTACATTATGAATATGTGATACACGTACAACTTCTTGTTCGATAATAGGGCCCTCATCCAGATCAGATGTTACATAATGACTTGTAGCCCCAATAATTTTCACACCGCGCTCATACGCAGAATGATAGGGCTTAGCTCCTGGAAATGCAGGTAAGAAAGAATGATGAATATTTATGATCTTATTTGGAAACTGATTTACAAAATCTGGAGATAAAATTTGCATATATCGAGCCAAAACAACAAAATCGATTTTATGTACTTTAAGTAGTTCTAATTGTTGTTTTTCAGCCTGTTTTTTGTTTTCTTTTGTAACAGGGATATGTTCAAACGGTACATTAAATGCATCAGCAATGGGTTTGAGGTCCAGATGATTGCTCATTATAACAGGAATATTAATTTTTAATTCACCAGAAGTGAATCTTCCTAAAATATCATATAAACAATGATCATATTTAGACACAAAAAGTGCCATGTTCGGTTTTTGATCGATATCATACATCTCCCAATGCATGTTGTAATGATCTGCTACTTCAGCGTTAAAAGATTCTTTGAACTGTACCAGTTTTTTTTCATCCTGATCAAATTCACACTCGAGTCTCATAAAAAACTCTCCCAACTCGCGATCGATATGTTGCTCTATGTATACAGTATTTCCTTTTTTAGCAACAATAAAATTAGTTACGGTTGCAATGATTCCTTTTTTATCAGGACAGTTGATTAATAGGGTTGTTTTTCTCATTATGACAGGTGTTTTCAGTCATAAACATACTATTATTGGAATGATTTTCTTACCTATTTTATCGAAAGATGCGTTGCTGTATCTTGTTTTTAATCGATTAGAAACGTATACGCCATTACAGTGCAGAATGTTTAATAAAAGCAACATAAATTGTAGTAAATTTGAAGTATGCATAACGAGATAGCTTTTCGTATTAAAGAAATTATATAATTCTAAAAAAACAATCCTTTTTGATGCGTATTTCGTAAATTAGCATCACAAAAATCACTATTTATTGTCAATGAAACAAATCGCACCCTATACACCCAAAAACAAAGTAAGAATCGTTACTGCAGCTTCATTATTTGATGGCCATGATGCAGCAATTAATATTATGCGTCGTATTATACAATCTACAGGAGTCGAAGTGATTCATCTAGGTCATGATCGTAGTGTAGAAGAAGTTGTGAATTGTGCGATACAGGAAGATGCAAATGCTATCGCGATGACTTCTTACCAGGGAGGGCATAATGAGTATTTCAAGTATATGTATGATTTATTGAAAGAAAAGGGTGCAGAACACATCAAGATATTTGGTGGTGGCGGTGGCGTAATTCTTCCAGAAGAAATTAAAGACTTAATGGAGTATGGAATCACTAGGATCTATTCTCCAGATGATGGAAGAGAACTGGGATTGCAAGGAATGATTAATGATTTGGTTGCACAATCTGACTACCCTATCGGTAATGGTCTTAATGGAGAAGCCGATCATCTGGCAGAAAAAGAAATAGGAGCTATAGCTCGTGTTATATCTGCAGCAGAAAATTTCCCCGAGGTTGCAAAAGATACGCTAGATGAAATTCATACTAAAAACAGAACTTCAAAAACTCCGGTATTAGGAATTACAGGTACTGGTGGAGCAGGAAAATCTTCGCTAGTAGATGAACTGGTTCGTAGATTTCTTATAGATTTTAAGGATAAAACAATAGGAATTATATCAGTTGATCCTTCTAAACGTAAAACAGGAGGCGCACTATTAGGAGATAGAATTCGAATGAATGCCATAAACTCCCCTAGAGTGTATATGCGCTCACTGGCTACACGACAGTCTAATTTGGCGTTATCCAAATATGTGGCAGAAGCTATCGAAGTGCTTAAGGCTGCAGAATTTGATATTATCATACTAGAAACTTCAGGAATAGGGCAGTCAGATACCGAGATTTTAGAACATAGTGATACCTCATTATATGTGATGACACCAGAATTTGGTGCTGCCACTCAATTAGAAAAAATTGACATGCTTGATTTTGCTGATTTGGTGGCAATCAACAAATTCGATAAAAGAGGATCTTTGGATGCACTTCGTGATGTAAAAAAGCAGTACATGCGTAATCATAATTTGTGGGATACGCATCAAGATGACTTGCCGGTGTATGGTACTATTGCATCACAGTTCAATGATCCGGGGATGAATACGCTATACAAAGCCATCATGGATAAGGTGGTAGAGAAAACCGGAGCAGATCTACAATCCGATTTCCATATTTCTAAAGAAATGTCTGAAAAAATATTCGTAATTCCACCAAGCAGAACCCGATATTTATCAGAGATTGCCGAAAATAATAGAGCCTATGATAAAACTGCGAGTACTCAGGTTGAGGTAGCTCAAAAGTTATACGGAATCTTTCAGACCATATTATCCGTTGCCACAGTCACTTCGAGTGGAGTCGAGATACTCACAAAATCAGGGCTTGATCAAGATAGCATTTTAGGTCAGGTCAATGACGAACAATCCAAAGTTTTCCTGAACCTTTTATTTGATCAATTTGATAAGGTAAAGCTAAATTTAGATCCATATAATTGGGAGATTATTACAGGTTGGGAAGATAAGATTAAGAAATACAAAAATCCAATTTATTCATTTCAGGTAAGAGATAAAGAAATAAAAATAGAAACACACACAGAATCACTATCACATACGCAGATTCCTAAAGTAGCGCTACCAAAATATCAAGCCTGGGGTGATATATTGCACTGGTGTCTACAAGAAAATGTACCGGGGGAGTTTCCTTTTGCTTCGGGATTATACCCCTTTAAGCGTACCGGGGAAGATCCAACACGTATGTTTGCCGGAGAAGGAGGGCCAGAGCGTACTAATCGTCGTTTTCATTATGTAAGTTTAGGAATGCCGGCAAAACGGCTGTCTACGGCATTTGACTCTGTTACGCTTTATGGTAATGACCCTGATCACAGACCTGATATTTATGGTAAAATAGGTAATGCAGGCGTATCAATTTGTTGTCTTGATGATGCAAAAAAACTGTATTCCGGTTTTGATTTGTCACATGCAATGACATCAGTGAGTATGACAATCAATGGTCCGGCACCTATGCTATTAGGTTTCTTTATGAATGCAGCAATTGATCAAAACTGTGAGAAGTATATCAAAGAGAATGGTCTTGAAGCTGAAGTAAAAGCCAGGATCAAAAAAATATATAAGGAAAAAGGAACTAAGCGACCAGAATATCAGGGAGATCTTCCCAAGGGTAATGATGGCTTAGGATTAATGCTTCTGGGGGTAACTGGGGATCAGGTATTGCCAGCAGCTATTTATGCTGAAATAAAAGCCAAAACTCTAAATATCGTTAGAGGAACAGTGCAAGCCGATATCCTAAAAGAAGATCAGGCTCAGAACACTTGTATTTTCTCCACAGAATTTGCATTGCGCTTGATGGGAGATGTACAAGAGTATTTTATCGAAAAACAAGTACGTAACTTCTATTCTGTATCGATCTCAGGATACCATATTGCAGAGGCTGGAGCTAATCCAATTACGCAGTTGGCATTAACACTGGCAAATGGCTTTACTTATGTAGAATATTATCTGAGCCGTGGAATGGATATTAATAAATTTGGGCCAAATTTATCCTTCTTCTTTTCTAATGGGATTGATCCCGAATATGCTGTCATAGGACGTGTTTCTCGTAAAATATGGGCAAAAGCTTTAAAAAATAAGTACGGAGCGAATCCTAGAGCTCAAATGTTGAAATATCATATTCAAACATCAGGACGCTCATTACATGCTCAGGAAATCGATTTCAATGATATTCGTACAACTTTGCAAGCGTTGTATGCAATCTATGACAACTGTAATTCTTTACATACCAACGCCTATGATGAAGCGATTACAACGCCGACAGAAGAGTCAGTACGTAGAGCAATGGCGATACAGTTAATTATTAATAAGGAACTAGGACTGGCTAAAAATGAAAATCCAATTCAAGGTTCATTTATTATCGAAGAACTTACAGACCTTGTAGAAGAAGCAGTATTGACCGAGTTTGATCGCATTACAGAACGCGGTGGTGTATTAGGAGCGATGGAAACTATGTATCAACGTAGTAAAATACAAGAAGAAAGCTTGTATTATGAAACTTTAAAGCATAATGGCGATTTTCCAATTATTGGTGTAAATACATTTTTAAGTTCAAAAGGATCCCCAACAGTAACACCCGGCGAAGTAATTCGTGCAACCGAAGAAGAAAAACAATATCAGATTACTATGCTGAATGAACTTCACAAAGGAAATTCTGATGAAACTGCAAAACTTTTGAAAGAGTTACAAGAAAAAGCGATCAGCAACCAGAACATTTTTGATGCCTTGATGGAAGTGTGTAAAAAGTGTTCTCTAGGTCAAATCACTGCTTCTTTATTCGAAGTAGGAGGACAGTACAGAAGGAATATGTAACTATAAAATGTGAATTTATAAAAAGACCTGTGAGGTTTGAGAAACCTCACAAGTCTTTTTATAACTCCACAGTAATAAGGAACACCTTCTAAATATTAGAAAACATTCTCAAAATGTCAGGAAAAATCCCTTACTACTAAAGAATAACTTCGAGATGATCAAAATTTCAATATCTTTAAGATATAAAAAATAATCTCAATATACCGAAAAACACTTCCGGAGTGCCTACAACAAAGGTCGGAGTGTTGATAACAAAGGCAGGAGTGCCAAAAATTGTCTACGGAGTATCGAAAACAGAGATCGGAGTGCTAGAAAATATTTACGGAGTATTAGAAAACAAAGGCGGAGTGTTGAAAACTATTCACGGAATGCCAAAAACATCAACAGGATACCAGAAAATAGATCGTTGAGTTGAGAATTCACTTCACAAACTTTGAAACACAATATCCTTAAATTTATATACCTTTAGATACAAAAGCCTTATTTGTGTTCAGTACTATAGAATATAGAGCAACAGCAATCGTTTGTCTTATTTCGGCAATAATAATTCAGCGCATATTTAGTAAAGAAAAACGTAGAGGAGCTAATTCAAAAGCTATTCAGGGAATAATGTGGTTTGGGTTGGCCATATTTGTTTGGGGATTAGGGGCGCTGATTAATTTGATTATGATCCCATATGCTATACGCGCTGCAACGTATTGGCCGTCATTATGGATGGGAGTAGCCGATACAGTTGGTACAGTTACCGAAGGTAAATATGCCGATATCATTGCTGTAAAAGGAGGTGTACTACGACATATAAGTTTATTGCAAGATGTTGATGTAATTTTAAAACACGGAAAACAATACAAATGAGATCGATACTATTTACTTTTTTATTAGGAATTACATTTTTCGGAAATGCACAGCAGACTTTTGAAACCGGAAAGATTATTGATTCAGTTTCGATTTCAAATAGTACTACCGAAACATTTGCGTTGTATCTTCCCAAATCTTATGATGCTTCAAAACCACTTCCTGTTGTCTTTATTTTTGAACCTGCAGCTAGAGGTAGAATAGGTATTGAACCTTTTATAGAAGCCTCAAAAACTTATGAATATATACTTATTTGTTCTAATGATGCAAGAAATGGTTCGTATGAGCGTAATTTTGATATTGCCAGTAGACTTTTTGATTCTGTATTTCTAAACTTCAAGATAAAAAAAGGGCAGGTCTTTCTAGCTGGTTTTTCTGGAGGATCGCGATTAGCATCTGCAATTGCAGTGTTAACAAATCAGATTACAGGAGTGGTAGGGTGTGGTGCCGGTTTTTCTATGCAACCTTCTCATGTTCCTTCTATCCAAAATTTTTTATATGCTGGAGTTTGTGGAAATCGCGATATGAATTATACAGAAATGATACGAGCCCAAGGGTATTTAAAACGATTTAACTTTACTAATGCTTTGTTCACTTATGATGGGAATCATAGTTGGCCGCCTTCTAATGAAATCTTAAAAGCATTTGATTGGCTAGACATACAATCGCATATAAAGGGTATCAAAATGTTAACCAATGATAGAATTTATCAAAGTTATAAAAAGAATTATAGTATAGCATCAGTATTAGAAACTACAGGAAAACCAGTTAGGGCAGTAGAATACTATGAGCGAATCTTGACTACGTATGGGGCATTACTACAGCTGGATAGTATCAGTTTGAAACTTAAAAAGCTGAAAAAAAGTAAGGCGTATAAAATTGGGTTGAAATTAACCTCCAGAGCTTTTGATAAAGAAGCTAAATTAACAGAAAAATTTTATGCACGCTTTAGAAAGGATTTTAACGATCCTGATCATAGTGACTTAGATTGGTGGAAGAATGAACTAGATGCAATACAAGAATCTTCAGATCCAGAAATGAACATAATGATAGAAAGACTTCGTTTTAAAATTTATGCGCTAGCGTTTACAAAAATTAATCCTAATCTTTATCAATCAACTAGCCAACAAAAAGAATTCTGTAATCACATAATCAAGTTAATGCAAAACAAAATTTAGTTCGAAGTGGCAAAAAGAATTGAATTTTAACTGAATATCCGTACTATGTTTTATTGCATTTATCATCCTGAACATGATTTAGGATCTCACTCACAACGAACATATTAAAAGTAAGATGGGATGCTAAAATAAATTCAGCATGATGCGATAAAACTTATTATGATGTAAGCCGAATAATCAAAGAATTTTATAGTGTCATTAGCCAATGACGCTGCAAACGTTTAAATTTTTTGAGTTCCTTTCGTAACAGTATTAAGAACTCTTTTCCATTGCTTTCAGATTGCTCTAAACGTTCGCAATTTTTATAAAGTTTATTGGTAATTCGTACTAGAGAATTTGCATATCTGATACGATCATCTTGAAAGATTTGATTTTCAGCATTAATTATCTCAGGAGCCAGAGCATCAGATTGTCTAATAATATCTCCAGTAAAATAAATATGAGCATGTTCATGACCATTATCTTGTAAAGCATTCATATCATGAACCAGATAGTTTGAAATACTTCGCGATAGCGTAAATATGTCAAGAGCTTTTTTATATAATTTTTTATTTTTTGGCTGCAATCTCATACTAATTTATATATCAAAAATAGTGCTATTTTTAGTATTATTTATTTTGAATTTAAAGTTAATTCACTACTTTGCCTTCGTAATTAATTATAAAACCTTTTTTTTATTTAAAATGAAAGTCGACGCTACAAATTGGGAAATTTTGCACTGCCTTCAACATAATGCTAGATTATCAAATGCAGAGATCGGTAGAAAAATAGGGTTGAGTTCACCTGCTGTTGCCGAAAGAATAAAAAAGATGGAGGATTATGGTATTTTGAAAGGATATAGAGCAGAAGTGTCGTATGGTAAAACAGGGTATCAATTAAAAGCCATTATTGCGCTTAAAGCTTTCATGGGGCGATTAAAACCATTCTTACTACACGTCTCTGAGTTTAAAGAGGTATTGAATTGTTATCGAATTACCGGGAACGAAAATATAATTATGGAGGTTGTGCTACGTGACCAAATACATTTACAAGAGTTTATTGATCGGTTAATTCCTTATGGTGAGGTAAAAACACATATTATACTTTCTAATTTGATAGAAAATAATCCTATTTCACCAAATATATGAGATAAAAAGTTTATTTTTGGCATAACATTTGCAAACTTTTATATAAGAGATTAAGGATATATTTATATCTTGTGTAAGGACATTAGTTAGGGAAAACTAAAGAGAGTGCAAGGGATAAATAGAAAAAACATTTGAATTCGTTCAAATGTTTTTTTATGCTTTTTAATCAGGTTTTTATTTACATTTATAGCTAACAAAAACATAATAATTGTGCCATTATCTTTTTTTAAAAATTGTTTTATTTTTTTGATCTTTAGTGTGACCGCTTTTGGTTATACACAAGATAAGCCCACGCTTCAAAAAGGAGTAGTAATCGATTCTCTTCAAGTTCCCTCGAGAGATAATAGGTTTAGTCTGTATGTACCTAGTAATTTTGATACGAATAAAAAGTGGCCTATAGTTTTTGGATTCGACTCCTCAGGAAAAGCCGGTCAGCTTACTAGATTATATAAAGCTGCAGCCGAGGAGTATGGGTATATAATTGCGGTATCAGAATTTCTAGAAAATCAAAAAGAAAAAGACAAAGCAAATTATATTTCTTTTTTCATGAATCATATTGCTTCTCTTTATCCAATTAAACAGGGTAGCGTGTATGTTACAGCAATAGGAGAGGACACAAAAGCAGTGAGTCTTTTACCAGTTTTTTATAGTACGGATGTTTTTGGGGTAATATCTATAGGAGATAGTTACTATTATGATGCTAGTGTGAAAATTAGAAATAACTTTTCTTACTTGGGGATAGTTAATACGAATAACTTTAGGTATAAGAATTTTTTAAGAAATGAAAAGTATTTAAAAAAGAAATCAATATCTGCTGATGTGTTTGCGTATCAGGGAAAATCAGAATTACCACCTCCCGACCTTCTTAAAAAAGCACTTTCTACACTTACCTTACATGCCATGGGTAAAGGAAGTGTTCAAAAAGACTCTACTTGGATTCAAAACTTGTTTAATGAGCAATTAAAAAAAGTGACGTCTCTAATAAGTAAAAGGGAATTTTTATCTGCTTATGATGAGGTAGAACGACTGCGTAACGAGTACAGTTCATTTTTAGATACTGAAGCGCTAAAAGAAAAACAAAAAACAATTAAAAAAAGTATAGGGTATAAGCAAGAGAAAAGAATTCGAGCAAAATACTTATATAAAGAAACGTATCTGAGACAAACGTATTCGTTTTCGTTAGATGAAGATGTAGCAACAAAGCGATATGAAAATCTGGGATGGTGGCAATATCAGATGTCAGAATTAGATATTTTGGCTTCGAGTAAAGAAAAGTATGCGAATGCCATGGCAAATAGAGTGAAAGGCTTTCTCAAATATTTAATAAATAACTATACGCTTTTACAACAGAATGAAAATAAGAATTTTGAAAAAAGAATGTTCCTAAACATCCTCAGTACAATAGTAGATAAAAAAGATTTTAAATCGTACCTAAAAATAATTTCATTAAGCGCACAGGATGAAGATTATAAAACTGCATTATTTTATCTAGATAAACTATTGCAAAATGGATACAAAGACTTTGAAGCTCTTTATGCTATCGAAGGTACATTGGCTTTAAAAATAACTAAAGACTACAATGTATTGATAGAAAAATATCTTGGAAAATCTAAATACTTCTTTTCAAAATAGATTGAAACTTTAATTATTTGTGTATCTCATCGATTATTTATGTTTTTTGACGCATTTTATTTTGTAACTATACTTAATTTATAGTACATTTGTTTCAATATAAAAATATTTGATGAATATCTAGAATTAACATGTTAACCTGTATGACGATATAAATTTAAAATATTAGTTTGGAATACATCAGGGACAAATTATGTGTGAGGACATTAGTCTAAAGACCTCAAATCTAAAAAACTAAAGAGAGTACGTGATTTGCCCTAAACTATTAAAGCGCTCCCCGAGGAGCGCTTTTTTTATGAGCTAAGTTCAATAGATGTTATCGTAAAAAAAATGGGTTTTGTTAAAAAATGCGTATTTCATCGATTTTATTTGTTCATTATCTTGATTTTTGGCTATATTAGTTATTAACAAAAAAAGTGATGATTCTTTGCAAAATTATTATTTAGATATTTATGACGATAAGTAAATGAGTAAAAATTCAGGGAACATCGGGGATTAAATTAAGTGTGAGGACATTGGTTGCTAGCCCTAAATCTAGATACTGAAGAGAGTGCCTAATTTACCCAAACATAGTAAAGCGTCTTGAATAGTATTCAGGACGCTTTTTTTGCATGTAAATAGATACCGTTTGCTCGATAATCAAGATTCGAACACTTTGAAGCTAGCCTCGAAATCAAAAATCAGTTTCTTACAAGTACTTTATGCGTTTGTCCAAGGTTGTTTACTTGATAACTTTTAGATACGGTATATCGTCTAGTACCCAATCTATAACCAATCCTCTTGCTAGAGACGTGGCTATTTCTGCTCCATAGAGGTGCTCACATAAATATAAGGCTGCTTCAAAACTTTTAGCTCCTCCTGCAGAAGTTATATATTTACCATCATGCACAAATAACACTTCTTTTCTAATGTCTAAATCAGGAAACATTGTTCTCATTGTATCTATATCGCTAGGAAAAGTAGTAGAAACCTTGTTATCAAGTACTCCTGCTTTGGCTAGAACAAAAGCGCCATCACAATGGGAGGTCATGTACATAGCAGTTTTATCTATTCGTTTTACAAAATCAAGCATCTTAGTATCTTCCAGATCAGTATCCAGATGATGTTCTGCGCTTGGGATGACAAGAATGTCAATTTTGGGTAATGAATCTGTTATATAATTATAATCTGGAATAATGTTAAGGCCTTCAAACGTTGTTATCGGGTTGTTTGTGTTTGCAACTGTAAAAACATTCATTTGTTTTATATTTTTACGATACTGGGTATGCTGAAAAATATCATAAGGAGCAGTAAACTCTGTGTTAAATGTGCCATCCATAATTAGAAAAGCTACGTTATAACGATTCGGACTTAATTTAGGAAAACCCTTTTTCTTTTCTAGGTTTTTTACTGTTTCTAGATCTGTTTTTTCTTCTTTTTTTGCTTCAGAACAGCTAAATACAAGTATTGATATAAGGATAAAAAACAGGTTCTTCATTATTGAAAAATTAAAATAATTTTAATGAATTAACTCTCTTTCTTGAGCTAGTTTTCGTTGTACTATAAACAATAAAAATACGCCTAAGCCAGCAATTATTGCCATTAATAGCCAAGTATTATTATATCCAAAAGTTGCAATCAGTTGCATTCCAGAATTGTGCCCAAAAATATGAGCTACAGAAAAAGACATGCTATACAGTGCCATATATGCACCTTGTCTTCCTTTTTTTGCTCTTTCTAGAACAAATGCATTGCCAAACGGGAAGGCAATCATCTCTCCTAGCGTAGCGATAATCATTCCGATAATAAGGATTCCGGCCCAAGGTGTTATTAGTAGCAGTAGAAAACTTATTCCGGTAAGGATAAAGCCATGAATCACGTGTCTTGTTTTAGAGATTGCAGTGTTTTCCAGATAGGCTATAAGTGGCATTTCAAATAAGAAAATTAGTGCTCCATTTAGAGCGAGAAGTAACCCGATTTTTTCTTCTGTTAAGTGATGTACTTCTTTATAATATAAAGGAATCGTAGAAAAATATTGAACAAAAACAAATCCAAATAAAGCTAGTGTAACCAAGAATAGGATGTAAACACTGTCGCGGTTAGGTGAAACGGGCTTGTCAATAACAACTTCTTTGTCAAGTTCTTTTACTTTTTTAGGATGTAATGCTTTTATCATTATTAATCCAGCGATGATGCATGTTATTCCATCTACCCAAAATAGGCCATAATAGCCTACAGCAGCAATGATTAAACCACCCAAGGCTGGTCCGGCAGAAAACCCAAGATTAATAGCTAATCGTATAAAAGTAAGCGATCTGGTTTTGTTTTCGGGTTTACTATATGCACTTAATGCTACAAAAAAAGCCGGCCGTGCAGCATCAGCAATGGCTATGAGTACAAAAAAGCTTATACAAATACTCCAAAAATCTGTAAAATACTGGATGACTATAAATGATATTCCTGTTAATATCAATGATCCCAAAATAACTTTATAATATCCGATTTGATCGCTTAATTTACCGCCGAACCAAGCTCCAAAGAAAGAGCCTAGTCCAAAACTAGTCATTACCCAACCTACCTGTTGTAGAGAGAATTCGAGATCTTCACTTAGGTACAACGATAAAAAAGGAATAACCATTGCCCCGGCTCTATTGATAAGTGTTATCAGTGCCAACCACCAAACTTCTGTTGATAATCCTGAAAATGAGTTGATATAATGAAGAAAAATTCGTCGCAAAAGATCTGTGATTTGTATTACTTTTTTAAAATAATCGATAAAAGTAGTTTTTTATGTACTATTTGGGCACAATTTTGATAAAATTAATGAGTTAACTAATTGTAAATTGTACTTTTGCAAAAAACGAAAGGTGTATAGATTATCTTTATTATTATTTTTTGTCTTTGGAAATGTTTTAGCTCAGGATTCTTCTGATATTAAGAGAGTACTATTGTTTCAGGATGAATTGAATAAGGAGTTTGCTTCAGAGGACACATCACCTTTGACACCAAAAGATCTGGAGCATTTTAAGTCACTTGCTTTCTTCAAAATAGATACCTCTTTCTGTATCCGTGCAAAGTTTGTGCGCACACCCTATGAGACTCCTTTTATTATGAAAACTACTACGGGTAGTGAACCTTTATACGTGAAATATGGGGAAGCACATTTTACACTTCAGGATAAAAAGTATAGGCTGAATATTTATCAAAATCAAGGATTAAAAGCACAGCCTGAGTATGAAGATTATTTGTTTCTTCCGTTCACCGATGTAACTAATGGTGATACAACTTATGGAGGAGGACGTTTCATCGACCTTAAAATCCCTGAAGATGACTCGATTTTGATCGACTTTAATACGGCATATAATCCATATTGCGCATATAGTGAGCGTTACTCTTGTCCGATCCCGCCTGAGGAAAATGACCTAAATCTAAAAATATCTGCTGGAGTCAAAAAATATAAAAATCATCCTGAGAACGAATGAAAAAGCGCACTAAGAGTTGATTAGCGCGCTTTTGAATTGTTTTTTAGGTTACCTAGAATTTATATACAGCACCCAATACAAAAGAAGTTAAAGTGCTCGAAACCTCTAAGTCACTGTCAACAAATGCATCATCTGATGAGTCTACTCTAAATTCTGGCTTTAAAGTTAAGTCTCCAACATCATAACTGCCTGTTAGTGTTAATGCGATAACATCGCCATCACCTTCTTGATCAAACGCAATCGGAGAAGATAAAGTGGCACCATCAAAAGCTACTAAACCACCATTATATTGTGCAAAGTACTCTCCGCGAAGTCCTAAAGTAAACTTTTCTGATGTTTTGTATTGTGGATACAAAGCAACACCATAAAACCCTGACGCATCACCATCTTCTTGAGGCTCTGTAGATAAATATGTAGTGTTTATACCAAGATAAAAGTCTTCTGATACATCCCAGCCTGTGGTTAGATCTGCCTGAAATGTAGGGCCAACTTCTCCGGGTTGTCCTTCGTTACCATATCTGAAATTAAGAAATGCACTGCCATTATCAGCAACATATCCTAATTGAGCACCAACAATGTATGTGTCAAAAGGATTATTTTCAGTATAATCAGTTGGGTTCATTACGGCTAACATTGCCGACCATTTATCATCAAGTGCAAAATCTGCTTTGAGTCCCGTGTGAGAAAAAGGACCATAAGAGAACATATAAGAGGTAGAGTAGTTGAAGTTTCCTGCAGGTGAAATAACCTCATAACCAAGAAATGTATTAAAATTACCTATAGTAAATTTTACTTTTTCGGATACATTCCAATATGCATAGAGTTGATTTACAATTTGTGCAGAGCCATCAGATAGGAATACTGCATCTTCGCCTCTGGGTCCAAATACAAGATCAGCTACAAATCCAGCTTTTTCTCCATTATATGATAAAATGGCGTTTGCCATTCCTAAAGCAAATCCACTTTGATTGGCGAATGATGTACCTGGAGCAACATAGACTGTTTCATCATCAATATCTAACTCCTTATTTGGCGCTCCTATGTTGTACCGGTAATAACTATCTACAGATCCACTAACAGAAAGATTGTCGAACCATTTTTTTGCTTGCTCTTCTTCTTGCGCCATAGTGGTGAAGCTTGCAAAAGCTAGGCCAAGAAGACATACTCTTTTTGAAAAAATTGTTACGTTTTTTGTTTTCATAATAAACATTAATTATTGTAATTGTTTTTAATTGGAATAGTAAAACTATGTTAAAATAATTTTACCCCAATAAAAATAGGGGTAGAACAAGTGATTTTTACAAATATTTGATTTTATACCTTATAAAAATTAAGGTTTAATGTTTATTTCTATAAATTTTAAGAATTTAGAAGTTGTTTTTTGGAGTGTTCTATCAGGAATAAAGATTTTACTCGCTAATTCTACCTCAATGCAGAGAAAGTGAGATTTTAATGCTTCTAGGTTTGCTTCGAAACCTTAAAACCTTTTCTTATAGAGAATACCTCTTTAGCTTGCCCAAAGGTTGTTTGTTTGGTAATCTGAGTTCGGCATAAAACTAACCAATATTTATTTTTGTCATCTATTGGTTCCTTCTCTCAGAGGTAGAGGAGACTCAAAATATGAATTTTGCAGGCAAAATCAGTATTCAAAATGAGTTCACTTTTAATTTATAGCTTGATTGCCTTTTTCTTCGGTTCTGATTCTATAAGTATTTTGAATTTCAGATACAAAAATTTTACCATCACCAATTTCTCCGGTTTTAGCTGCTTCAATAATTGCAGCTATAGTTTTTTCTTCAAATTCATCAGATACTATTATAGATAGATATCTGCGCTGTATATCTGAAGTACTGTAGGAAATTCCTCGATAAACTTGTCCTTTTTTTTCATTGCCAACCCCAGTAACATCCCAATAAGTGAAAAAATTTACATCAATTTCATGCAAGGCTTCTTTTACGGCTTTGAATCTTGATTTGCGTATAATTGCTTCAATCTTTTTCATAGAAATTATAGTTGATGGTAATGGTGCTAAAAATGAAAAGTATGTTTAAGTAATTTACTTCATAATCCTGCCTCAGGCAGACACAGCGAGATTTGAATGCCAAAAGGCGTGTGCCCAATACATTAAAACTTTTTCTTTTTTTGAATGCTCAGGTTGTTTATTTTACCAAAAACATTCCTAAAAATACGGCAAATAATCCTAAAACAAAAGAGCTAATTGTATAGATAAAAAAACTCCAAAGATCGCCGTTTCTTAGCATGATTTGGTTTTCATAAGCAAACGATGAGAACGTAGTAAAACCACCGCAAAATCCTGTAGCAAGAATCAAAACTGTATTTTGCGACACCGTATTACCTTTGAGAGATAATCCCAGAATGATACCTATGAATAAACTACCCAATACATTTACTGCAAGCGTACCATAGGGGATAATGTATTGTTCTTGATTGAGAAATTTACTTACTGCATATCGAAAAATACTGCCAGCTCCGCCTCCAATAAATACCAAAAGTATTTGTTTCATTACCTAATCATTGAAAAACTACATTTTACTAATAACACCATAAAATGCAGTTTTGATAGCATTATTATTGTATAGGGATATAGATTTCTGTAATCCACTCCGCTGGATTTGGCTGCAATCCAGGATCAGTTTTGTATACTTCAAAAGCAGGAGATGTTGAATTTAGTTCTAAGCCGTTATCTGCAATATATTTGTAACCAGCTTCCCAGGCTTCTTTTAGATTTTCATAATCACCTTTCAACGTTGTTTTTACTACTTTTTGTTTGGGTAAAAAATCAGATAAGACAGCGCTTTCTTTAGGGGTGATCACTTTTTCTCTTGTTGGTATCGCTGTTGCAAAAATAGCAGTGCCTTGTTCTTCATTATACTCATTATACAACGTAAAAGGCATTCCTGTTTGAGGGAGATTGTTTTGTTTCATGTAGGTATTAACAGCTGGTAGCATTTGAGCCATTTTTTCAGAAATAGCATCTATTGCTGATGTCGTAGCGCTATACATATAAAATCCTCCTTCATGTTCAGTTACACCATCAACGCTTATCGCATATACTTTCATCTTTTCATTTACGTGGGCATCTAGTTTCTCGAGTCCACGCGTATACATGGGTCGTAGACTCTGTGATAATGTACTATCTTGGGTCGCCCAGAATGCTTTTTCCATAAAAGATTGCTCGCCTTTCATACCCCAAGTAACTTTGGTCTTGCTACCTTCAATTTTCTCAAATTTCCAATATACATCACTTTTACTTTCTCCCATAGGAGTGATAAAAGTAGCATTTTGATCTATACTTGTAAATGGAGAAACTCTATTCGTTTCCATTTTCCCATCTCCTTGTGTTTCGCTTTTCCAACTATACGAAGCTCCTTCGCCACTTGTTTTTTCTGGGTATTCCATAATTAGATCATCAGATTCGTCCATCCAAGGACCCCATTTTTCCCACGTTTTATATTCGTTAATTGTATTAAATAGTACCTCATCGGGTGCATCAATTACTCTACTTTCTTCAATTTGAAACTCTCCATCAATAGTAGCCACATAGACTGCACCTCCTATAACGACTAACAGTAATAGAAAAAATAAATATTTGATTATTTTCATGGTAGTTAATTTTGGTTATTCGATTGGCTAATATAACTAATTTTTGCATCCTTTTATTTTGTTACATTTGCCAAAACAAATAATAACTACATATGAAACTCAATAAAATATTATTTTTTATCGCTATTATGATGTTAGTAATAGCTTGTAAAAAAGATCCTAGTGTTCAGGATCAGGTTAAAGAACAGGAGGCTGTAGAAGAAGAATTTAATTATGTTGTAGAGCAGTTTGCAGATTTAAAAATTTTGAGATATAAAATTCCGGGGTGGGATGATCTTACATTGAAAGAACAAAAATTGGTATATTTTCTAACTCAAGCTGGGATTAGTGGAAGAGATATCATGTGGGATCAAAATTACCGTCACAATCTTACCATAAGAAAAGCTTTAGAAAATATATATACGAGCTATGAAGGAGATAAAAATGCCAAAGATTGGAAAGCTTTTGAAACGTATCTAAAACGCATTTGGTTTTCTAATGGGATTCACCATCATTATAGTAATGACAAGATAAAACCAGAATTTAGTAAAGATTATTTTAGTTCACTTCTTGCAGCCACTAGTACAGAAGTACCACAAGACGTATACGAGGTGCTATTTAATGATGAAGATGCCAAAAAAGTAAATCAGGCAAAGGGTATTGATAATGTAGCATTATCTGCAGTTAATTTTTATGGAACAGGTGTAACAAATACTGATGTAGAATCATTCTACGGAAAAATGAAATCCCCTAACCCAGATAAACCTTTATCATTTGGTTTAAACTCTCAACTAGTAAAAGAGAATGGAAAGCTTAAAGAAAGAGTCTATAAATCCGGAGGATTGTATGGGGCTGCTATTGACGAAATTATCAAATGGTTAGAAAAAGCAAAAGAAGTTGCCGAAAATAAAGCTCAAGGTGATGCAATTGGTTTACTT
The DNA here is from genome assembly GCA_947495425.1 of uncultured Aquimarina sp. Lineage (GTDB taxonomy): Bacteria > Bacteroidota > Bacteroidia > Flavobacteriales > Flavobacteriaceae > Aquimarina. Next base: position 20,385 of record CANLYR010000034.1, read on the forward strand.
ATATCATACTATAAGACAGGAGATTTGCAAACCTGGGATGATTATAATGTAGCATGGACAGCCGCAACCGAGGGTAATATTGACTATATTAATAGTTTTATTGAGGTGTACAATGATCCTTTAGGGTATAGAGGTTCATACGAAACTATTGTTCAGATTAAGGATTTTGATATGTCTAAAAAGATGTCTGTATTGTCTGAAAATGCCCAATGGTTTGAAAATAATGCTCCATTAATGGAAGAGCACAAAAAGGATAGCGTTGTTGGTGTTACCTATAAAGTGGTCACAGTAGCTGGAGAGGCAGGAGATGCTTCACCAAGCACACCTATTGGCGTGAACCTTCCTAATGCAAACTGGATCAGAGCAGCAGTAGGTTCTAAATCGGTGTCTTTGGGTAATATCATTAGTGCATATGGTAATGCAGGTAGTTCTGGACGTCTAAAAGAATTTGTACATGACAGTACAGAATTAGAATTAGAAGAAAAATATGGTCAGTTAGCAGATAAATTGCATACTGCTTTGCATGAAGTAGTAGGTCATGCATCGGGTAAATTAAACCCAGGAGTGGGTGAGACTAAGGAAACACTTAAAAACTATGCCTCTACCATGGAAGAAGGTCGAGCTGATCTAGTTGGATTGTATTACTTAATGGATCCAAAGTTACAAGAGCTGGGATTAGTAGAAGATTGGGAGAAAACTGGTAAAGCTGCCTATGACGGATATATCAGAAATGGATTGATGACACAATTAATACGTTTAAATTTAGGGGATGATGTTGAAGAAGCACATATGAGAAACCGACAGTGGGTGAGCGCCTGGGCTTTTGAGCAAGGAGCTAAAAACAATGTTATTGAGAAGGTTACTAGAGATGGTAAAACCTATTATGATATCAAAGATTATCAAAAACTACGTGAGATTTTTGGATTATTATTGCGGGAGACGCAGCGTATCAAATCTGAAGGTGATTATAAAGCTGCTGAGGCTTTAGTTGAAGGCTACGGCGTAAAAGTTGACCCTGCGATACATGCCGAAGTTTTAAAGCGTAATGAGCAGTTTACATCGGCACCATACAGTGGCTTCGTAAATCCGGTTCTGGTTCCTGAAATGGATGCCCAAGGTGAAATAACTGCCATTAAAGTAACACAGCCTGAAGATTTTGTAACTCAGATGTTGTACTATAGTAAGAATTATAACTTCTTACCTGAGGTGAATTAAAAAACAGTAAAAAAATAATTCTAGAAAAACCGTGTTTAAAATCACGGTTTTTTTGTTACTCCGGTTGTAAATATGTCTTCAGTAGAAAAAGTACGATAATAAACATTATAAAACCAATCAAAATAGACAGGCTCCCTTTATAATATTTGCGATGCAGTTTTAGATCTCTGCGGTAGCTAAAAATCATGAGAATGATAAAAGCCACTACAAAAAATCCTGCAAATACTAATTGACCCTGACTAAACATATTTTGTTATTTTTACGGCAAAGATAATCTATAAAAATATATTGATGAAGGATAAAATTAGTGCAGTACAAGAATTTCATACGGCGTTTGCGATAGGATATAAAGACAAACCCGTTGCTGATCTGGGAGCAGCAAAAAACACGCTTCGATTTAATCTGATGAAAGAAGAAAACGAAGAGTATCTTGAGGCTGCACAAAATAATGACTTGGTAGAGGTTGCCGATGCTTTAGGTGATATGTTGTATATTTTGTGTGGTACTATTATTGAACATGGGATGCAGCATAAAATTGAAGAAGTATTTAATGAGATCCAACGTAGTAATATGAGTAAATTAGGTGAAGATGGTAGCCCAATTTATCGTGAAGATGGAAAAGTACTCAAAGGACCAAATTACTTCAAACCGAATATCAAAGAAATTTTAGATAGATAATAAAAACTCCGTAAGAAATGATCTTAGGGAGTTTTCTATATTACAAATTGTAGTTCTGAATTCGTAATTCAAACATTACACTTTATATCGCCATCCAAAAGGGTCTTCGACTTTATTATATTGCAAATCCATTAATGCTTTTTTGAAATGAGCGGCATATGAATTTTCTTGCTTCTCTAATTCGTAGTGCTTTCCTTGATAACCAAATGCTTTTACAGGGCTTACAACAGCAGCGGTACCTGCTCCAAAAACTTCTTTTAAGCTACCATTTTTTGCAGCTTCAACAATTTCACTAACCTTTACAGGCCTCACATCTACTTTTATACCTTCTTTTTCGGCTAAAGCAATCAAACTTTTTCTAGTGATGCCATCAAGAATTCGATCACTAACAGGTGCAGTTAATAAGGTGTCATTCACTCTAAAAAACACATTCATGGTACCGGCTTCTTCCATATACTCATGAGTATTAGAGTCTGTCCAGATAATTTGCTGATATCCCTGCTCTTTGGCTAATTTTGTAGGATAAAATTGTCCGGCATAGTTTCCGGCGGCTTTTGCATATCCAAAACCTCCGCTTGCAGAACGGCTAAATTTTTCGGCGACCAATACACTTACATCACCACTATAATAGGACTGTGCTGGTGAGCATATGATCATAAATTTATATTCATCAGCTTCAGAAGCAGAAACACTAGCTTGGGTAGCAATTACAAAAGGACGGATATATAAGGAATTACCATAGCCAGGTTTTATCCAATCGTTATCTAATTTTAGTAAGGTATTTAATCCTTCAAAAAAATATTCCTTCGGAAATTCCGGCATAGCCAAACGTTCTGATGATTTGTTAATACGTTTAAAATTTTCATCAGGTCTGAACAAAAAAGTAGTACCGTGATCATCTTTATAGGCTTTCATACCTTCAAAAACAGCCTGACCGTAATGAAAAACACGAGCAGATGGTTCCATGGTTAAAGGTCCATAAGGAACAATTTTAGGGTTTTTCCATGCTCCATTAACATAATCACAGACAAACATATGATCAGTAAAAATATTTCCGAAATTAAGATTTTCAAAATCTACTTGTCCAATTTTGGAGGTACTAACTTTATTGATTTCTAAGGTCTGCGAAATAGTATTTTTCATTTGACTTTTTTTAAAGTGATCACAAGGTAATGGGTATTGTTATCAAGAACATAAATTAAGGTGTCCCTTTACAGTACAAAAATACCCTTTTCTCTTAAAATAAGAATTTTTAAAATACGTAATTTTGTGGTTAAAGATCAATAATTATAGAATTATGAAAAAAAGTATCGTTTTTTTAACAGGATTATTATGTGTAATGATCAGTTGCAATGATAAAAAAGAAGCTTCTATTACTCTAGATACACTTATATCTGAAGATTATACTGCATATGGCGATACGGTTACTTCTGATACCATTTATTATCAAAGTGCTATTGCCGAACACTATGAAAATCTCACAGAAGGGGATACTATCGATGTTTCATTTATCAGTACAGTAAATGCAGTATGTAAAGCCAAAGGGTGTTGGATGAAAGTTGCATTAGATAAGGATAGAGAAAGTATGATTAAATTCAGAAATTATGGCTTCTTTGTTCCCAAAGATATTGAAAACGATACTGTAATTGTTCAGGGTAAAGCATTTGTGTCTGAGGTATCGGTAGAAGAACAACGTCATTTTGCTAGTGATGCAGGAAAGTCTGAAGATGAGATTATAGCAATTACTAAGCCCAAGAAAACGTATTCCTTTATTGCAGAAGGTGTTTTGATTAAGAAGTAATGAAAAGCGAATTAAAAAGAGAAATTATCAAAACTGCAGATGGTTCTACTACGATTCATCTTCCAGAATTGGATGAGCAATATCATTCAAAACATGGTGCCATTAATGAGGCAAAACATGTATTTATCAAAAATGGATTTCAATATATTTTGAGTTCAAGGAGTATAGAAAAATTAGACATTCTTGAAATAGGATTTGGAACAGGTTTAAATACTTTTGTGACTTTTCTGGAAGCTCAAACAAATAATCAGGCCGTGAATTATGTTGGAGTAGAAGCGTATCCTGTAGCTTTTAATGAAGCAAAGCTTATGAATTATCCTAAAGCACTTTTTGCAGAAGAAAAAGCATCGGTTTTTGATACAATGCACGAAGCTGAATGGGAACAATCATTTGCCATTTCACCAGATTTTTCAATCACTAAACGCAAGCAGTTTTTTATTGATATCAAGGATGAAAATACATTTGATCTTATCTACTTTGATGCTTTTGGGGCAAGAGTACAACCTGAACTCTGGACAGTAGAAATCTTTAGGAAAATGTATAATGCACTACGTGCTAATGGAGTGTTGGTAACCTATGCTGCAAAGGGTAGTGTAAGGCGTGCTATGCAAGAAGTCGGTTTTGAGGTAGAAAGACTCTCGGGACCACCCGGAAAACGAGAAATGCTTAGGGCATCAAAGTTTTGAATAAAAATTAGGGTGTATTTTTTGTTTTTCAGAAAGGATAAACGTTTGTTAAACCTATAATAAAGAGATTGGTTTTGTTATACTGCGATAGTACTTTGCATCAAAATTTTAACAAATGAAAGTTTTAATTACTGGTGCCACAGGGCTTATAGGACAAGAAATAGTAACCTTATGTCATAAAGCTAATATTGATGTGAATTATCTTACAACCAGTAAAAATAAGTTGCGTAGTGATCCTAATTATACAGGATTTTTCTGGGACCCTAACCGTAATGAGATTGATGTGAAATGTTTTGAAGATGTATCGGTTATTATCAACCTTGTTGGTGCTACAGTTGCAAAACGCTGGACATCCTCTTACAAAAAAGAAATCCTCAGAAGTAGAACACAGACAGCCAACCTACTTGTCGAATCCTTACAAAAAACAAAACACTCCATTAGACATATTGTTTCAGCTAGTGCCATAGGAATTTACCCTGATTCTTTTCAGAAGTATTATACAGAAGATTCTCCTGAGCGTGATACTGGTTTTTTGGGAGAAGTCGTTACAAAATGGGAAGATGCAGTTCTTCAATTTAAAACCATAGGAATCGATGTGAGTATATTACGTATAGGACTCGTATTATCACAAAAAGGCGGAGCATATCCAAAAATATCAAAACCTGTAAAGTATGGTGTCGGTGCTATTTTTGGAAGCGGCAATCAATGGCAGAGTTGGATACATGTTCAGGATTTAGCCAGCATGTTTATGTTCGTAATGAATGAAGAGCTGATAGGAGTTTTTAATGCAGTTGCGCCTAATCCGGTTTCTAATGAAAAAATGACACGGGTACTGGCTGAAAAATTCAATAAAAAGATCATACTTCCCAATATTCCAAAAGTTGTGATGATGCTACTTCTGGGTGAGATGCATAGCATCTTGTTTTCTAGTCAACGCGTCAGTAATGCAAAAATTTTGGAGACAGGATTTAAGTTTGATTATGAAAACATTGTTTCTGCAATAGATGACCTTGTTCCTAATGAAGCTATAGCTAAATCAACATAAAATAACATTAACCTCTTAAGCAAAAAACCAAATTTCGTCCTTAAAAATTAGTACCGTAGCTAAGCTATGCCTAAAATTTTTAAGTTGAACTTTGCTTTTTGTCTTTTAAAATCTTTTATGCCATTTCATATCGATTTGTTCATATACAAAAAAACCGATGGTTTGTAAAAACCATCGGTTTTAAAACTATATCCTTAAAGTAATTAAGCTTTATTAGCCTTTATACTTATTTTTAATTCTATTTCATCATTGATAAACTTATCTCCCAAATTTTCGAAAACAGATTTAGAACCATAATTAACGCCCCATACTGTGCGGTCGATAGTGAAAACTTCAGTATTCAAAGTCATAACATCGCCATTTACAGCAGTAGATACCGGAAATGAAATATTTTTAGTTGTACCTTTTAAGGTTAAATTTCCTTCTAAATGTGTTTTTCCTTCTTTTTCATTAATACCAGTCACCTCAAAAGTGGCAGTTGGGTATTTAGCTACGTTAAAGAAATGATCTTCTTTATTTTCGCCTTCACCTTTCAGATGACCTTCAAGAGATGCTTTCTTATCACCTTCCAGATCAGTCACAACTATAGAAGACATATCGATAGTGAATGCTCCATTTTGAATATTTCCATTCTCAACGGTCACTTCACCATTACTCAGGTTTAGTGTTCCAGTATGCTTTTCGGTAGGTTTAAGACCAGCCCACTCAATGATACTGCTTGCAGGATCTACTTTATAAGTAACTGCAGTTACAGGAGCTTCTTTTACTTCTTCGGCAGCAACAGCATCCGTTTGATTCTTTTTTTCGCCTTTACAAGAAAAAGCAGCAACAATAAGTGCCGTTATCGCTAGTGTATTGATAAATTTAGTTTTCATAAAAATTTTATTAGGTTAAAACGGCAATAAAATTATTTTTTTATCAACGAAAGACTCTTAAATATATACTAAAATATTCCTGTGACATTATGACATTAATTCAAAAATGGCAGTACTTTTGCAATCTGAAATTAAAAACTTATAAAAGGTACATGTTACATGAGTAAGAAAAATAAAAATACTGAGGATGTAAAAGATCAAGTAGAAGAAGTGCTTGATTCACCTGTCGAAGAGACAGAAACTAAAGAAGTAGATGTAGAAACTCAGCTCAAAGAGGATCTTGAAAAAGAAAAAGACAAGTTTTTAAGACTTTTTGCAGAGTTCGAAAATTATAAAAAGCGTACTTCAAAAGAGCGTGTAGAATTATTTAAAACAGCAAGTCAGGATGTGATTCAATCCATGCTTCCCGTGTTAGATGATTTTGATCGTGCATCAAAAGAAATAGAAAAATCGGAAGATAAAGACCTGATCAAAGGAGTAGAACTTATTCATAACAAGTTAAAAGAAACTCTAAAAAATAAGGGATTGTCTGAAGTAGAAGTTGCAGCGGGTGATGTTTTTAATGCAGATGATCACGAGGCTATAACTCAGATTCCTGCACCAAGCGATGATCTAAAAGGTAAGATTGTTGATGTTATAGAAAAAGGGTATAAACTTGGTGATAAAGTAATTCGTTTTCCCAAGGTAGTGACAGGTCAATAAGAATATGAAATAAGCCGTAATGGTTTAGTTTATGATACGTTACTATTATTTGGCAAATTCTATTTTAGTACTTAGTATGTCGAAGTATGACAACTAAAAAGTAATTAAATAACAGATGAAAGAAGATTTTTACGAGATATTAGGGGTAAGCAAGAATGCTACAACTGCCGAAATCAAGAAAGCATATCGCAAGAAAGCTATTGAATATCATCCTGATAAAAATCCAGGAGATAAAACTGCCGAAGAAAAGTTTAAAAAAGCAGCAGAAGCTTATGAGATCTTAAGTGATCCCGATAAGAAAGCTCGTTATGATCAATATGGTCATCAGGCATTCGAAGGTGGTGGCTTTGGCGGTGGTGGCGGTATGAATATGGATGATATATTCAGTCAGTTTGGAGATATCTTTGGTGGCGGAGGCTTTGGCGGTTTTGGAGGCTTTGGCGGTGGCGGTAGACAAGGCCGTGCTAAAGGTAGTAATCTACGTATTAGGGTAAAGCTTACCTTAGAAGAGATTGCCAATGGTGTAGAAAAGAAAATCAAAGTAAAGCGTAAAATACAAGCACCAGGGACTACCTATAAAACATGCCCAACATGTAATGGAACCGGTCAGGTAACTAGAGTTACTAATACTATTTTAGGAAGAATGCAAACCGCTACGGCTTGTACAACATGTGGAGGTACCGGGCAAAGTATTGATTATAAACCTGCAGGAGCAGATGCTCAAGGTTTGAAGGTTGAAGAAGAAACTGTAAGTATAAAAATTCCTGCTGGAGTTGAAGAGGGGATGCAACTTAAAGTATCCGGTAAAGGTAATGAAGCTCCTGGTAATGGTATTGCTGGAGATCTTTTGGTTGCTATAGAAGAACATGAACACTCTTATTTGCAACGCGAAGGGAATAACTTACATTATGATCTGTATATAAGTTTTTCTGAAGCGGCTTTGGGCGCTTCAAGAGAAATTGATACAGTATCTGGCAAAGTGCGCATCAAAATAGAAGAAGGTGTGCAAAGTGGTAAAATCTTAAGATTAAGAGGTAAAGGTATTCCTAGTCTCAATGGTTATGGAAAAGGAGATTTATTAGTACATGTAAATGTATGGACCCCAAAAACATTGAATAAAGAACAACGAGAATTCTTTGAAAAAATGGCAGTAGATGAGCATTTTAGGCCTAATCCTGATAGTGGAGAAAAGTCATTTTTTGAAAAAGTAAAAGATATGTTTTCATAGATAAGATATGAGCTTTCTAGCTTTTGGAATCCTTACTTTTTATTCAGGTATGATTAGGAAAAATTCGTATATTTGAAACATCACTAGTTTATCTAGTGATATTTTTCTTTTTCATAGCAATTTTTTTCCCATCCTTAATACTTGTATTCAGGGTGGGTTTTGTTTTTATAACTTTTTATTTTTAAAAGTAGTCGTATGAACCATGGTGCATTTTGTAAGAAATCTTAAAGGTAAAGATCAATTTGAAGGATTTTTTAGAATACACAGCGCGTCTTTACAAGATAATTTCTATTATTATTAGAACTTAATTAGTAAAAGTTTTTAACTTTTTGTATCATTCGGAATATATATAAACTACAACAATATTTATACAATTTATGGCTAATCTTTTAGAGGTGCGGCAAGCCACAAAACGATTTGGTAACTTTACTGCATTACAGGATGTTTCTATTAAAGTGCCAGAAGGTAGCATTTTTGGGTTGCTAGGGCCTAATGGAGCTGGTAAAACCACATTAATAAGAATTATAAACCAAATCACATTACCAGACGAAGGGAGTATATATCTGGATAATGAATTATTGAAACCAGAACACATCAAAGATATTGGATACCTACCTGAAGAACGAGGTTTATATAAATCTATGAAAGTAGGTGAACAGGCCTTGTATCTGGCACAGCTTAAAGGTCTTAGTAAAAAAGAAGCCAAAAAACGCCTGAGATATTGGTTCGAAAAATTTGATATTACACATTGGTGGAACAAAAAAATACAAGAATTATCAAAGGGGATGGCACAAAAAGTGCAATTTATTGTGACTGTATTGCATAAGCCTAAACTTTTGATATTTGATGAGCCTTTTAGCGGATTTGACCCCATAAACGCTAATGTTATCAAAGATGAAATCCTTAAACTGCGTGATGAAGGTGCTACAGTCATTTTTTCAACCCATCGTATGGAGAGCGTAGAAGAACTCTGTGACCATATCGCATTAATCAATAAGTCAAAAAAAATATTAGATGGTAAATTATCTGATATCAAAAGAGCATATAAATCAAATACGTTTGAAGTAGGGCTTTTGACAGAAAATAATCATGGTCTATACACTTCGATTAGTGAAAAATTTAAAGTTTCGCCTGCAGATTTTAAAACTATAGACGACCAATTAAAAATAAAAATAACTTTAGATCAAGATGAATCATCCAACGTATTGTTATCCTATTTGTCAGAAAAAGCCCAGATAATGCGATTTAATGAAGTCATACCTGGAGTAAATGAAATATTCATTAAAACTATTACTGCAAATGAGTAACCTAAAGTTAATTATCAAAAGAGAATTTATTGCTCGTGTGCGTAACAAAACATTTGTAGTAATGACATTTTTAAGCCCATTGATTTTAGTAGCAATGGTAGGATTAATCACATGGCTATCAACATTAAATAATGATGAAGTTCGTGAGATTGCTTTCTTTGATGAGACAGGTTTGTTTACTACAGATTTTAAAAGTTCTGACAACATCAGCTATATAAATTATAGTGGCCTAACACTAAATGACGCCAAAGATTCTGTAGTAATTAATAACCTTTATGGTCTGCTGTATATCCCCAAAAAGCAGTCGAGTAGAGAACTAGCACAGTCGATACAATTTTATGCAGATGAAGCACCTAATATCTCTATTGTGAATGCCATAGAAGATGTTATTGCAGGTAAATTAACAAATCAAAATTTCAAAAAAAGAGGGTTTGACCTTAATGCAATAGAAAACTCTAAAGCCGAAGTAACTATTCAGATTGAAAATTTTTCTGGTGAAAAGACCTCAAAAATGTCAAGTTATGTTAAGATGTTCTTCGGAGGAGCGGCTGGGTATCTTCTTATGATGTTTATTATCATCTATGGTAATATGGTGATGCGCTCTGTAATAGAAGAAAAAGCAAACCGAATTATAGAAATCATTATTTCTTCAGTAAAACCTTTACAATTGATGATGGGTAAAATCTTAGGAACTTCATTTGCAGGAATTCTTCAGTTTTTTATTTGGTTAATTCTGGGTAGTATCCTGTTGTTTATTGCGACTTCAATTTTAGGTGTTCCCACGCAACCTAGCAGTATAGAATCATCTTTAGCTTTACAAGAAAACAGCCAATTAGAATTACAATTAATATTACAAGATATATTAAAACTACCTTTAGCAACATTAGTACTATCATTTTTTGTGTATTTTATCGGAGGATACTTTTTGTATAGTTCAATCTATGCTGCCATTGGAGCAGCTGTAGATAGTGAAACAGATTCTCAACAGTTTATGTTACCTATTATTTTACCACTAATGTTAGGAATTTATGTAGGATTCTTTTCTGTAATCGAAAACCCCCACGGTACAGTCGCTACAGTTTTTTCTATGATTCCCCTAACATCACCGATTGTAATGCTAATGCGTATTCCGTTTGGAGTAAATTGGTGGGAAGTTTTGACCTCAATGCTACTATTATTAGGTAGTATTATGGCGATTACATGGATGGCAGCAAAGATTTATAGAGTAGGTATTCTTATGTATGGTAAAAAACCAAGCTATAAAGAATTATTTAAATGGTTAAAATACTAGTATGATGATTCAGGAAGAAATTACAGATCAAGTAAAAGAAGTTATCCAAGAGGATATTTGGGGAGCTATCAAGGAATTTCTTGCCTATGAGATTTTCCATTTTGGGTCTGATAAAAAACCGATCATTCTTACCGTTGGATTATTACTATTTGTGATTTTGGTATTTCTGATAACCACTACTTTCCTCAAACTAGCACACCGAGTAATCACAAGAAAACTTGAACATAACGATCAGGCAAAATTTGATTCGGTATACTCGTTTTCTAAATACTTTATCTATCTTATTGTTATCTTTTTTGCATTAGATGGGATTGGTTTTAATATTACCGCAATATTTGCGGCTTCTGCTGCACTATTGGTAGGTGTTGGTCTTGCTCTGGAGACATTTATTCAGGATATACTCTCAGGCATATTTATTTTTATTGATAAAACTGTTCATGTTGGTGATATTATAGAGCTCGATGATAAGGTTGGTCGTGTTGAAGAAATTAAACTTAGAACAACTCGAGCCGTTACTATAGATAATAAAGTATTGATAATTCCGAATCATATGTACTTAACTTCAACATTATATAACTGGACTCAGAACGGGGCTGTAACAAGAGAATCAATAAGCGTTGGAGTAGCCTATGGGAGTGATACACAATTGGTAAAAGATTTATTAACCAAAGCTGCATTGTCTAATAATAGTGTGTTAAGAGAACCAGCTCCATTAGTATTATTTACAGAATTTGCTGATAGTTCTCTTAATTTTAAGCTGGTGTTTACAATCGGAGATAGTTTTCAGGCAGCTATACCTAAGAGTGAAATCAGATTTGAAATTGATCGTTTGTTTAGAGCAAATAATATTAGTATTCCTTTTCCTCAACGAGTGGTTACTATGGTTAAAGAAAACGAAAACAGTGAGCAGTAAACAAATAATACATAGGCCTCAAAGATGAGAAAGAAGGATCTGATTTTGATATGCATATTGTATTGTGCTTTCTATACGATAAGATCCCAGGATACGAATTTGGCTAGAATAGATTATACATACATTCCGCAAGCTAATAGTGCGAATGCATACAGTCGATTTAGGATTTCTGCCAATTACCCTATCAAAATAAATGATCGAGGAACATATCTGGTAATCTCTCCTCAATATAGATATAATAGTTTACAGATAGATGATGGATTGACAGTAGATGACAAGGGGGATTTTAATGTTTTTCAGACTTTTGGTCTAGAACTAGGATATACATTTAAGATGAAAAATAATTGGCGTTTTGGAACCAAACTCGGTGTTGGTATTTCGTCTAATTTTGTGAGCTCTGGTTTAGAAAGTGATGATTTTAGATATGTAGGATCGTTATTTTTTGTAAAGAGTTATAAAAATAAAAAAGCTCCAAAAACATCAAGATTAATAATAGGTTTGCGGTATGCAACACCAGCAAGTATTAATTTTCCATTACCGATTATTAATTATTACAAAAGATTTCACCCTAGTTGGTCATACGCTATAGGTACGCCAAAGACAAGTGTTAAACATTTCTTTAATGAAAAGAACACACTGCAGGCATTTATCGGTTTGGATCGTTTTTATGGTAATCTGCAGAATAACAAATCCTTTGTCGATAAAAACGGAGCGCTTAAGATAGCAGAAAATGCTTCTATGCTCAACATTATTGGAGCATTGGGATATGAATATTATTTTACGGAACACTTATTGTTTTATACGTATGCAGGATATACCATAAGTAATGAAATTCGTTTAAGAAATGGAGATCAGGAAAATGTCCTGAGTATTAATGATAAAAATACATACTACTTACGTAGTGGAATTAAATTAAAAATATGATGGCAAAAATATTAGTAATAGAAGACGAAGCAGCAATAAGAAGAGTATTGATCAAAATCTTATCTGAAGAAAGTGATAAGTATGAAGTTTTTGAGGCAGAAGACGGTCTATCTGGAGTAGAAAAAATTAAAGCAGAAGATTACGATCTCATCCTTTGTGACATCAAAATGCCAAAAATGGATGGAGTAGAAGTATTAGAAGCCGTAAAAAAGATTAAGCCAGAAATCCCTATCGTAATGATTTCTGGACATGGTGATTTGGATACTGCAGTCAATACGATGCGATTAGGTGCTTTTGATTATATCTCTAAACCACCAGACTTGAACCGTTTGTTAAATACTGTTCGCAACGCATTAGATAGAAAAGAGCTTGTGGTAGAAAACAAAATGCTCAAAAAGAAGGTCTCCAAGAATTATGATATGGTAGGAGAATCAAAAGCGATTTCTGATATCAAAGAAATCATAGAAAAAGTGGCTACTACAGATGCACGAGTTTTAATCACTGGTCCAAATGGAACTGGTAAAGAATTAGTTGCACATTGGATTCATCAAAAAAGTGAACGATCAACAGGGCCAATGATAGAGGTTAATTGTGCTGCAATCCCCGGAGAATTAATAGAAAGTGAACTTTTTGGTCATGTCAAAGGAGCTTTTACATCGGCGAATAAAGATCGAGCTGGTAAATTTGAAGCGGCAAATGGCGGAACAATTTTTCTGGATGAAATAGGTGATATGAGCCTATCAGCACAGGCAAAAGTACTTAGAGCACTCCAAGAAAATAAAATACAACGCGTAGGTAGTGATAAGGATATCAAAGTGAATGTACGAGTAGTTGCTGCAACGAATAAAGATTTAAAGAAAGAAATTGCTGAAAATAAATTTAGAGAAGATTTGTATCATAGATTGGCAGTAATTTTAGTAAAAGTACCACCTCTTAATGACAGGCGAGAAGATATTCCTTTGTTGATAGCATATTTTACAAAGAAAATCTCTGGAGAACAAGGGTCACCTATCAAATCATTTTCTGCAAAAGCTGTAAAGCAATTACAGCAGTATGATTGGACTGGTAATATCAGAGAATTACGTAATGTAGTAGAACGTTTAATTATTTTGGGAGGTAAAGAAGTGAGTGAAGAAGATGTCAAGCTTTTTGCGGCTAAATAATTTAATGAAAGCGTCTTATGTAAATAAATTAGGGGTTGTTCTTACTTTTTTTAAAAAACATATGTAATGTATCAGCCCTACATTGCGACCAATTGTTGATATGTCCTACACAATGAAGAGAATACTTTTTTTAGTATTATTATGCACTAGCTACACGTCTAATGCTCAATACGATTCTGGTGCTATGAATTATGGTTTTGTAGCTATCAAAAATTTTGGTTTAGAAAATGAAGTCGGATTTGGTGCTCGAGTAGAATATGCCTTTAATTGTTATACTACATTTATGGGAGAATATAATCGATCGCTGGCTGTAGATGAAGTTACTTCGTATGAAGGATATAATGAATTGGCTGTGGGTGTAAACCTAATTCTATTCAATTGGTATCCTACAACAATTACAGCAGGTATGGGATATGCAGGAAATGACTCAAGTATTTTTGAAGACATAGAAGACGAAGCATTTCTAGGGTTTAGAGTAGGAGATTTTAACCATGGAGCACAAATAAAAATAAGAGCACTACATCAGGTGTCAACACCAGTACATATTTTTGCAGAATTCAACATCAAAAGCTTAGGGAGACGGTATGATACTTTTCTTATTGGATTTAGCTATGATTTTAATGCGAGGTAATAAAAAATAACGTATAAATAAAGTTAGGCACTAGTATATAACTATTAAAAACTCTCCGGTTTTAGAAAGATGTGAAATTCATTATTGAAAGGAACCATGGCGAAACTATTTTTTTCTACAGATAGAAAACTTTAGTATCTTTCGAAGTATAATATAAACCCTATTATGAATAAAATACATCACGACGAATTCAAAGTGTCTACACCTATCAATTTATCTAAAACTGCAACAACTCATAATCTAGATGCTAGCGAGAAAAAGATAGAAAATGAACTAGAAAAAGTACGTGAAAAACTAGGAAAACTACAAGATACCTTATATGCTCATGGAAAGTATGCTGTATTAGTATGTCTACAAGGAATGGATACATCTGGTAAGGATAGCTTGATCAGAGAAGTGTTTAAAGACTTTAATGCGAGAGGGATAGTTGTGCATAGCTTTAAAGTCCCAACAGAGTTAGAATTGGGACATGATTATTTATGGCGACATTATATAGCATTGCCACAGCGCGGAAAATTTAGCGTCTTTAATAGAACACATTATGAGAATGTTCTGGTAACTCGTGTGCATCCAGAATATATTATTGGAGAAAATCTTCCAAATGTAAATAGCGTAGGAGACATCGACAATAAATTCTGGGACACTCGTTTTGAGCAGATAAGAAATTTTGAAAAACATATAGCACAAAATGGTACGTTGATCTATAAATTCTATTTACATCTATCCAAAGAAGAACAAAAAAACAGGTTACTTCGAAGATTAGAAAAGAAAGAAAAAAATTGGAAATTCTCTGCAGGAGATCTAAAAGAGCGTAAGCTTTGGGATCAATACCAATCTTATTATCAAGATGCTATAAATAGAACATCTTTACCGCATGCGCCGTGGTATGTAATTCCTGCAGATAATAAACCAGTAGCAAGATACATCGTGGCAAAAACGCTGTATGATACATTAAAAGAATTTAAAGATATACAAGAACCAGAGCTCGATGAAAAAACCAAAGCTAATCTGGATATGTACAAGCAAGAATTAGAAAATGAATAAAGGAAAATGTAAAAAGAATATAATGTTAAAAAACATAATCCCTATCATCTTTGCCATAGTATCATTAAATGGATTTGCTCAGCAAGAAGCAAGAGAAGATTCGATAATAATAAAGCAAATATATGATACCTCTTTATTGAATGGGAAAAGCTATGCTTGGTTAGATTATTTGTCTAATCAGATTGGAGGAAGGTTATCAGGTTCTATTAGTGCTCAAAAAGCAGTAGAATGGGGAGAAAAAGAGCTTAAAGAACTAGGAATAGATAAGGTTTGGTTACAATCCGTAATGGTGCCCAAGTGGACTCGTGGCGTTACAGAATTTGCTTATATAGAAACATCCCCGGGCACTACGACAAATGTTCCCATCTGCGCATTAGGGGGGTCTGTACCTACGCCGATAGGAGGAATAAAAGCTTCAATGATTGAAGTTCAGGGACTAGAAGATCTTCGCAAGTTAGGAACTGCTCAAATCACCGGAAAAATAGTGTTTTTCAACAGACCTATGCAAGCAGATTTGATCGAAACCTTTAAAGCCTATGGAGGTTGTGTTGATCAACGATATTCAGGAGCAGCAGAAGCAGCAAAATTTGGAGCGGTAGGTGTAATTGTGCGTTCTATGAACTTAAGACTCGATGATTTGCCACACACGGGTGCAATGAGTTATGGGGATTTGCCAGATATGGATAAAATTCCTGCAGCAGCTATTAGTACGAATGGAGCAGAACTACTGAGTTCG
Organism: uncultured Aquimarina sp.; assembly: GCA_947495425.1. Taxonomy (GTDB): domain Bacteria; phylum Bacteroidota; class Bacteroidia; order Flavobacteriales; family Flavobacteriaceae; genus Aquimarina. The sequence continues at coordinate 36,624 of CANLYR010000034.1, forward strand.
ATGCTAAAATTGAATCCAAAGATCAAGTTTCATATTAATATGAATTGTCGTAGCTGGAAAGATGTAGAATCTTTTAATGTCATTGGGCAGATCACAGGGAGCAAATTTCCTGATGAATATATGGTGGTTGGTGGTCATCTGGACTCTTGGGATTTGGGAGATGGTTCTCATGATGATGGGGCAGGTGTCGTACAATCTATGGAAGTACTTCGATTGTTTAAAGAAATAAAGTACAAGCCCAAACGTTCTATCCGGGTAGTATTGTTTATGAATGAAGAGAATGGATTGCGTGGTGGTAAAAAGTATGCCAAAGTGGCCAAAAATAAAGGTGAAAATCATGTGTTTGCTTTAGAAAGTGATGCAGGCGGATTTACACCCCGAGGGTTTTCTTTTGATTGTGATGCCGATAATTTTGCTCAGGTACAAAGCTGGAAACCCCTTTTTGAACCCTATTTGGTACATTATTTCGCTCAAGGCGGAAGCGGTGCCGATATAGGACCACTCAAAAAAGAAGGCATAGTACTCGCAGGACTTCGACCTGATTCACAACGCTATTTCGACTATCACCATGCTAAAAACGATACCTTTGATGCTGTCAATAAACGCGAACTCGAATTAGGAGCCGCTACAATGACAAGCCTGGTGTATCTTTTTGATAGATATGGAGTTAAATAGATATGTAAATTCTTTAAATTAAATAATGCCAAATACTGATTTATAAAGAATATATATGCTTTGACTAAATATTGGTAATGAACCTCGGAGGAAACCTACAAGATATTTGTAAGGAACTGATTTATAATTTCGAGGCAAGCCTCAGAGCATTTGAATCTTGCTGTGTCTGCCTGAGGCAGGATAATCGAGTAAAATTTTAAAATAAAAGGAAATGATAATAGAACCAAAAACTCGTGGATTTATCTGTACAACAGCACATCCCGAAGGTTGTGAGAAAAATGTATTGAACCAAATTGATTATATCAAATCAAAAGGTCAACTTGAAAGCGCAAAAAAAGTACTCGTCATAGGTGCTTCTACAGGATTTGGATTGGCATCGAGAATAACCAGTGCTTTTGGCTCTAATGCTTCTACCATTGGTGTATTTTTTGAAAAACCACCAACAAACGGAAGAACAGCAACATCGGGCTGGTATAATACAGCTGCTTTTGAAAAAGCAGCGCATAAAGAAGGGATGTATGCCAAAAGTATAAACGGAGATGCTTTTTCAAACGAAATCAAAGAAAAGACCATTGCGTTAATAAAAAAAGATCTAGGAAAAATTGATTTAGTAATATATAGTCTTGCCTCCCCGGTAAGAACACATCCAGATACTGGAGTTAGATATAAATCAACATTAAAACCTATTGGGAGTTCTTATACGAATAAAACCGTAGATTTTCATACAGGTGAAGTAAAAGAAATTACTATTGAGCCGAGCAAAGGACAGGATATAGAAAATACAGTTACAGTAATGGGAGGCGAAGATTGGGAAATGTGGATTAATGCCTTGAAGAATGAGGATTTACTTTCTGCTGATTTTAAAACAGTAGCCTATTCTTACATCGGTCCAGAGCTCACAAAACCAGTATACAGGAACGGAACCATTGGAAAAGCCAAAGATCATTTGGAAAATACTGCATTTGCTATTACGGATTCGTTAAAAGAAGTTAACGGAAAAGCTTTCGTTTCAGTAAATAAAGCCCTTGTAACGCAATCAAGTTCAGCTATTCCTGTGATTCCTTTATATATTTCTCTATTATACAAAGTAATGAAAGAAGAAGGAGTACAAGAGGGATGTATAGAACAAATGTGCAGACTATTTAGCGAGCGTCTATATCTTGATGATGTACCAACCGATGCGCAAGGAAGAATAAGAATAGACGATTGGGAAATGCGTGATGATATTCAGCAAAAAGTGTTTGAATTATGGCAAGAAGCCACTACAGAAACGCTTCCTGAAATAGGAGATTTAGAAGGCTATACTACAGAGTTCTTTAACTTGTTTGGTTTCAGGTTCGAAGGGATTGACTACAAGCATGACGTTGATGAAATGGTCGATGTTCCAGGATTAGTGTAATGACTGCTATCTGTAACTTATTGCTATTCCACATCATAGAAAAACTATAATATTATGAAAACCTTTTTAGTAGCCATATTGCTTTTTGTAAATGGTTTATTTGCTCAGAATATAAATAATCCTGATAAAAAATTATTTGTTTATGGTGGGCAAGTGAATAAAGAATTCATCAAGTATACAGCACAGCTAACAGGTAAAAGGAAACCTAAAATATGCTTTTTGCCTACAGCAGCCAGAGATAGCGAACAATATATTAATTTATGGTATTTATTATGTTCTGATCTAGATATAGAACCTCATGTAATGAAGGTGTGGATTAATTCATACCGTCAAAAAGAATCTTTTGAAGATATTTTGACTAGCATGGATGCAATTATTGTAGGCGGAGGAAATACCCTGAATATGCTAGCCATCTGGAAAGCTCAACAAATAGATGTAGCATTAAAGAGGGCATATGAAAAAGGAATTGTACTTGCTGGTGGTAGTGCAGGATCATTATGTTGGTTTAACGCAGGTACAACAGACTCAAGACCTAAAGAGTTAAGTATTGTAAAAGGATTGAGTTTTTTAGAGTATAGCCACTGTCCACATTATAATTCTGAAGCTTCTAGAAGACCAATGTATCATGAGAATATTTTAACCGAAAAATTAAGTAACGGGTACGCTTGTGACGATAAATCAGGAATTCTTTTTATTAATGAGAAAGTAAATGGCGCTGTATCGGTAGACAAAAACAATAACTCATACTACGTATATAAGAAAGATGGAAAGGTTGTAGAGGAGAAAATAGATGCAGAGATCATAGAATAAATTAGATACTCAAAAATGTTCTTATTAGTGCATAGGATCAATAATAAAAATCTTTAACCTAAGCCATGACGATTGATAAGTAATACTTTACTATTCCTTACAATAAAAAGCTTCGTAGAAGTTAGATGGAAGGCTTAGAACAGGTAAATGCTCAAAAAATAGTTTCAACAATCAAAACTACCATCACAAAACATTATTATATATGCAATAGCAAGAATACCTACCAGTATATCTATTGCAGGGAGGCTGGCTGCCAAGATCGCATAAAGGAGCTTTTTCCTTGAAAACAATATCCAGCCGGTGGCGATTCCTGCACAGGTGATAAAAGGATATGCAACCAAGCTCAACACTAAGGTAATTGTAGGGATACTCTCTTCTGATCCCGGACTATCAAACATCATGGCAGACATAATGATCATCGGTAGAGATGGTAGTATAAGGATTCCAAACAAAACACTTGCTACAATAAGATAGGTGCGGGTGTTGTTTTTGTTTTTGATTTCTTCTGCACTAACAGTAATTTGCGACATAAATTTACATATGAAAGTGTTAAATATACAATAAGAATATTTAAGTTTTCTTATCAATGAGTTTCTAACTCAGAGAAATATTTAACCCGTTTTGTGCATTAGAACTTCGTAATGAAGGTTGGAAGCGCAATAAAACCTGACATTTTATGAATTTTAGCATAGCACCGTTATGGTGAAATTTAAAAATGTAGTGTAGCGATAGGTTTTGCGGCGATTACAAGCTGTAATAGATTTTCTAATTCATAAAACGGGTTTAACCTAGATCGTGTATAAAGCTTCTTCATGACGTTTAAAATCATGATAAAACCTAGTATTTATGCTATGTATTCTGAACAATTCACCGATGGCTTTGCGTTGAGATTTCTGATTTATCTCCTACTTTTTAGAGGTCAAAAATACCATTTTTAACAGTTCTAAGTGAGTTCAATATCTGTAGATTAAATTCAGAAGCATTTGTATTTAAAAAATAATATTAATTAATGAACATCCACCACTGAGATAAAGTCCTTTATTTTAATTAAATTTAATATATACTTCAATCCAACTTATATATAACTATAACATTATTTCTCATGCACTTAAGTATCAAACAGAAGATCCTCATAATATTGTCATTTGTAGGTGTGATACCTCTACTGGGTGTTATTGTTTGGCAGTACAATCACGCTATAGATAGATTAACCGAAAGAAGTTTTGATCAGCTAAACACAGTAAAGCAAATAAAAAAGCAAGAGTTAGAGTGGTACTTTTCAAAAATAAGGACAGAAACAGGTCTTTTTGCACAAAGCAGTTTTATAGTGAAAGCGATGACAGATTTTGAAAAAGCCTTTTTTGAGATCGATACAAATAGCTTAGTGCCAGGCTACAAGGAGATACTCGAAGAATATTATGCAAAAAAAGTAAAGGGAATCCCCTTTTTTTCAGATGTATCTGTAAAACCGCAGGATTTAGTGCCTCAGGAAAATAGAAGCATTTTTCTCCAAAATCAATTTCTGAAAGGTTCAAAATTACCTTTTCAGGATTTATCTTACAAAGATATACATGACCGATATCATAAATCGTTTTCAAATTTTGTTTCTCGTTATGATGTATACGATTTATTTCTCATAGAAGATAAAACGGGAAACATTGTCTATAGTGTCACCAAAGAATCTGATTATGCAACAAGCCTTTTAAATGGACCTTATGCAGACTCTAATATCGGCCGATTGTATAGAGAAATTAGAAATACCGGGCTGCATACCAGTACAATAGTGTGTGACTTCGAGCGTTATTTACCTTCAGATATGGCACCTGCAGCATTTATAGCTGCACCTATTTTTGATAGTAATACTAAGGTCGGAACATTAATTATTCAAGTCCCTTTACAACGAATAAATACAATAACCACAGGCACAAAAGCATGGGAGGATGAAGGTTTAGGAAAAACTGGAGAAACGTATATTGTGGGGAGTGATTTTAGCATGAGAACAGATTCTCGCTTTATTCTTGAAACTCCTAATCAATATCTGAATACTATAGCAGAAACCACATCAATTGATGATCAAAATATAAAATTAATGGATCATTATCAAACTACTGTGCTGTTTCAACCGGTAGAGACCCCTTCTGTAAAAAAGGCGCTTACAGGTATTTCTGGTTCAATAATAACCAAAGATTACCGTAATGTCGAAGTCTTAAGTTCCTTTGTCAAATTAGATATTGAAGGCTTATCCTGGATCTTGCTTGCAGAAATTGATACTGCAGAAGTGTTCCATTCTGTGAGAAAAGAGGCCAGAGAATCACTCTTGGTCCTTGGGATTGTATTTGTTTGTGTTCTATTTGTATCTGGATTTCTAGGTCGATTATTATATAGACCATTACGCTCACTAGCAAATGCAGCCTCAGAACTTGGTAAAGGTAACTTTGATGTGCAAGTTGATATCAAAAATAGTGGTGAGATAGGAGTATTTGCAAAAAATTTTAACGACATGGTGTATAAGTTAAAGAAGGGTCGAGAAGAAATCGTTTTGAAAAATGAAAAGCTCAATAAACAGAAGGGAAAACTGGCAGAGCAATCGCAAAACCTAAAAAAAATGAATGATGATATTGTTGAATTCAATAAATCATTAGATATCATGGTAAAAGAGAGAACAATTAAGTTAAAAAAGCAGAACGAAAGTTTGCTGAAGTATGCTTACTTTAATTCTCACAAACTCAGAGCTCCGGTTTCTAACATCCTGGGTATTTTTGAAGTTCTTAAAAACTCTAAAAGCGAAGAAGATATAAGGGAATGTCTCGAATTATTAGAAAAAGCAACTCATGACTTAGATATCATGATTCATTATGCACAAGATTTACTTAAAGAGGTTGAGATTTAATTGTTTACCACCACCAAGTTTACCTTAAATTATTTGCTCTGGATGTTATAAAAAGATGGAGTGTATATAAACCATTAGGTGTGATAAAACTAAGAGGATTCTGTCTATATTTGTTTCTTCAAAATCTTAAAATGTTACAACAATACACCAAAGAATTTCGATATAATCTAAAACTAGCGGCACCAGTGATGATGGGTATGATTGGTCACACACTGGTAGCATTAGTAGATAATATTATGGTGGGACAGCTAGGTACGGCAGAATTGGCAGCTGTGTCTCTAGGAAACAGCTTTATGTTTATTGCCATGTCACTGGGAATTGGTTTTTCTACTGCGATTACACCATTAGTAGCCGAAGCTGATGGAGAAAATAATTTTAAGAATGGCAAATCTGCTTATAAACATGGATTATTTTTATGTACCACGCTAGGCGTTGTTTTGTTTTTGTTCATTTTTTTGGCCAAACCCCTATTGTATCTAATGAAACAGCCTGTTGAGGTAGTTGAATTAGCAATACCTTATCTTGATTTGGTAGCTTTTTCTTTAATTCCATTAATAAGTTTTCAGGCATTGAAACAATTCTCTGATGGTTTGTCAATGACCCGGTATCCAATGTACGCAACTTTGATTGCTAATGTGGTGAATATAGTATTAAATTATCTTTTAATTTTCGGAAAATTTGGTTTTCCACAAATGGGAATAGTTGGCGCAGCTGTGGGAACATTGGCTTCACGATTTGTGATGGTCATTTTTTTATGGATACTACTTAGGGGGAAAGAAAAATCCAAAGCATATGTTACCAGTATTAAAATATTTGTGTTAGAGCTTACAATGATTAAAAAGATAATAGCATTAGGATTTCCCTCTGCGCTTCAAATGTTTTTTGAAGTGGCTATTTTTACTGCCGCCATATGGTTGTCGGGTATTTTGGGAAAAAACCCGCAAGCTGCTAATCAAATCGCATTAAACTTGTCATCGATGACTTTTATGGTTGCTATGGGATTAAGTGTAGCGGCTATGGTTCGCGTAGGGAATCAGAAAGGCCTTCAAAAGTTTGTTGATTTAAGAAGAATCGCTATTTCAATTTTTTTGTTGGGTTTTTTGATCGCAGCTGTTTTTGCATTGATTTTTATTGTATGCAATCAAATGTTGCCTAAAATCTATCTGGATGTAGATGATCTAAAAAATATGGCAGATAATACTGAAGTAATTAGCATCGCAGCTAAGCTTTTGATTATTGCTGCATTATTTCAGATATCAGATGCCGTGCAAGTAACTGTATTGGGAGCTTTGAGAGGACTACAGGATGTAAAAATACCAACATTAATCACGTTTATTGCCTATTGGATTGTAGGGTTTCCGATTAGCTATTACTTGGGGTTATATACCGATTATAAAAGCGAAGGAATATGGATCGGATTATTAGCAGGGCTTACGACTTCAGCATTTTTATTGTATTTCAGGTTTAATAAGCTAACGAAAACAATGATCATAAAAAATTGATTTTATCATATAATATTTGGTGTAAAATATCTTTTGTTGGCCTAGCATGTTTAATTTGCTATTAATGAATAATTAACTATCTTTCCAAAAAAACAGAATACAAAAATGAGAGTCCCAAATTCTAAATTTTGTCTACTGCTTGTTGCACTTACAATAGTTTTTATACAGAGTAGTAGAAGTCAAAACTTCGAGCACAGCAAAACCCAAAATCTTATTCCTAACCCCAGTTTTGAGGAACTTAATACATCCATCAAAAAGTTGGATATGGAAATGCAGAATTTTGGTATCATGAAAGACTGGAAAGCTGCCGTCAATTCTCCAGATGTCTATCATCCTGGATTACAAAAAGTTAAATTTATACACAGGTCTCCGAATTTTTTAAAGCAATTTGGAGAACAGGACCCAAATACCGGAGAAGGAAAAGTTGGGATGTATATCGCTGGGGGCTTATATAAAGAAGGCGTTACTGCAAAACTTAAGAGACCGCTGTCTGCAGGGAAATATTATTATTTTCATATGTACGTCTCTCTAGGAGAGGGAATATCCAATTCCTGTACCTCGTCTATCGGATCTTATTTTACGGCTAGAGTTCCTAAAATTACAAGTACATCAAAAATTCCGTTGAGTATTAAGTCTTCAAAAATGATATGTAATACCAAAGGATGGACCAAAGTTTGCGGAGTCTATAAGGCAAAAGGAACAGAAAAATATATTTCTCTTGGATATTTTGCAGACGGTCCTCAAGGAAAATCTGTAAAGGGTGGTAAATATGATACCGGATATTATTTTGTAGATGATGTATTGTTAATGGAAATGAATGCGCCTAAAAACCTTGTGCAGTCTCAAGTCTGCGATATGGCGCTTAAGTTTTCTCCTGTAGAATTTTTGATTGGTGAAAGTGAAGCGTATACAGAGATTAAAAAAGCGTTGGATTCTTATATCCAGTACGTGACTATATTTAAGGTAGAATCAATTAAGCTTATTGGCCATGCAGATGATGCAGGTTCTGCTTTTGAAAATGAGATAATGTCTGCAATGAGAGCTAGTAATGTAAAACAGTATATGATTGAAAAAGGAGTTGATGAATCTTTGATTGAAATCGTAGCGGCAGGAGATACATCTGAAGTTATTACATCTGGAGTAGGCTTAGCACCTGAGTCTAATAATAGAGTGGATATAAAAATAGAGTAGCATTAGATTTATCTCCTGTTTTACCCAAAAAAAGATAGTACCTTTGACGCTTTATGATTTTAAGTTTTTATTATGGAGTTTCCAAAATTCTTGCTAGGCGATAATACCGATTATCCAGAAGCTATATTTGTTATTCATACTGAATTTCCTCGGTTTATTATAAACTTGGCTAATGATGAAGTAGAATGGTTAGAAGAGTTTGAAAAAAGTGAAGAAAAAGAATTAATGGAAGAAGCTGAAAACCTTTTTCAGGCTTCTAATGAGTTTTATGATCGGGAGATCGAACGCTATGGCCCCTCATAATCTATTTAAAGTTTAGGAATACGGTTTTTCTTTTGAATATTAATAATAAAAAAATCATGTAATATATTTTGTAATATGTTGTTAATTAATATAAATTTCCCTTTTGGGGGTTAGGGACTATGGAAGAACTCATACAATTAGACAAAGATCTTTTTATATACCTCAATACCTTAGGAAGTCCGGCTTGGGATGGATTTTGGTTATTTATGACAGAGAAGTTTTATCAAATTCCCTTATATCTGGTATTACTTATTTTTTTCTATAAATATTTTGGCATACGCGGAACGATTATTACGCTAATTCTTGTTGCAGTATTAATTACTGCATCTGATCAACTTGCAAATCTATTTAAATACATTCTTTTTAAACGCCCCAGACCATGCAGGGCAGAAGGCGTTGCAGAGTTTACTCGATTTATAGCCGAACGTTGTGGTCGCTATGGGTATTTTTCTGGTCATGCAACCAATTCTATGGCATTAGCATTTTTTACGGGCTTAGCATTACAGAAATATTTAAAATATATTTTTCCATTCATGATCGTATGGGCTCTTGTGGTGAGTTATAGTAGAATATATGTTGGAGTACATTATCCGGCAGATGTAGTTACTGGTATGGTTGCAGGAATTCTACTCGGTGTTGGAGCATTTAAGCTACATACGTTTTTGGTAGAGAAATATGGAGCAGCAAGTTCTTGAGTATTTGTATTATAAATATTTAAAATTAGATTACTCTTTTCTGAATTCTTTCTTTTTCTTCTTTTTGCCGAAAAGACGTTTGAAGACGTTATCCCGTTTTTCTGGTTTGCAATCTAGATCTTCTATTACGTTTTCCGATGGTTCTTCAAATTTACTTTTGGTAATGCGATCAAATGTAGCGTCCTGATTCATTTTTTGATATAATTTGGCAAAAATAGGAAGTGCCGTATTGGCCCCTTGTCCTAATGCCGTGGTTTTGAATCCTATATTATAATTATCATTACCCACCCAGGTAACAGTTACCAATCTAGGAGTAATACCAACAAACCAACCATCTTTATTATCCTGAGTTGTCCCTGTTTTACCAGCAATATCATTTTCAAGCTTATATGTAGTTCTTAACCTGGATGCGGTTCCCTGTTCTACAGTAGATTTCATCATTTCTAGTAGTACTTGCCTTGTATAATCACTGTAGGCGGGTGTTTCAGATATTTGAGGCTCAAAGGAAGCAATAAGGGTTCCATTTTTATCTTCAATTTTGGATATATAATATGGTTTTACTGCTTTTCCATCGTTTACATAACCAGCATATGCTCCAGCTAAGTCTCTGATTTTAATGCCATCGGTACCCAATGCCATAGCGGGTTTTTCAGAGAGAGAATCAGTAATTCCTAGCTTTCTTACTTGTTCGATTACTTTTTGAATACCAACTTCGTTTAAAACTTTTACTGCTATAGTGTTGACAGAAGTGCTTAGTGCTTTTTCTAAAGTGAAATTAAGATAAGGATCTTCTTCTTTTGAAGCATTTTTTGGTGTCCAATTGTCTAAATTGGTATATGTGATTTCCTTTGTAGAAAAGTATGAGCAAGGTTTCATCCCGTTTTCAATAGCTGTAGTGTATACAAATGGTTTAAAGGTAGAGCCAACTTGTCTTTTGCTTTGCGAAACATGATCATATTTAAAATAGCGATAATCAATGCCTCCCAAATAAGCTCGTACAGCCCCAGTTGTCGGTTCTATCGAAATCATACCAGTATTCAAAAACTTTAGATAATGCTGTACACTATCTATAGACGATATTTTTTGAGTACTATTTCCACTCCATTCAAATACTTCTATTTCTTTTTCAATTGAAAGAGAATCTTTTATTTGATTTTCGGCTACACCCTGTTCCTTGTAATTTTTATAGAGTTTAAGATCTTTTATAGTCTTCTCAATAAGATCTTTGTTTGTTTGCCAAGGGGGTGTAGATCCAAAAGATTTTTCATACTCATTTTGTAAAATCTGCATATGGTCCTTCATGGCTTCTTCAGCCAAAAATTGCATTTTATAATCTAATGTAGTATGTATAATTAATCCATCATTGTAGATATCATAAAGACTACTATCGGGTTTTTTGTGTTTTTTTAGAATTTCAGTAAGTTCTTTTTTTACTGCTTCTCTAAAATATGGAGCCAAACCAAGATCATGATTAAAATGTTGGTAGTCCAAAGCTATATTCTGACTCATAGTTTGATCTGCCTGATCGCTAATAATATATTCATATTTGGCCATCTGCTTAAGGACTACGTCTCTTCGCAGTTGACTTCTTTCTGGAAAGAGTCTAGGGTTGTAACTATGATTAGCTTTTAATGTTCCTATGAGTGTAGTAGACTCAGAAAGTGATAATTGATGGGTAGGTTTATTAAAGAATTTTTGCGAAGCACTTTCAATTCCGTAGGTATTATCAGGAAAGGGAACAGTGTTGAAGTAAAGTGTAAGAATTTCTTGTTTAGAGTATATGTTTTCTATTCTTTTGGCTACAAATGACTCCTTTAGCTTATTGATTACAGTGCTAAATATACGGTGCTTTTTTCTTCCAAATAAATTTTTAGCCAATTGTAATGTAATAGTGCTTCCTCCTCCAGAAGATTTATCACGTAGTAATATGGTTTTAAAAAATACACGTAGCAAACTCGTATTGTCTACTCCGTCATGCTCATAAAAACGCACATCTTCGGTTGCGACAAGGGCATCAATGAGATGCTGAGGTAAATCTCTATATGTTATAGGCTGCCTGTCATATACATAGTATTTACCAATTAAATGACCGTCTTTATCTAATACTTGAGTAGCTTCAGCTTGTTTTAAGGAACTTAATGCTTTGTTATTAGGTAACTTTCCAAAAAAGCCGAAATAGATACTTGCATAAAAACAAAGAAATGTGAATAGTATTCCTCCTAATAAAAGGAGTGTCCATTTGATCCATTTCTTTTTTAATAACTTCTTTATCATAATTATAATATCGACTAACATAACGTCGAAAGTAGTATATTATTAGTTTACCTCAGTTTGTTATTTTTTCTATAATCTCGTATAAATAAAAAGATCATCACTACCATAAGTAAAGAAAAGGGTAGCGAGGTGATGATGAGAAGTTTTTGCATCGCAATTAAAACATTGATATCAGTTTTTGCATTGCCTAACAAAATAATACCAATAGAAAAAATGGTTAATATAATACTCCATAAAAGGCGATGCTTTTTTGAAGGCTCTTGCTTTCCGCCATCTGTGAACATGCTAAGTACAAAAATAGCAGAATCTAATGAGGTGACTAAAAAACTGATTAGTAGTAAGATGGTTAATGTATTGATAAATCCTTGAAATGGATAATTTTCGAAAAATATAAAAATGGAGCTAAAAACATTATCAAATTGTCCTTGATATGCCCCCAAATTTTCAATAATCTGAAAAGCAGACTCTCCAAAAGTAGTAAACCAAAAAAAGGTGCCTAGCGATGGTATTAGCAATACACCTAATATCACTTCGCGCATAGTTCTTCCTTTGGATATTCGCGCTATAAAAATCCCAGTAAATGGCGCCCATGCTAACCAAAATGCCCAATAGTAGTACGTCCAATCTGTGAGAAATGCTTCTCCGGGATTGTACAGACCATAGGCAAGACTAAGCGGGATAAAATCAATAATATAATGATATAACGAAGTTATAAACTGGGATGTTACAGAAATAATGTCACTTTGTAAAAAAACAAAAAGCAATAAAGCGATTGTGACATATATGTTCCAGGTAGAGATTACTTTTATCCCCTTGTTTACCCCTCGAAATACCGAAATAAATGCGAGCACTGAAATCAGTAAAAGCACAAGTATAGTTCCTGTAAGTCCAAAGTCTTCTTGTAGCAGATGTGTAAGCCCACCTTCAATCTGCGTAGTACCCAAACCAATTGCGGCGACTAGTCCAAAAACCGTAGTTAGGATTGCAAGAATATCAATACTTCCAAAAATTATGTCGTTTAACTTTTTAGAACTAACGAAGTTTTCTATAGAAGAAAAAGCACTACTAGAGACTACTTTTTTTGAGTGTACAAAGAGATAATACCCCACTATGATCGCAAAAACTGCATAGAATGCCCACGCTGTAAATCCCCACTGATAAAATGTATACTCTAAAGCAATTGTACTTGAATCTGCATGATTATTAATAGGAGGATTACGCATCATATAGACAGGCTCTTGAACGGCTCTGAGCAAGATGCCTGCTCCCATTCCCGCACTATATAACATAGATATCCAGGCTAGTCTAGAGAATTGAGGGCGATCTGTAGTTTTTCCAAGTCGATGCTTTCCCCAGGACGAGAAAGCCAAAACAATCAAAAGTAAAACACATAGTAATCCTAACCATAGATAAAACCTCCCGAATCGTTGGCGAATATATACAGAGAACACTTCGATGCCATTATACGTCTCTAAGGTGTATACATACAAGAAAAATGAGAAAAAAAGTAGAATACCTAGTGAAATATATAATAGGCTGTTTTTCTTAAGATTTAATTGCATAAGGTATTTTATTCATTAAAGCGAGGTGCTTGTTAAAGTATCACTCCCGGTAGCATATAAATGTCTAAAAAAGTTTTGAGAATAGACGGACATGAACAAAAAGTTTTTGGTTTTTTTAACAAGTAAAAAATTCAAAAAAATGTCTAATTTTTAATGCTTATTTCTAAGAAGTTTCATTTTTTTTAGTTAGACTTGTAATGGTATAAAGGATTAATTGTTATACCACTATACCCGATAATGAGATTACTTGGGGTTGGTTATCACATATTCCCCAAGGTTTGTGAAGTAATGCCTTAGCGCATTCTACGTATTTGTTTATAGCTAACTAAACCTACAAACCCATGAAAAGAGTAATTGTTGACTACAAAAAATTGAATAAAAACATCTTAAATCTTCTAGTAGAGAAATTTCCTGATGGTTATGCAGATAACGATATTATTTCCTTCAAAAATCATCATAATGAAGCTATAGAAGCTGTAGAGGTAAAAACAAATGATACCATTTATCTGGTAAAGATTAGCAAAAGGTTAGCAGATTCGATGGAAAGTTTTGAAAGCTCTAATGATGACATCCCCGCTGAAGTGAGTCAAGATCAAGTTGGCGATATCGAGGATATTTAATGTAGACTTTAAATAGTTAGAATGAGAAAGTTTCTTGTTGTTATAATTTTTATGGCTAGTGTATGCTCTGATGCATTGATAGCAAAATATAAAAATACAGATTTAAGAGATTCTTCGGAGTTTATAATTTTACAAAATGATAAAACAATTTCTTATCCTGATCTTTTTAAAGAGTTTTGTAAACTAGTAGAAGATAATTTTTATAGTAGGGAAATAATAAAGAAAAAATTTATCCCATTAAAACAGTCCTTCGCTAGACAAGTGGATAATGTAGATACTGATAAAGATTTTATTGAATATCCGTTTTTAATCATAATCCTGTAATTCCAGCAATTACAAGTCTATCGAAGAGCTTCTCTTCGAA
>CANLYR010000035.1 GCA_947495425.1 uncultured Aquimarina sp.
TCTTACAACTATCGAAAATCATTCAAAAAATAAACAAATTGAAATTAGCGTAGCTATTTTCTGAAAGTGCCTTACTAAAATATGGAATCATAAAAAAACCGCTTTTATCCAATGTAAAGCGGTTTTTTAAATCAAAATTAAACAACTCCCTAGTTTAGAGCCATAGAGTAGGCTTATACATTATCCAATGAAATATCCGTTTTCTTCAGCTATTTTATCAGCAATTTTAGTTCTTAAAGCAACAACATTAGGTTGGTTTGCATACTTAGTAAATCGTTTAAGACCCATAAGCATCATACGTTGCTGATCACCTTCAGCAAAAGAAACAATAGCTTCTTTTCCTTTTTTGATAGCGATATCTACTGCATTATATAAATATAATTGACTCATTGCGATCTGCGTCTCTTGAGCAGCTTCTCCAAAACGTTTTGCATTTTTCTCTGTACGTAGAATCGTGGATTCAGCCATATAGATTTCAATCAAAATATCAGAGGCAGCCATTAATAGTTGTTGGTGCTCTTCTAGTTTGGGGCCAAATTTTTGCATTGCAGCTCCGGCTACCATTAAAAATACTTTCTTCAATTTACCAACAATCTCTTTTTCTTCGGCAAACAACTCAGAATAATCTGGCGTATCAAATGACGGAATACCTGTAAGTTCATCAGCAACCTTCATAGCTGGAGCCAAAAGATCAACGTGTCCTTTCATTGCTTTCTTAACGAGCATACCTACTGCTAGCATACGGTTAATTTCATTGGTGCCTTCATAGATACGAGAAATACGAGCATCTCTCCAAGCAGACTCCATAGGAGTATCGGCAGAGAATCCCATACCTCCAAAAATTTGTACACCTTCATCGGTACAGTTTTGTACATCTTCAGAAACAGCAACTTTAAGAATAGAACATTCTATTGCATATTCTTCAACACCTTTGAGCTCTGCTTCTTGATGCGAGTTTCCTTCCGCTTGACGGATAGCAATTCTATCTTCGATATTTTTTGCAGCTCTATAACTAGCGGATTCATCAGCATACGTATTCGTAGCCATTTCTGCAATTTTTGCTTTAATTGCACCAAAATTTATAATTGGAGTCTTAAACTGAATACGCTCATTCGCATATTTCGTAGCTTCATTTATTACTCGGCGTTGAGCGTCAAGACATGCGGCTGCTAGTTTAATACGTCCTACATTAAGTGCATTCATTGCAATTTTGAATCCATTACCTCTTTCAGAAAGCATATTTTCTACAGGTACTTTGGTATCACTAAAGAACACCTGACGCGTAGAAGAGGAGTGTATACCCAACTTTTTTTCTTCTTCTCCTAAAGTAATTCCATTTGAATTTTCTGGATCATATTCTACAATAAATCCAGTAATGTTTTTATCATCTTCGATACGAGCAAAAACAATCATTAAATTACAGAATCCAGCATTAGAGATCCACATTTTTTGACCAGAAATCAAATAATGCTTTCCATCATCTGATAAAACAGCTTTGGTTTTCCCCGAGTTTGCATCTGATCCAGCACCTGGTTCGGTTAAACAATAGGCTCCCATCCATTCGCCTGTCGCCAGTTTAGAAACATATTTTTTCTTTTGCTCTTCATTACCATACAAAGAGATTGGCATAGTACCAATTCCTGTATGTGCTCCAAATGCTGTGCTGAAGGATCCGGTAGCTCCAGAAATATAATCACAGACCAACATTGTTGATACAAATCCCATCCCCAGACCTTCGTATGCTTCGGGAACGGCAACGCCTAAAAGACCAAGCTCTCCAGCTTTTTTCATACATGCTTCTGTGTATGCATAATCTTTGGATTCAAATCTTTCCCAATGTGCCCATAGTTCTCGGTCAACAAATTCTTTTGCGCTATCACGCATCATTTTTTGCTCCTCAGAAAAATCTTCTGGAGTAAATACATCTTCAGCTTTGGTTTCTTTGACAAGGAATTGTCCTCCTCTAAGAATTTCTTTATTCATAGTTTCTGTACTCATTTTTTTATAAAATTTTAGTAGTTGGTATCAAGTAATTAGCAAAAAGTTAGAATACACATTTATTACTACTTTGTACTTAATACGCTATACGCTTTAGTTAATTCTAATTAGTTTAAAAATTCAAAAATACCTGCCGCACCTTGTCCGGTACCAACACACATGGTTACCATTCCATATTTACCTTTCATGTCGCGTTTACGCATTTCGTCAAACAACTGAACTGAAAGTTTGCCTCCTGTACATCCTAGTGGATGACCTAAGGCTATCGCACCACCGTTTACATTTACAATATCTTGATTGATATCAAGTTCGCGCATTACTGCAAGCGATTGTGATGCAAAGGCTTCGTTGAGTTCTATAAGTTCGATATCATTTTGTTGTAATCCTGCTTGTTTTAAAGCTTTTGGAATAGCTTTTACGGGGCCTATACCCATAATTCTTGGTTCTACGCCTGCAGCTGCATAGTTTACAAGTCTAGCAATAGGTTCTAGGTTTAATTCTTTTACCATATTTTCGCTCATTACCATTACAAAAGCTGCACCATCACTCATCTGAGATGAATTACCGGCAGTTACACTACCTCCAGCAGCAAAAACAGGTCTCAATTTACCTAGTATTTCTTTGGTTGTGCCTGCACGTGGTCCTTCATCTTTGGTCACCGTGTATGATTTTGTTGCTTTTTTTCCGTTTTCATCAACATAAACCTGTTCAACGTTTATAGGAACGATTTGATCTTGAAAACGATCTTCTGCTTGTGCTTTTAGGGCTTTCATATGTGAGTTATAGGCAAACTCATCTTGATCTTCACGTGATACTTTGAATTGCTGTGCTACTGCTTCAGCAGTATTACCCATCCCCCAATAATAATCTTCATGCCCTGATTTGGCCAGATCATAATTAAGTTCTGTTTTATATCCGGTCATAGGAACAGAACTCATGCTTTCTGCACCACCTGCGATAATGCAATCTGCCATACCTGCTTGTATTTTTGCAGT
Source organism: uncultured Aquimarina sp. (assembly GCA_947495425.1). Taxonomy (GTDB): domain Bacteria; phylum Bacteroidota; class Bacteroidia; order Flavobacteriales; family Flavobacteriaceae; genus Aquimarina. The sequence goes on from CANLYR010000035.1 coordinate 2,994, forward strand.
TGCTATTCCGATAGTTTCTATTCCTGCAGAACAAAATCTATTTACCGTTACACCTGGTACATCAACAGATTCTAATCCCATTAAAGAGATTAAACGTGCCATATTTAATCCTTGAGATCCTTCTGGCATCGCATTACCTACAATAACATCATCAATACGAGACTTGTCAAGGTTAGGTAATTCCTTCATCATGTGTTGAATGGTTTCGGCAGCCAATTCATCTGTTCTTTTGAACCTAAATACTCCGCGAGGTGCTTTTCCTACGGCTGTTCTATATGCTTTTACTATATATGCTGTTTTCATTTTTTTTAGATTTTTAGATTATTTGATTTTTAGACTGGTTGGATATCTATTATGCTTGCAATCCAACGATCTAGTAATCTAATTACGTAATGGTTTTCCTTTTTTCAACATATGCTCGATACGTTCAAGAGTTTTACGTTCTGTACATAACGAAAGGAATGCTTCACGCTCTAGATCTAGCAAATATTGTTCGGTTACTAGAGTTGGTTCTGATAAATCTCCACCCGCCATTACATATCCGAGTTTGTTTGCAATTTTTTGATCGTGTTCAGAAATGTATTTACTGGCTTCCATAGCATCTGTACCTACTAAAAACATTCCTAATGCTTGTTTACCAAGTACCTTTACATCCTTACGACGAGGAGGTTGTGTGTATCCTTGTTCTGCTATTAATTTTGCATGTGCTTTTGCAGTTGCGATCTGGCGATCTTTATTCACGACTACGATATCCTTTCCTTTTTGTAATAGGTTAGTATCAAAAGCTTCGTATGCTGAAGTTGATACTTTGGCCATACCAATAGTAAGGAAGTGTTCTTGAAGTACATTGAGTTCTACATCATCTTTCTTAAATAGATCTGAAGCTCTTAATGCCATTTCTTTAGATCCACCGCCACCAGGGATAACACCTACACCAAATTCTACGAGCCCCATGTAGGTTTCTGCTGCTGCAACTACCTTATCTGCATGAAGTGATATTTCACATCCTCCTCCAAGTGCCATGCCATGAGGGGCTACAACTGTAGGAATGGCAGAGTAACGCATACGCATCATAGAGTCTTGAAAATATTTAATTGCCATGTTAAGCTCATCATATTCTTGCTCAACGGCCATCATAAAGATCATTCCGATATTGGCTCCTACAGAGAAATTTGCAGCTTGATTACCAACAACCAATCCTTGAAAGTCTTTTTCAGCAATATCTATGGCTTTATTAAGTCCTGCAAGTACATCTCCACCAATGGTATTCATCTTACTTTGAAATTCTAGATTCAAAATACCATCACCGAGATCCTCTACAACAACACCGCTATTTTTAAATACTTCAGAAGATTTACGGATGTTGTCTAAAATGATAAATGCATCTTGTCCAGGAACTTTTACTTGTTCTTTCTTAGGGATATCATAGTAATATGTAGCTCCTTCTTTTACAGCATAGAAAGAAGTATTTCCTGAGGCAATCATCTCGTTTACCCATGCTGCAGGTTCATATCCTTCTGCTTTCATGATTTCGATTCCTTTTTCTACACCTACTGCGTCCCAAATTTGAAAAGGACCATGTTCCCATCCAAAACCAGCTTTCATTGCATCATCAATTTTGTATAAATCATCTGTAATTTCGGGAATGCGATTAGATACATATGCAAATAATGCAGAAAAGGTTTTGCGATAAAACTCACCTGCTTTATCTTTTCCGGAAATAAGTACTTTGAAACGATCAACTACTTTATCGATAGTTTTGGTCATTTCTAGCGTAGCAAAAGAAGCTTTTTTGCTTGCTCTATATTCTAAAGTGTCTAAATCTAAAGATAGAATTTCTTTTTTTCCATCTGAAGTTACATTCTTTTTATAAAAACCTTGTTTAGTTTTACTCCCCAACCATTTATTTTCCATCATGGTATCGATGAAGTCTGGAAGTTTAAACAGGTCATGGCGTTCATCATCTGGACAATTTTCAGCAATACCATTCGCTACATGTACGAGGGTGTCTAAGCCTACAACATCTACTGTTCGGAATGTTGCTGATTTAGGACGTCCAATAACCGGACCTGATAATTTATCAACCTCTTCTATGGTAAGTCCCATTTCTTTTACCATATGAAATAAACTCATAATGCTAAAAATCCCGATTCTATTACCAATAAATGCAGGAGTATCTTTTGCTACTACAGAGGTTTTTCCTAGAAATTTTTCTCCATAACCATTCAAGAAATCTAAAACTTCTGGCGATGTATTAGGTCCTGGTATAATTTCAAATAATTTTAGGTAACGCGCAGGATTAAAGAAGTGCGTTCCGCAAAAATGTTTCTGGAAATCTTCACTTCTACCTTCGTTCATAAACTTGATAGGAATACCAGAGGTATTAGAGGTAATTAGTGTACCCGGGGTTCTATGCTTTTCGAGGTTTTCAAAAACTGATTTTTTAATATCAAGTCGTTCTACAACAACCTCTATGATCCAATCTACATCTCCAATTTTTGCTATATCATCTTCGAGATTACCTGTAGTGATACGACTTGCAAATTTTTGATGATAAATAGGCGAGGGTTTGGATTTAAGAGCCGCTGTAAGTGCTTCATTTACGAGTCGATTACGAACTATTTTATCTTCTAGCGTTAGACCTTTTGCTTTTTCTTTGTCATTTAATTCTCTGGGAACGATGTCTAATAATAAGACTTCTACACCGATATTAGCAAAATGACATGCAATACCCGACCCCATTATTCCTGAGCCGATGACTGCAACCTTTTTAATGATTCTTTTCATCTGTGTTTTAAATTGTTTTTTTGTTGTCAGATAGAATTTACCAATCAAATATTACTACTATATCATGTACTATTCGTTATTGGCTCATTTCATTTTTTTACTTTATGTACTCGATACTACTGCCTAGGGCAGACACAACGAGATTTGAATGCTCCGAGGCTAACTCAGAGGGTATTTATTTGGGTGTTATTGATTCTTGTTTAAGATATATTTTTTTAGAGGCTATCATATCATTAATAATTTGAAATACTTCTAAAAAAACATCAAGTTTTTCCTTTGGAATGTGTTTTCTAACAGCATTATCAAAAGTAAAAACTACTTCTTTAGAGAAGTTACGCATTTCTACACCAAATGGTGTTAAATAAATTAAAACACCACGACCATCTTGGGGATTTTTTTTTCTAAAAATCAACCCTTTTTCTTCCATAGTTTTCAAAGTGCGCGATAGGCTAGTGGCTTCCATTCCCATTTTAGGGCCTAATGAAGTAGAAGGGGTGCCACTTTCTGGATCTATACTCAATAATGCAAATCCAGTAGCCATGGTACTTCCTTTTTTACCAGCTTCCTCATTATACATTTTGGCTACTGCCATCCATGTAGCTCTGAGTGCGTAATCGATTGTTTTTTCCCTCATTCATAAATTTTTGTGATGTAAAGGTAAGAAAATTTATTATGCATGCATAGTAAATAATACAAAAATTTATGAATTAATGAAGTAATTTACGTTTTTCTGGCGAATAAATAAAAAAACTCCTCATAAAATGAGGAGTTTACTGATTTTCTGTTAAGCTTGTATGCATTTTACATTAGAATCAGTGAATTGAATTAGCCATAAATTTTTGAATATAATGCTGCGTATTTTTCTTTTATTATTTTTCTTCTCAGTTTCATAGTAGGGGTGAGGTGACCGGCATCGATGCTCCACTCATCTGGTGTAAGCTCAAAACGTTTTACACGTTCCCATTTTCCAAACTTTTCATTATGTTCATCGATTTCTTCTTGATAGCGATCTATTACTATTTGGTTGGATATCATTTCCTCATCAGAGTTTCCAAGTTGAAGCCCTTTGCGTTTTGCCCAATCTTTTAGAAATTCAAAATTTGGTTGTATAAATGCTGCAGGCATTTTTTCTCCTTCACCAATCACCATGATTTGTTCGATGAAACGTGACTGTTTCATTGCATTTTCTATTAATTGTGGGGCAACGTATTTACCACCGGAAGTTTTGAACATTTCTTTTTTACGATCTGTTATCTTTAAAAAACCTTCGTTATCAATTTCTCCTATATCACCGGTATGAAAATATCCATCTTTAAGCGCTTCTTTGGTTTTTTCTTCATCTTTGTAATACCCTTGCATCACTTGAGGTCCTTTTACCAGAATTTCTCCATCTTCAGCAATTTTCACTTCGGTATCCGGTAACATTCTACCTACGGTGCCTATTTTGAATCCTTTATCTCTTACGTCATTTACAGAAATAACAGGTGAAGTCTCTGTGAGACCATATCCTTCCATTACCGGTAGTCCTGCGGCATTAAAAACTCTGGCTAATCTTGGTTGTAGAGCAGCACTACCGGAAGCAATTACTTTCATATTATTTCCTAAGGCTTCCTGCCATTTACTGAATATAAGCTTTCTGGCAATGCTTAGTTTTTTTTCATACCACCAACCATTTGCTCCATAAGGTTCATATTGTAACCCTAATTCTACCGCCCAAAAGAACAATTTCTTTTTAATACCTGTAAGATCGGCACCTTTTGCAATAATTTTGTCGTATACTTTTTCTAATAAACGTGGAACCGCAGTCATTACATCCGGCTTGATTTCTTTGAGGTTATCACTAATTGTCTCAAGAGATTCTGCAAAATATATGGACACGCCACAGTATTGATAAAAATACATGGTCATTCTTTCATAAATATGACAAACGGGTAAAAAGCTCAACGCTTTACTATTGCCACTTTCTAGAGGAAATCGAGTCGAACTAGCTAAGGCATTACTTACGATATTTTTGTGGCTAAGCATTACACCTTTAGGTCTTCCTGTTGTTCCAGATGTATATATTAGAGTGGCAAGATCATCTTCTTTAATCGAAGCCATGATTTTTTCAACTTCTTCCTGATTACTTTCCTCTTTGCCAAGCTCTAGGACTTCGTTCCAACTCTTACATCCGTTAACGTCGTTAAATGAGTATACATCTTTTAATGAAGGTACATTTGCCTGAATATTTTTTACTTTTTGATATACCTCTTCATCTGAAACAAAGCAATAAACCGATTCTGAATGATTTAATACATATTCGTAATCTTCTTGAGAGATCGTTGGATAAATAGGAACATCTTGAGCTCCTGTTTGTAGAACACCTATATCAGTAATATTCCATTCTGACCTGTTATTGGATGATATGATTGCTACTTTATCATTTGGTTTTACACCTAAGCGTAATAAACCGCGACTAATTTGATTAGCTTTTTCTACATATGCTGCAGAAGAAGTGGCTACCCATTTGCCATCGTATTTGGTTATTAAAGCTTTGTCTAAATTAAATTTTTTTAGTTGATAGTGTGGGAAATCAAATAGTCTAGTAATTGTTGTCATATGTTGTTTTAAAATATTTTTTAATAGTATTTGAGAGTTTCAAATAACTATTATGCGTGCATAGTTTCGCAAATTATAAAAAATCTAATAATACACAACTCTAATATATAAAAAAAGGAGTTGTAATTTGATAACTCCTTAATAAATTATTCATTTTCTTACAGAATAATAGATTTACTAGTTGTCAAAATGTATTTATTAGTTTTTAGTATTCAAAATACAATGATTCTATGTATTATTTTTCAAATTTCTGATCTGGACTTCGATTTATGTGCTCAATCAAGTTTTTTGAGTTCATAATATTAGTATTTAGAGTAAAAAATTTAACTTTTATTAAGAATTATACTAGTTCATATGCAGGTTTTTTGACCGAAAAATAAAGTTTAGTAGCTAATTTTGTTAACTATAAATTAAATTTTGGATTGAACAAAATAAATGCTGTAAGCAAAAGTACTTTTAGCAGAAATCTAAAATCGTTAAGTAATGAAGAATAAAAGTTTACTAGTATTGACAACCTTCGTGCTGACAACCATATTGAGTTGTGGTCCAATTGTACAAACCGTTAACATGTCTAATGAAGCGTTAGAGAGCTATAAATCGTTTGCGTATCTACCCAGTAGTAATTTTGATGATTCAACTCTTGAATATAATGACAAAACAGTAGGAACTAAAGTTATTGAGAGGGTAAATTCGAATCTGATGAAAGCAGGATATACTCTTGATCGTGAAAATCCGGATTTGTTGGTTTTAATTAGAACAATGGTAGACACCGAAACACAAACATATAAAGAACCAATTTATGCAAATTATCCATATGCTGATCTTACTCCAAATGTGAGTCCCTATTATGATCCTTTTTATTTTACTAATTATTATGATTATAATCAAATCATAGGGTATGATACTGATGTATATAAGTATAAAGAGGGTACACTGATAGTAGATTTAGTAGACAGAAAATCTAAAAAAGTGGTTTGGAGAGGAACAGCTTCAGATCAAATATATAAAGGCAACAATTCAAAAGTTATATCAACGTATGTAGATGATATATTTGAACAATTTCCGAACGTAGCTGGATATTAAAAGATCTGAAACTGTTAATAATTCATCGTATTTATAAAAGTACGATGAATTATTTGTTTTCTAACCATTTTCTTGCATTTACAAAAGCTTCTAACCAAGGTGAAACTTCATCTTGTCTTCCTTTAGGGTAGTTAGCCCAGTTCCATTGGAAAATAGAGCGTTCTATATGTGGCATCATTACCAAATGACGACCTGTTTTATCACACATCATTGCTGTATTGTAATCTGATCCGTTTGGATTGGCAGGATATCCTTCATACCCATATTTAGCGACAATATTGTATTGATCTTCAGAAAGCGGTAGATTAAATTTTCCTTCTCCATGAGAAATCCAAACCCCCAATGTACTTCCTGCAAGAGTTGATAGCATCACCGAGTTGTTTTCCTGAATCTTTACTGAAGTAAAGTCACTCTCATGTTTATGAGACTCATTGTGGATTAATTTGCCATGTGTCTCATGGTCAGGATTAATTACCTCTAATTCCATAAATAACTGGCAACCGTTACAGATCCCTACAGAAAGCGTATCGTCTCTTTTAAAGAAGTTTTTTAAGGCTGTATTTGCCTTTTCGTTATATAAAAAAGCTCCGGCCCATCCTTTGGCAGAGCCTAAAACATCACTATTAGAAAAACCACCAACAGCTCCTATACATTGAATGTCTTCTAAGGTCTCACGCCCAGAAATTAAATCGGTCATGTGTACATCTTTAACGTCAAAACCAGCCAAATACATAGCATTCGCCATTTCACGTTCAGAATTACTTCCTTTTTCCCTTATAATAGCAGCTTTTGATCTTGGTTTTGAAGTATCAAGCAAAGGTTTTCTACCCATAAAATGAATAGGGAATTCGTAGTGCAAAGGTTGTTTAGTAATATTATCATATCGCTCCTTAGCAAGATTATTTGCTGTTTGTTTTTGGTCTAGTAAAAACGATGTCTTATACCATATCTTTCTTAAACTTTCGATGTTTAATGTGAAAGAATCTTCCGAGTTTTTTATGAGTACGTCTTCACCTTCTGTTACTTTACCTATGTTGAAAAATTTAATACCCTGTTCTGAAAGTATGGATTCTATATCAGTATTTAAAGCGCTTTGAAATACAATTCCTGAGTTTTCAGAAAATAATAATTTTATAGAATCAGATTCTTGGATTGGAGTAAGATCGAGTTCTGCTGAAAGATTATTATCTGCAAAACATAATTCTAATAACGTGGTAATTAACCCTCCAGAAGCGACATCATGTCCAGCAACAATGTTATTGTTTCTGATTAGGTCCTGGATGACATTAAATGTTTTCTTAAAACTGTTTGAGTCTTTGATATTAGGAACTTCAGAGCCTATTTTGTTAGCTATTTGCGCAAACGAAGATCCTCCTAATTTATGAGTGTCATGGGATAAGTTAACATAATAAATATCACCGCCATGCCTTTGTAAGACAGGTTCAACAACTTTTGTTATGTCATTACAATTGGCTGCAGCTGATATGATAACAGTTCCTGGTGCGATAACCTCTTCATCAGGATATTTTTGTTTCATGGATAAAGAATCCTTTCCTGTGGGAACATTTATTCCTAAATCAATAGCAAAATCTGAAATTGCTTTAACTGCAGTATACAATCTAGCATCTTCTCCTTCATTTTTACAAGGCCACATCCAATTGGCTGATAGCGAAACTGATTGTAATCCTTCTTTAAGTGGTGCCCAAATTATATTTGTTAGTGCTTCGGCAATAGAATTTTTGCTTCCGGCTTCGGGATCAATTAACCCAGAAATAGGGGAGTGACCGATGCTTGTAGCAATCCCTTCTTTACTGTTAAAATCCAGCGCCATAACTCCACAATTATTTAAAGGTAATTGTAGCGGTCCTACACATTGCTGCTTTGCTACTTTTCCTCCAACACAACGATCTACTTTGTTGGTTAACCAGTCTTTACAAGCAACAGCTTCTAGCTGTAGTACGTGTTCCAGGTAGTGTTGGAAATTGTTGATAGTATAAGTCACTTCATCATACTTGCGGTCTATGGTAACATCATTCATGATGGTTTTAGGAGAACTCCCAAACATGTCTTCTAATGCCAAATCCATAGGGGTATCTCCTTTGGTTTTAGATGCAAAGGTAAAGCGATGATCACCAGTGACATCACCAACCTGATACATAGGGGAACGTTCGCGCTCTGCTATGCGCTCCAAAGTATCAATATCTTTTTTTCCAATAACTAACCCCATACGTTCTTGAGATTCATTACCTATGATTTCTTTTGCAGATAATGTTGGATCACCAACAGGTAGCTGATCAAGATCAATTTTCCCTCCGGTTTCTTCAACTAATTCAGAAAGACAGTTAAGATGTCCACCAGCCCCGTGATCATGAATAGAGACTATAGTATTTTCTTCACTTTCGATCATGCCACGAATTGCATTGGCAGCACGTTTTTGCATTTCTGGATTTGAGCGTTGGATAGCATTCAATTCAATACCACTACTAAATTCTCCTGTGTCTGCAGAGGATACAGCAGCTCCACCCATACCAATGCGATAATTTTCTCCACCAAGAATCACAATTTTGTCTCCGGTTTCGGGAGTGTCTTTTAGAGCTTGATCGGCTTTTCCGTAGCCAATACCACCGGCTTGCATAATAACCTTATCGAAACCTAGTTTTCTGGCGTGCTCTTTGTGTTCGAAGGTTAACACAGATCCCGTAATAAGCGGCTGCCCAAACTTGTTTCCAAAATCTGAAGCTCCGTTAGAAGCTTTTATCAAAATATCCATTGGTGTTTGATACAACCAATCTCTTTCTTGTGTAGCTTGTTCCCAAGGGCGATTATCTTCTAATCTAGAATATGAGGTCATATACACTGCAGTCCCTGCGAGCGGTAAAGAACCTTTTCCTCCTGCAAGGCGATCTCTGATTTCACCTCCTGATCCTGTTGCTGCACCATTAAATGGCTCTACAGTGGTAGGGAAATTATGTGTTTCCGCTTTAAGCGAAATCACACTATTAAACTCAGTTTCTTGATAAAAGTCGGGTTTATCCGCAGTTTTTGGTGCAAACTGAGTAACTTTTGGTCCTTTTATAAAAGCAACATTGTCTTTATATGCAGAAACGATATCGTTTGGATGCGTTTCTGATGTTTTTTTGATTAATTTAAAAAGTGAAGTTGGTTGCTCTTCTCCATCTATTACAAAGGTGCCATTGAATATTTTATGACGGCAATGCTCTGAGTTTACTTGAGAAAATCCAAATACTTCTGAGTCGGTAAGTTTTCTACCTATTTTTTTGCTTACCCCATCAAGGTATTCAATTTCTTCATCATTTAAGGCTAATCCTTCGCTAACATTATAGGCTGATATATCATCAATTGCCACAATTGCTTCAGGTTCAATATTAATGGTATAAATATTTTGATGTAATCCTTCATATTTCTGAAAAAGCATAGGATCAAAATCAGTATGCTCTTTTGGTACTGCTAGAAATTCTTCAATCCTAATTATTCCTTTAATACCCATATTTTGAGTGATTTCTACAGCATTAGTACTCCAGGGAGTAATCATTGCGGCACGCGGACCTACAAAAAAAGCGTCAATAAACGCTGTAGATACTTTGGGTTGGTTGCCAAATAACCAAATCAATTTTTTAATGTTTTCAGAAGAGATTTCATTGTCTGTTTGTACTGCAAATACCTTCTCTTTTTGGTTTCCGAAGAAATGAATCATTTTTTGGATAATTGTGTTGTGTTGAACAAGCTGCAAATTTACTGTTTTCTAGATAATTTTTTGCATAAAATAAGGATTCAATACTAGAGTTATTCACCGAATTTTGAACAATGGTGAATAGATGGAATTTTTTTGTCTATGCTATGCAGTTGATGAAAAAAAAACAGGTTGTAAATATGTAGTTTACTCAGGTTTTCTTTCTAATAAAGCCATATAAAAACCATCATATCCCGATTGGTGAGAAAGTATTTTTTTGTCTTTGATCATCGTAAAATTTCTACCCGCTTCTGAAGAAATGAATTTTTTCACCTGATCTTGGTTTTCTGAAGGTAGGATAGAACAGGTTGCATATACTAATTTTCCTTCGGGTTTTACCATTTTAGAATAGCTTTCTAGTATTTCAGATTGCGTATTTTTAATTTTATCCAGAAATTCTGGTTGTAATTTCCATTTTGCATCAGGATTACGACTTAATACGCCCAAACCACTACATGGGGCATCGATCAGAACACGATCAGCTTTGCCGTGCAATTTTTTGATGTCTTTTGTACTTTCTATGACTCTGGGTTCAATATTATGCGCACCAGCTCTGCGTGCTCTTCTTTTTAGTTCCTTGAGCTTCTTTTCATAGATATCCATGGCGATTATTTGCCCTTTGTTTTGCATTAGGGCGGCTAGATGAAGTGTTTTTCCTCCTGCGCCTGCACAGGTATCTACAACACGTTGCCCTGGTTGAACATCTAGAAAATCGGCAACTAATTGCGATGAAGCATCTTGTACCTCAAACATACCATTTTTAAAAGCTTCTGTGCTAAAAACATTAGCTCTTTCTACTAGTTGAAGCGCATCTGCGTACCCTTTAATAAACGCTGTGTCTATATTTTCATCTTCTAGCACACCTCTTAACTTGTCTCTTGATATTTTTAAAGTATTTGCTCGTAGTACTACAGGAGCTTGTTGGTTTAATGCATTAATCTCTTTATCCCATATTGCGCTTAATTCTTTTTGACCTAGTTCATCCAACCAATCTGGGATTGACTCTTTGTATTTTCGTATTTTGCTTAATTCATCAAAGCGGCCTTTGATACGTCGCGTAGGAGTAGGGACAATTTGCTTCCAATCTGGTAAAGAAATCCCTCTTAGTGTTGCCCACACGGCAAATATTCGCCATAAATTTTCTCTAGAAAAAGGATCTCTTACCTCTGCAATTTCTGCATATAAGCGTTTCCATCGTACTATTTCATATACTGTCTCTGCTACAAAACTACGATCGCGAGAACCCCATCTTTTATCTCGTTTGAGTAATTTTTGAACAACTTTATCTGCATAAGCTCCTTCATTGAATATTTCATTCAGTCCATCGATAACAGCAAAGACAAGGTTTCTATGTAAGCGCATTGTATTATTTTTTAAGGTCTGCAAAGGTATATTTTTGTGATCAAATACTATTATATTTGAGTATAATTATTGATAATGAGGATATTTGTTGTTGTATTGTCTGTTTTGATCTTTATCTGCTGTAATTCTGAAGACAAAATTGTCACTCATGATTTTTCTAATGTTAGGGTTGAAAACATCTTTAATGACTCTATTAAAATAAGAGCTATAGCGATTCATTATGATACGTTATTGGGGTTTGGGTTTGATAGCGGATATGGTTTTATAGATTTAAAAACGAACAAAAGCAACCTTACTTATTTCACTCAAAAAGGGATAACAAAAAATAAAAGTAACTGGATTGCGCAACAACGCGCTGTAGCTTTTACGAATACTTCTTTTTTTTGCCTTAGTATAGGCTCTCCTGCAAGGTTGAGAAAAATTAACTTAAAAAATAGACAAGAGGAAATAGTGTATACCGAGTTGCATGAAAACGTATTCTATGACGCAATGGCTTTTTGGAATTACAACGAAGGAATAGCAATAGGAGACCCTACCGGCACTTGTTTGTCAATACTAATTACACGAGATGGTGGTGAGACATGGGATAAGATATCTTGTGAAAAATTACCCAAAACTTTTGAAGGAGAAGCGGCTTTTGCTGCAAGTAATGGTAATATTGCTATAGTAGGGGATAATACATGGGTAGTTTCTGGAGGGGTAAGATCTCGAGTATTTTATTCTGCTGATAAAGGAAAAACTTGGGAAGTTTTTGAAACTCCTGTTATTCAGGGTAAGCAGACTACGGGAATATATGCTGCTGATTTTTATGATGTAAGTAATGGAATTGTTTTTGGAGGGGATTATACTAAACCAGAAGATAATATTGCAAATAAAGCCATTACCAAGGATGGGGGAAAAACCTGGGCATTAATTTCTGATGGGAATGGTCCGGGATATAAAAGTTGTATTCGATACATACCCAATGGAGGTGGTAAAGAAATGGTTGCTGTAGGGTTTACTGGGATCTCGATTTCAAATGATTTTGGGAGTAGTTGGAAAAAGGTGAGTGAACAAGGGTTTTATACGTTAAGGTTTGTAAATGATAGCATTGCAATAGCAGCAGGTAAAGGTTTAATTTCAAAAATAATCTTTAAATAAGGAAAGAATCATTAGTATTGATCTCTTTTACTACATAACTATCAAATTATATCAATTTCTATGTCTTCGCTCTCTTATTTTTTCCAAAATACGTTTACTGAAGTCAGCTTCGGCTTTTAAGAGTTTTAGAATTTTTTCGTTAGACATGATTTTTTTTAGATCGACAATTAATTTTTTCTGTGATTTAGATTTTTGTTCTTCTGCGTCTAAATATGTATTTAAAAAATCCTCTGCTTGTTGATCACTCAATTCACTTTGACTATTATTAATTTCTTTTATAGCTCTTATTATTTTGCGCTCTTGCTTCTTGAGTTTTTCGATAGTTGCCTCATGATTATTATAAATTGGCCAGAATTGTTGTGCATCTTTACTGCTTAAGTCTAATTTCTCTGTTATGTATGCTACTTTAAAAGCTTTTATTCTTTCTCTGGGGCCATTTTGAGCAGTAGAACAAAGTGTAGTAAAAGCGACACAAATAAGTAATACGATTTTTTTCATATGTTTTTTTTATTCTGTAAAGATAACCTCATCTTCCAAATAATCTTCGGATAAGTAATCCAATAAGATTTCATCATTTATTAATTCGTTTTCAAATGTTTCTACATAACTAATGTCATTTCCTAATAAAGAAATAATATCTGTACTGCTTAATTTAATATTACCTTCAATACAATAGGTATATATATCAGCTACTTCGATATCATCAAAATCTAGTTCTGATTTTTTGTTAATTGATACAGAAATTAGTATTGCAATCATAGCTGCAATACCAGAGAAATATGTAAGACTTTGTTTGTTGCTCAAAGAAAAGATTTTTCCTTTAGGTTTGTTAGTGATCGTTTTTCGTACTATAGAGGCATCAAGAGTATTGAAATAGTTATCTGGTGTTTTAAAACCTGAACTTATCTTTGTCTTTAACAATTCACTTTCTTCTTCAGCATAAAATAGCTTGTCAGAAAGATTTTTGTCAAAACTTTCAAAATAACCATCAGGGATTGTAAAACCACTTTTATTGTTATGTAAATTATCTTTTTCCACTATATATATGACTTTTCAAATATTAAAAGGTTTAATTATTTTTAAGATACTCTTCTATTTTTTTAGAAGCTAAATGATAAGAAGCCTTTAGTGCTCCTTCACTGGTTTCTAAAATTTCTGACAATTCTCGATATTTCAACTCCTGAAAGTACTTCATATTAAATACCTGTCGTTGTTTTTCTGGTAATGTTGCGATAGCTTTTTGAAGCTTTAATTGAATTTGGTCACCCTCATAATACATATCGGCTTCAAGATTCTCTATTAGTTTGTGATTAAATTCTTCACTACTCATATTGTAGGTCTTTGCTTTCTGATTTAAAAAAGTAATAGATTCATTAGTTGCTATACGATATAACCAAGAATACAACTTACTATCTCCTTTGAATTTTTTTATGTTTTTGTAGACTTTAACGAATACGTTTTGTAAGACATCATTAGTATCATCATGATTTTTTACCATATTTCTAATATGCCAGTAAAGTCTTTGTTTATATAATGACACAAGTTTTCTAAATGCTTTATCGATGTCTCTATTAGATTGTAGATCAGCAAGTAGATTTTCTTCCTCTTGATTATTCAAAGTTTATTGCGATGATTAAGATTATTATGATGTTTCTACCTATTGAGACTAATTTACTTAAAAAAGGTTTAATCAATTACATAAGTATGCATATTTAGTAGCGATAATGAATAAAAATTGTAAGAAAATTAGTATTTCATTTGTAAGAAAATATATAGAAATATAATTAATAGGCATATTTTACAGATAAAATACATTTTTTATTTGGTTATTTGAAATTTATGCATATCTTTACAAAGTGAAAATGAGTTATAGCTTTCATTTCCTCCAAGATGAAAGCTTCTAATAAAAGTGAGTTTTAATTTTAGAGTAAGCCCCTAAATTAAGATGATTTGTGTGAAGAAAAAGAGTGCGAGAGCACTCTTTTTTATTTTCCAGTATTTGACATGAGTATAATCATAAATAATTCAAATTGTAAGTAAATTACTACTTTTATAGTATTTTTTATTTATTGTTACTGCTAAAAAACATTATTTACAGATAAAATGCATTTTTATTTGGTTATTTGAAATTTATGTATATCTTTACAAAGTGAAAATGAGTTATAGCTTTCATTTCCCCCAAGATGAAAGCTTCTAATAAAAGTGAGTTTTAATTTTAGAGTAAGCCCCTAAATTAAGATGATTTGTGTGAAGAGAAAGAGTGCGAGAGCACTCTTTTTTGTTTTCAGTATTTGACATGAGTATAATCATAAGTAATTTAAATTGTAAGTAAAATACTACTTTTTTGTTACCTAATATTTATTTTCATTGTTAAAAAGATTTTATTTATAGATAAAATACACTTTTTATTTGGTTGTTTTAAATTTATGTATATCTTTACAAAGTGAAAATGAGTTACAGCTTTCATTTCCCCCAAGATGAAAGCTTCTAATAAAAGTGAGTTTTAATTTTAGAGTAAGCCCCTAAATTAAGATGATTTGTGTGAAGAAAAAGAGTGCGAGAGCACTCTTTTTTGTTTTCCAGTATTTGACTTGAGTATATTCATGAGCAATCAAAAATGTAGGCAAAGTACTACTTTTATTGATAGTTAATATTAATGTCCATTGCTAAAAAACATTATTCATGGATAAAATACATTTTTTGTTTGGTGGTTTAAATAATATATGTATCTTTACAAAGTGAAAATGAGTTATAGCTTTCATTTCCTCCAAGATGAAAGCTTCTAATAAAAGTGAGTTTTAATTTTAGAGTAAGCCCCTAAATTAAGATGATTTGTGTGAAGAAAAAGAGTGCGAGAGCACTCTTTTTTGTTTTGGATACTTTATTGAAGTTTACTAGTGTTTATATTTTTTGTTTTAGAGATGGTCTTAAGCAAACTAATAGTCCAATGATTGCATAGTAACTAGTTTTTGATAAACCCCTTTTGTATCAATTAGTTTTTCGTGAGTACCTTGTTCTACAATTTTTCCTTTTTGCATTACAACTATTACATCGGAATTTTGTATAGTTGATAGCCTATGTGCAATTACAATACTGGTTCGATTTTTCATCATATTTTCTAAAGCAGATTGTACCAGTCTTTCGCTCTCTGTATCCAATGCCGAAGTAGCTTCATCAAGTATCATAATCGGAGGATTTTTAAGAACTGCCCTTGCAATAGATAAACGCTGCTTTTGCCCTCCACTTAATTTATTACCACTATCTCCTATATTGGTTTCTATCCCTTTGGGTAAGTCTTTTACGAACTCCCATGCATTAGCAACCTTTAATGCATCGATGATTTCTTTTTCTGTTGCATTTTTGTCACCGACTAATAAATTGTTTTTGATAGTATCGTTAAATAAAATAGAATCTTGTGTAACTAATCCCATCAAGCTTCTTAATGAATGTTTGGTAAGTGCTCTAATATCGGTACCATCTATTTTTATACTTCCTTTATTTACATCATAAAAACGTGTTACTAAATTTGCAATAGTTGATTTTCCACTACCAGATTGGCCAACTAGTGCCACAGAACTACCTATGGGGACGTGTAATGTGAAGTCATTAAGCACATATTCATCTTCATATTTGAAAGAAATATTTTCAATATGAATTTCAGAATTAAAGCCTTCTTTTTCTTTGGCATTGGGTATATCCTGTAAAGGAGACTGTGTGTTCAGAATTTCTAATACTCGCTCTGCTGCTGCATTCCCTTTTTTAACACCATAATTAGCTTTAGAAATTGCTTTTGCCGGGGTGAGAATGTTGTATGCCAATCCTATGTATGCTAGAAACATTTCAGCTTCAAGGGAGCCATCTATGAATACAAGTCGACCACCATACCATAACAATACAGAAATCACGCAGATTCCCAAAAATTCGCTTGTTGGCGATGCCAGATTTTGTCGATTTAGTAGTGTGTTTGAAAAACTAAAAAATCTTTGAGTAGATTGCTTAAATTTAGTATTGAAAATTTTTTCAGCATTAAATCCTTTAATTACCTTCAAGCCACCCAGTGTTTCTTCAACAATAGAAAGAAAGTATCCTTGTTCTTTCTGAACCTTATCTGAGTGCTTTTTTAACGTTTTACCGATTAACGAAATTAAAAAACCCGAAACCGGAATAAAAATAAAAACAAAAAGAGTAAGTTTTGTACTTAGGAAAAGCATCATTGCTAATGTAAATACGATTGTTAAGGGTTCGCGAACAATCAATTCTAAAATAGAAAGAAAGGAATGTTGTATTTCTAAAACATCTGTTGAAATTCTAGACATCGTATCACCTTTTCGTTTTTCTGAGAAAAAGGATAGGGGCAGACTCACTGTTTTTTGATATAATTCATCTCTGATATCTCTTAATACTCCATTTCTTAGAAACGTGATGAAATACATAGCAAGATAGTTAAAGAGATTTTTTAGCATAAAAATAGCAATAATTGCTATAATCATATAGGTTAGCACTTGCATTTTACCTTGCAGAACAACAGTATCTTCAATATAGCAATTGAGAGTATCTGTCAGGTATGTTTTCAATCCTGTAATCCCATCCCAAACAGGTTGATTGTATTGTATATCTTTATTAGTATTAAAAAGTACTTTGAGCACAGGAATCAGAGCAACAAATGATAACGCACTAAATAATGCATAAAAAATATTACAGATAATATTTAAGATTCCGTAGGATTTATAAGGTTTCGCAAAGCGAAGAATTTGTTTAAAGTAATTCATTAAAGTACATGTAGCAGTAGAAACTACTATTTAGGTTAATTTTAAATCATTTTTAATAGCTTCGATTTTACGATCTAATTGCTGTTGCATACGATCATAATCTGCAATCGTATTGAGTGTATCTTGTATGCTGATATAAAATTTAATTTTTGGCTCAGTACCACTTGGTCTGGCAGCAATTTTGCTTCCTGATTCTGTATAAAAAATTAAAACATTAGATTGTGGTATATCAATAGTACTTTCGGTATGATCCATAATATTTTTTGCAATACCTGTTTGATAATCTTCAATCAATACTACTTTTTCGTCATTAATAGATTTTGGTGGATTATTCCTTAAATCAATCATGGTTTGTTTTATTTCGGCAGCACCATGCATTCCTTTTTTTACTAAGGAGATTAGGCTTTCTTCATAAAAACCATATTGTGTGTATAATTCAAGTAACTTCGTATAGAAAGAACTTCCGTTGGCTTTGGTAGAAGCAACAATTTCGCATGCTAGTAGGGTAGAGGTAACAGCATCTTTGTCTCTAACAAAATCTCCAACCATAAACCCAAAACTTTCTTCACCACCACCGATAAAATGTTTCTCGGGATAGTCTTTTATCAATTTTGCAATCCATTTGAAGCCGGTAAGCACCTCTTTATACTCAACATCATAATGATCTGCAAGAGTTTTCATCATAGGGGTTGAAACGATGGTTGAAGCAATAAATTCATTACCCTGTAGTCCTTTTTGATTTTTGTAATGCTCTAATAGAAACCAGGTCATTACAATCATGGTTTGATTTCCGTTGAGTAATTGCAATTCTCCATTAGTGTTACGAACAGCTATACCTAATCTATCACAATCTGGGTCAGTACCGATTACGATATCGGCATTAACCTCTTTAGCCAGTTGTAAAGCTAAGGTTAGTGCTTCTGGTTCCTCTGGATTAGGTGATGTAACCGTAGGAAAATTGCCATTAGGTTCTGCTTGTTCTTGTACAACATGAACATTTTTATATCCAGCTTTTTCTAGTGTTTCGGGGACTGCAGTGATAGATGTGCCGTGTAGCGAGGTGAATACGATAGTTGTATTATCTTTTGCTTCTTGTGAAGCAGAAAAACTTCCGTGTTGCACACTTTTATCAATAAAAATGGTATCAATTTCGGCATCTATTTTTTGTATCAGATTTTGATTTGCTTTAAAATTAATATCTGCATAGTTTAATGTATTTATTTCGGCAATGATCTCATGATCCTGTGGAGGAACTAATTGCCCACCATCTTGCCAATATACTTTATATCCGTTATACTCAGGAGGGTTATGACTGGCAGTTAAAACGATCCCACAGTGGCATCCAAGTTCTTTTACTGCAAATGATAATTCTGGTGTAGGGCGTAAGTTTGAAAATAGATAGACCTTAATCCCATTTGCAGAAAATACATCAGCTACAATTTGTGCTAAGGTATCACTGTTGTTTCTACAATCATATGCAATTACAGCTTTGGTTTGTTCATCGGGGAACTTTTGTATAAGGTAGTTGCTTAACCCTTGTGTGCTTTTTCCTAATGTATATTTGTTGATTCTATTAGTGCCAACTCCCATGATACCTCGCATACCTCCAGTGCCAAACTCAAGATCTTTGTAGAAGCTTTCTTTTAACTGTTCTGGATTGTTATTCTGTAAATTTTTGATTTCCTTTTGAGTTTCTGGATCAAAAACAGAAGTTAGCCATTCTTCAATTCTAGTAAATATAACAGAATCTGTGGTTTGCATGGGTATATTTTTAAGTGCAAAAATACTATTTATTTTGTTTAAAAGAATGAATTAGTATATGTCACATCCTAGATCAGTCAATATGGGATATTACTGTAGTTCTTTTGAAATTTTAAAGGTGTATTTTTTCAGATATACTATATCGTTCTTTGTTTCTTTTACTGGTTAAAATAATTTCACCTAGAAATCCAGCCAGGAAAAATTGTGTTCCTAATATCATAGCCGTAAGAGCCACATAGAATTCTGGTCTTTGTGCGATAAGTCTTCCTTGTGTTTCTATAAAAAGTTTATCGATTCCGAGGAATAGAGAAAAACCAAAACCAACAATAAATAGCAAGGTACCAATAAGACCAAAAAAGTGCATAGGTCTTTTGCCAAAATGCGACATAAACCAAATTGTAATCAAATCAAGAAAGCCATTAATAAACCTACTCATGCCAAATTTGGTTTTGCCATATTTTCTTGCCTGATGTAAAACTACTTTTTCTCCGATTTTTGAGAAGCCTGCATTTTTTGCTAAGACAGGGATATACCGATGCATTTCGCCGTGAACATCGATGTTTTTGACAACAATATTTTTATAGGCTTTAAGACCACAGTTGAAATCATGTAATTTTACTCCGGATGTCTTTCTTGCAGCCGCATTAAATAATTTTGAAGGTATGTTTTTTGCGATAACAGAATCGTATCTTTTCTTTTTCCAACCCGAAATCAAATCAAAACCTTCTTTATCAATAAGCTCGTAAAGCTCAGGTATTTCTTCTGGGTTGTCTTGTAAATCAGCATCCATGGTAATGATTACTTTTCCTTGTGCAGCAGCAAAACCAGCATGCAAAGCTTGAGATTTCCCAAAATTCTTAAGAAATCGAATTCCTTTTACATGTTGATCTTTTGTTGAGAGTTCAGAAATGGTATCCCACGATCCATCTGTGCTACCATCATCAATAAAAATGATTTCATAAGAAAAAGAATTGGATTGCATAACATTTGCAATCCAATTGTATAATTCGTTAAGAGACTCCTGCTCATTAAGCAGTGGTATGACCATAGATATATTCATAATCTAATATAAGTCTTGTTTTTTTTGCATAACTAATCCACTAATTAAAGAAATGATAAAGCCCATAAACAGACTACCAATAAGTCCAAGTGCAAAACTTATAGCTGGGGTTTGTAATTTTTCTGTTATTGCAAGTGTTTGCTCTATTTGCTCTTTTGGCATATCAGGAAATTTCTCTATTGTCTTTTCTCTTTGGATTTCCATTACCTGTTTTGTGTAATCAGGCTCAATTACTGTAGTTAGCGTAGTATTCCAAATAGCAGAAAGAATACCACCAATAAGTGCAATCCCAATACCTACTTTAAGTGCATCAGTTAAATTTAAAAACCCGCTATTTCTAGTTTTGTAGGCTTTAATACCATACACAATAGCGCCCAAAAGGATAAGAAGTCCTAATATCCCGATGGACCAGTGAGGATCTTTATAAATACCAGTAGCATATATTATAGCACTAAATAGTATTGAAACTACTCCTAGAACTACTCCATGTTTTATGATTATTTGTTTTGTGGCTGTTTTTTCATCTTCCATATTCTATATAAATTTGGTTATTATTAACCATAAGTAGCAAATATACTAAATTGTTACAGCTAGCCTAAAAAACATTTTTGAAGAAAATCACTAAAAAAAATTATTTTGGTATTGTTCATTCGAAGAATATCATTAAATTTGCACTTCGAAAAATGATAAGAACAATATAATGAGAAAAGATATTCACCCAGAAAATTATAGATTAGTTGCTTTCAAAGATATGTCTAACGATGAAGTTTTTTTAACTAAGTCTACCGCAAATACTAAGGAGACGCTTGATGTTGATGGCGTAGAGTATCCTTTAGTTAAGTTAGAGATATCAAGAACGTCTCATCCGTTTTATACAGGAAAATCAAAACTTATCGATACTGCAGGACGTATCGACAAGTTCAAAAATAAATACGCTAAGTTTAAAAAATAAATATAGCAATCAAATTATATTACAAAGCCTTTCTGTACTGAAAGGCTTTTTTTTGGATCAAAATCCTGAAAGAGGATAAATTATTATGCTTTGAATAGTTCTACACTGCGGTTGAAAGACAGAACATAAGGAATACTATAAGTACATAAATATTAAAAATACTTAGAGCTTTGGTTTAGGTTACTATTACTAAAAGACTATGTTTAATAATATTTCAAAATAAAATAGCTAAACAACATTATTTTTAGCATGAACGTCTTTATTTTTGTAACTGTTTAGGATAGTGAACTTTTTTCAAAACCAATTATGAATTATATTCTTTTTGATGGTGCTTCACGTGATGCACTATTGCCTTTTACCTATACCAGACCTGTTGCCGAAATTAGAATCGGAATTTTAACCATTCGTGAGAAATGGGAGAAATATCTTGGATATACTACATCAACAGTAACCGAAGATTATCTTAGTGAGAAATTTCCAATGGTAGAACTTAAAGAGAATATAATGATTAATGCCTCTTATCTTCCTTCAGAAAATTTGGTTGAAAAAATTAAAGATCTTAATATTGGTCAAGCTATATTTTTTGCAAACGAGCCTATTGCTTTTTATAGTGTTGAAGGGCAAGAAGTGAATTTTGACTCCTACGAAATCATACCATACGGCGAAAAGATTTTTACGGTCAAAAATACATGGGATATCTTCTCAAAGAACGAACAAGCTATCCATGAGGATTTTAAATTATTAACCCAAGATCGAACAAGTCAGTCAATACCGGATAGTAATCATGTGATAGCTCCAGAAAATATTTTTTTAGAAGAAGGTGCAACACTAGAGTTTGCTATACTTAATGCTGCTAAAGGACCAATTTATATTGGAAAAAATGCAGAGATTATGGAGGGTAGTATCATAAGAGGACCTTTTGCACTCTGTGAGTATGCTACATTAAAAATGGGATCAAAAATTTATGGAGGCACTACAATTGGACCGTATTCTAAAATAGGAGGTGAAGTAACTAATTGCGTAGTTTTTGGACACTCTAATAAGGGACATGATGGATTTATTGGTAATTCGGTAATAGGCGAGTGGTGTAACCTGGGAGCAGACACGAATACATCAAATTTAAAAAATAACTATGCTCCCGTACGCCTATGGAGTTATGAAACCGAAGGTTTTGCGAAAACAGGATTACAGTTTTGTGGATTAATGATGGGCGATCATTCTAAATGTGGAATTAACACTATGTTTAATACAGGGACTGTAGTAGGAGTGAATGCAAATATTTTTGGTAGTGGCTTTCCTCGCAATTTTATACCTAGCTATAGTTGGGGTGGTAGTGGTGGCTTTACAACCTATCAAACTAAAAAAGCTTTTGAAGTAGCCAAAGTAGTAATGTCTAGAAGAAATTTGGACTTTACCGAGCAAGATAAAAAGATTCTAGAGCATGTTTTTGAAGAAACTAAATCGTGGCGAAAGGGGTATGACTAGATTTGAAGTAATAAAAACAAGCTAAAAATTATTGGCTTATTTTCTTTCCTTCCAAACTCTTTTGAGCACCAAAAAGTTCTGAGCATTATTGGTAAGGCCTTTTACATTTTTTTGTGTAAATCGAACTACTTCATCATAGTATAAAGGAACAATAGGAGCGTTGGCAATAACAATAGAATCCATTTTGGTGTATAATTGTTCTCTTAATTTGGTATCGGTGATCAAAAAGCTTTCTTCATATAATTGATCAAAAACTTCATTCTTGAAATGTGTGTAATTTGGCCCATTTGGTGTATGGTTTTTACTATAGTATGGGGATAGAAAATTTTCTGCATCGGGATAGTCAGCGATCCAGCTGGCTCTAAAAGTGTCTAGTTTACCACTCCATTTTTGTTCTCTAATGGTTGATGGCGGTAATACATCTATAATTACTTGTAGACCAATCTTTTCTAATTCTCGCTGTATAAACTCACAAAGGCTTAGGTAGTTACTATCTGTTGTTATTGTTATAGAAGGAGTATCGTTGCCGGTTTGTTCAATGTAGGTTTTTACAAATTTACGTGCTTTTTCAGGGTTGTACTCGTATCCTTTTATATTGTTAAATCCAGGAAGTCCTTTTGGAATAAAGCCATGTACAGCCGGTGTGCCAATACCATTTTTAAGATAGGTAATCATTTTTTTCCTGTCGAAGCCATAGTTAACAGCTTTTCTAAGAATTTTAGACTGAATTTCGTCTTTGTCACTATCCAAGTAAAACCCCAAATATTCTGAATTGAGATAGGGTCCTTTAGAAATTACGATGTGGTCTTTATATTTGGATCTTAATTTTCCACTTGGCGTAAGAAGTTCATCTTTATACGATGCATCCAAACTATTTAGAAAATCAATATTGCCCTTAGCAAATTGTAAAAATTCACTTTGTTTCTCAGGTAAAAACGTAATCGCAACCGCTTCGAGATACGGGAGTTGTTTTCCTTCTTTATCTTTTTCAAAATAAAGTTCATTTTTACGCAAAACTAATTTTACATTTTCTTCCCATAATTTGAATTTGAAAGGTCCGGTACCTATGGGGTTGGATCTAAATTGGTTTCCATAAAAAGCTACAATCTCTTTGGGTACAACAGAACAATATCTCATGCTCATCAAACCTAAAAAAGCAGGGAAAGGTTTCTTAAGTTTAATTTCAAAAATACTATCATTAAGGGCAGTGTATGAAGCTACATTTTTTAGCACCCAATTACCGGGCGATGCTATTTTTGGATCAACCAAGCGATCAAAACTGTATACGAAATCAGGTGCAATTACTGTTCGAGTACTGTCCTTATTTTCAAATTGAGCATGCTTGTGAAAGTATACATCTTTCCGAAGGGTAAACTTGTAGGTAAGACCATCTTCTGAAATTAACCAATTTTTAGCGATATCTGGCTGTACATGTAAAGAATCATCAAACTGAACAAGACCATTAAATAGCTGATTAGTTGGCCATATGATTGAAGGATTTCTTGCAAAAGCCGGGTCAAGAGTTTTTATATTCGAATATTCATTATATCTAAATACCAAATGGTCCTTGTCTTCTTTGAAAGAGTTTCCACAAGATGAAAGTAATAAACAAGTGTAAGCTATTGTTAAATAGTGAATTATGAATAAAGAATGATGTGATTTCAATTTTAGAAAACAAATTATTGTTGGTATATTTGCCCTCTTGAAATTTATGCTTAAGTAATTCAATATATTGTTAGTTTAGGTTGAAGGTAAATATAAAGAGATTTCCGTCTTTGGCGAAATGACATATAGCTTTATGAGAAAAAAAGTAGCTTTTTATACGTTAGGTTGCAAACTGAATTTTTCAGAAACATCAACTATCGCCAGAAGTTTTAAAGATGAAGGCTTTGATCGTGTGGATTTTTCTGAAAACGCAGATATTTATGTAATTAATACATGTTCTGTAACTGAAAATGCAGATAAGAGGTTTAAAACAATAGTAAGGCAGGCACAAAAAACCAATCAAGATGCTTTTGTAGCTGCAGTTGGTTGCTATGCACAACTTAAGCCAGAAGAATTGGCAGCTGTAGATGGAGTGGATTTGGTATTAGGAGCGACAGAAAAATTTAAGATTACTGATTATATAAACGACTTGTCTAAAAATGATTTTGGTGAAGTACACTCTTGCGAAATAGAAGAAGCAGATTTCTATGTGGGGAGCTACTCGATTGGAGATCGAACCCGAGCTTTTCTAAAAGTACAGGACGGATGTGATTATAAATGTACGTATTGTACAATTCCTCTGGCCAGAGGAATTTCGCGTAGCGATACGCTAGATAATGTTTTGAAAAATGCCAAAGAAATCTCTGATAAAGGAATTAAAGAAATAGTACTTACAGGAGTTAATATAGGCGACTATGGCAAAGGTGAATTTGGGAATAAAAAGCATGAGCATACTTTTTTTGAGCTTGTACAGGCATTAGATACTGTAGCGGGTACTGAACGCCTTCGGATTTCTTCTATTGAGCCTAATTTATTGAAGAATGAGACTATAGATTTTGTAGCAAATTCGAAAACTTTTGTGCCTCATTTTCATATTCCTTTGCAATCAGGGAGTGATGAGATTCTTAAATTGATGCGCCGCAGATATCTTAGTGATTTATATGTTAATCGTATCAGGAAAATCAAAGAGGTGATGCCACATGCCTGTATTGGTGTCGATGTTATTGTAGGCTTTCCCGGGGAAACAGATGATCACTTTCTGGATACCTATAATTTTTTGTCTGGATTAGATATATCTTACCTTCATGTATTTACATATTCTGAAAGAGATAATACTGTAGCAGCTGATTTAGAAGGAGTGGTTACCACAAATGTGCGTAAAAAAAGAAGTAAAATGCTCCGTGGATTATCTGTCAAAAAAAGGAGAGCGTTTTATGAAAGTCAATTAGGAACAGAAAGAACGGTTTTATTTGAATCTGAAAATAAAGAAGGCTATATTCATGGTTTTACTGAAAATTATGTCAAGGTAAAAATGCCATGGAATCCATCTTATGTAAATACTTTAACTTCAGTTACGCTAACAGAGATTGATGATGATGGAATGGTAAGATTTGATCTTGTATAGTGATGTCTTAAATAATTTGATATTTATAACTAAAAAAGTCTGCTTACAAGCAGACTTTTTTAGTTATTTTTCTATATGTTAATTCCTACTGGGAGTAAATCTTTATATTTTCTTCTATTTTTGCGCATGAATTTCGCAATTATAGGGCTTGTGGGTACTAATCTGATATTACGTTCCTCGATCAGATTAAATACAGCAACAATAAAATCTTTTTCATATCCCTTTTCTAAGTGTTCATCACTCATGATAAGTTTAGTAAGGAAAATTTTTCTTTCCTGTTGGGCATACTCAATTTTTGCTTTTTGACCTTCAATTGTAGTTTCGAATTGTCTTAGAAATTCATTATCGATTATTTCTAATTCAACATCACTCATGTTCTCCATATTTTTAAATTATGAGGTTTTAAATCATAAGTAAGAGGTATTTACCCTCTATTACATATAACAATCTTTATAACATTAGTTTTATAGCATAAGAATAAAAATGTAAAGTATATCCAATATTTTATAAAACTATAAGTTGCTAACTAAGATTAGTTAGTTCTAAATTCCCTTTTACAAAAAAATAACATTGTATTTCCTTTTCTTTAATAAGGAATATTATAATTTTGATATGCAAAGATAAGAAAATTAGATATTTAAAGTTCAATTCCACTGTTAAAATAGCTATGAAGCAGAAAGTTACTCATGTTTACTTTATTCCCGGGATGGCAGCTTCTGTGTCTATTTTCGAATACATAAGCCTTCCTAAGGAGCAATTTAAATGTTATACCATTTCTTGGAAGATTCCTGAAAAAAACGAATCGATTAAAATGTATGCTAAGCGTATGTGTAAAGAAGTAAAGCATGAGAATTGTGTATTGGTTGGAGTCTCATTTGGTGGTATAATGGTTCAGGAGATGAGTAAATATCTGAAGATAAAGAAACTAATTATTATTTCTAGTGTAAAAAACAGATATGAATTACCAAAACGAATGCAAATCGCACGTAAAACGAAAGTATACAAGTTATTGCCTACATCAATAATTTCTAAAATTGAAAATTGGGAAAAACTTGCTTTTGGTGATTTTGCAAAGAAGAGAGCAGCAATGTATCAAAAGTATTTGTCTATAAACGACAAAACATATTTGGATTGGGCAATTGAGAAAATGGTATGTTGGGATCAGGAAAAAACTCCGGTTGGGTTGATCCATATTCATGGTGATAGGGATGTGGTTTTTCCTATTTCGAATATCAAAAATTGTATTACAGTAACGCAGGGAACACATGTGATGATCGTAAATAGAGCTAGATGGTTTAATAAATATTTACCTCAAATAATAAATGATAACTTGCATTAGTCTAAGTTTTTACATTATATTGTAATATGAAATTTTATCCCCAACAAAGTCTACTAAATATGAAAATGATCAGGAAAGTATTAGTGTTTTTAGGTATATTATTCACTTTTGGTGTTTTAGTCAATGCCACTCAAGACAATATACAAAAACCTATAGCGCAAGAAGTTCTCGAAGAAAAACTAATTAATGACTATAATGTCTATGCAGTACCCATGCCAGATAATCTTAATTTCTCTGGAGAACTTGTTCCTATTGAGAACCCTGATATTAGAGAACGTATGGATAGAGAGTTGCTAGTCAATACATACTGGCAGTCTAACGGATTATTACTTTTCAAAAGAGCAAATAAATATTTCCCTATTATTGAGCCAATTTTAAAAGAAGAAGGTATTCCCGAAGATTTTAAATATCTTGCCGTTATAGAGAGTAGTCTAACTCAAGCAGTTTCACCTGCTCGGGCAACTGGATTTTGGCAAATATTGAAAGGGACTGCTAAAGAATATGGACTCGAAGTAAATCAAAATGTTGACGAGCGTTATCATATCGAAAAATCTACTCGAGTAGCTTGCAAATACCTTAAAAAGGCAAATGAAAAATTTGGATCATGGACATTAGCGGCTGCTGCTTATAATGCAGGAAGAGCTGGTATTGGTAGACGATTAGAAAAACAAGATGTTGATTCCTATTACGATCTTCTATTAGGAGAAGAAACCGGACGCTATGTGTTTAGAATAGTTGCCGTAAAGGAGATATTAAGTAACCCAAAACAATACGGATTTAATTTTAATACTGAAGACTTATACAAACATATCCCTACATTTAATGTGTTAATTGATGAACCAATCGCAGACTTTACTGAATTTGCCAAGCAGTATGGTATAAATTATAAGATTCTGAAATTGCACAATCCTTGGCTTAGAGAACCGCATCTTAATAATGCATTGGGTAAAGAATATTTGATCAAAATTCCGCGAGAAGGATATTACAAGACTGGTGTAGGTCAATAGCACGTATTGTATCCTATTTGATATATTTTAATTAAGTTAACCACTTATTCTATTGTAGTATGAATACATCGGTATTAATTTCTTTAATTCTAATCGGTCTATTGGCTGGGTTTTTTAGTGGTACTTTAGGAATTGGAGGGAGTGTGGTTATGATTCCTTTAATGATCATATGGGTGAATTTTTCTCAGCATCAGGCACAAGGGACAAGTTTAGCAGTTTTGGCCGTACCAGTAACATTATTAGCAGCCTATAACTATTATCAAGAAGGTTATGTAAACTGGAAATATGCAATCATAATAGCAGTTACTTTCATTATCGGAGGGTATCTAGGCAGTAAATTAGCAGTCACTATCAATCAGGCGCTTCTGAAAAAAATCTTTGGAGGTGTGCTGTTACTAGTCGCTATAAAGATGATTTTTGGGAAATAGAGAAAAAAAACAACTTAAAATTATCTGTTTTTTCTGTTGTTTATAGAATCTTTTTCTCGCTTATACCTTTCGTATTCTTCATCAATTCTACGTTCTTCTTCTGTACGCCCATCTTCATCTTTCTTATTCTTAATTTCTTTTTTGCCAATATTTTCTTCCAATGGCTCTACATCCCCAGCCAGTAAGCCTTTTGCATCTAGATCGGCAATAATTAATGAAACTCCTTTGGATAGTGAGTTAAAGTGTATATTGTATGAATTACTTATAGTTTCGCTAGAGTGATGGGTCTCTACTTTTTGGATATTAAGCATTTTTCTTTCCTCATCCATAAAATACATCATCGGAAAACCAAGTGCATGCTTTAGCTTATTTACAATATGAGAGTCTTGATTGGTTTTTTCATCTACATATACAAGCTTAATATTTTGATTGTACTCGTCACTTTTAGATTTTAGGTTTTCTTTAGTGTCCCAAAATAATACTACAAAATCGATTTGATCATGAAATCTGTCTGCAAGATCATTAAGTGCTGGGATTTCACCAACTCCAGGCACACACCATGCAGCGTAAGTGATCAGGAATATAGGTTTCTCATAATCGTCAAAAGAAATAGGCTCTTCTTTTATAGTATTAACGGTGAAGTTGTCCATATATGTGCCATTAAGATGATTACTTACCAAAGAATCAAACAAAAATGTTGCACGTTCCATATCATTTTCTCTATAGACGGCGTCCATTTTCTGATTGTATTTCACAATATGGGCTGAAATAGCAGTTGAAAATGGTATTCTTCTTTCTTCTTGCGAAAAAGAATTGCTAAAATATAAAAAGAGTATTCCTAGTATTAATAATTTCTTCATTACAAATTCATTACGGTAGCTAATGTAGTATAAAGTCTATAAAAAAAACATTTATTGAGCGCAAAACTTTATGTTTCTAGTACAGAAGGCTCTTATACATCATTATATAAAACCTCTTAGTTAACGTAAAATCTTACACAATTAGTATGCCTAAATTTTCTTCATTTGCTGTTTCATCATATTAATTTGGTCTTTCAGCATGCTATGTTTGTCTAGTTTTTTAGCTTCAGTAAGTAAAATTTGCGCTTCCCTTTTTCTGCGTTTTGTCATTGCTATGCCAGCAAGGTTTAGTTTTGCTACGGCAAGATCCTGATTCATAGATAACCCTAATTTAATCGCTTTTTTTAGATATTTCTCGGCCTGAGTAATATTAGTTTGAGATAGCATGATACCCAATAGGTAGTTATAATATCCGTTTTGTTTTGTGGTAAGTGCGCTTTCTGGGTTTTTGATTTTGTCTAACCATTTTCTGGCACCATCAAAATCCTGCTTACGCAATCTCAAGAATGCCAGAAGAATTAATTCATTTTTAAAATATAAAAACACAAAAATTATAGACAGTAAGATGAGCATGATCCCATTTCCTATATATCCTTCTACCATTTGCCATATGGCTACACCAATTACTATGGCAGCAATCACTAATTTTATATTTTTGTTGTACATTGAATTATTTAATTATTAAGTAGCGGCAAAGGTAATAAAAACAATTAAAAATAATTTGATAATTAGGTTTGTCAAAGTAAAAACTCTTTGTATATTTGCCCGCAGTTTTGAGAAGATATTCTCATGTAGAACAGTAAAGATATTCGAAGAAGATATATAAAGATAGATAGCAATGAAAAGAACGTTTCAACCATCAAAAAGAAAAAGAAAAAACAAACACGGTTTCAGAGAGCGTATGGCTTCTGTAAATGGTAGAAAGGTGCTGGCTCGTAGAAGAGCAAAAGGTAGAAAGAAGTTATCTGTTTCTTCAGAGTTAAGACACAAGCACTAATGGTTATGTGCTTCAAAAATATTAAAGGTGTTACTTTACAGGTAACGCCTTTTTTTATATCTAATACATAAATTATATTAAGTAAATCGCAAATACTTTCATTACATGCCTAAAAGAGAAAAACTCAAGAGTATACTGATTATAGGATCAGGACCAATAGTTATAGGTCAAGCGTGTGAATTTGATTATTCGGGGACACAAGCTTTACGATCGTTACGAGAAGATGGAATAGAAACGATATTAATCAATTCTAATCCTGCAACTATTATGACAGATCCTTCTATGGCAGATCATGTATACCTAAAACCATTGAACACAAAATCAATAATAGAAATCCTAAAGGATCATCCGCAAATCGATGCAGTATTACCTACTATGGGTGGACAAACTGCATTAAACCTTTGTATTGAAGCTGATGAAAAAGGAATATGGGAAGATTTTGGAGTCGAGATTATTGGTGTTGATATTGATGCGATTAATATTACAGAAGATAGAGAGAAATTTAGAGAATTAATGCTTGAAATCGGAATAGGAATGGCCCCACAGGCTACAGCCAATTCTTATTTGAAAGGAAAAGAAATTGCTCAGGAGTTTGGTTTTCCCCTGGTCATCAGAGCATCATATACTTTGGGTGGTGATGGAGCATCTATTGTCTATAAAGAAGAAGATTTTGACGAACTTCTTACTCGTGGATTAGAAATTTCGCCAATTCATGAAGTGATGATTGATAAGGCATTAATTGGATGGAAAGAATACGAATTAGAACTTTTAAGAGATAATAATAATAACGTTGTTATTATTTGTGCCATAGAAAATATGGATCCAATGGGTATCCATACAGGAGATTCTATAACAGTTGCTCCTGCAATGACATTAAGTGATAAGACATACCAGCGTATGCGTGATATGGCAATTCATATGATGCGTAGTATTGGAGATTTTGCAGGAGGATGTAATGTGCAATTTGCTGTAAGCCCAGATGAGAATGAAGATATCATAGCGATCGAGATTAATCCTAGAGTTTCTCGTTCTTCTGCACTAGCATCAAAAGCAACAGGGTATCCAATCGCCAAAATAGCAGCAAAACTGGCTATAGGATATAACCTGGATGAATTAGATAATCAAATTACAAAATCTACTTCGGCTCTATTTGAACCTACATTGGATTATGTGATTGTAAAAATCCCACGATGGAATTTTGATAAATTCGAAGGATCTGATCGTACACTGGGGCTACAAATGAAATCTGTAGGCGAGGTCATGGCTATCGGAAGGTCTTTTCAAGAAGCATTACACAAAGCTACTCAATCTTTAGAAATTAAAAGAAACGGATTAGGAGCAGATGGCAAAGGGCATACAAACTATGACACAATTATAGAAAAATTGACCCATGCGAGCTGGGATCGCGTATTTGTGATCTATGATGCGATTCAGATTGGTATTCCTTTGAGTAGGATACATGAAATAACAAAAATTGATATGTGGTTTCTCAAACAATATGAAGAATTACACAATCTCGAAAAAGAAATTTCAACCCATACTATACAATCTCTTACCAAAGATCTCATACTGGAAGCGAAACAAAAAGGTTTTGCAGACAGACAGATTGCTCATATGGTAGGCTGTTATGAAAGCGAAGTTCATACGAAAAGAGATGAATTTGGTATAAATAGAGTGTATAAACTTGTAGATACCTGTGCAGCAGAATTTAAAGCGCAAACGCCCTATTTTTATTCTACTTTTGAAGCTGAAATTGAAACGCCAGACGGTAAAAAGTTTGTGGCAAACGAGAGTATTGTTACCGACAAAAAGAAAATCGTTGTTTTAGGTTCGGGTCCTAACCGAATAGGGCAAGGGATTGAGTTTGATTATTGCTGTGTACATGGGGTTCTGGCTGCTGCAGAGTGCGGCTATGAAACGATTATGATTAATTGTAATCCAGAAACCGTATCTACAGATTTTGATGTTGCCGATAAATTATATTTTGAACCCGTATTTTGGGAGCATATTTATGATATCATCAGACACGAAAAACCAGAAGGTGTAATTGTACAACTTGGTGGTCAAACAGCATTAAAACTCGCAGAGAAATTAGATCGATACGGTGTGAAAATTATTGGAACTAGCTTTCAATCCTTAGATCTTGCAGAAGATAGAGGTCATTTTTCTAAGTTATTGAAAGAAAATAATATTCCTTATCCAGAGTTTGATATTGCAGAAACAGCAGATGAAGCACTCGCAGTAGCTGATCGATTAGATTTTCCAATCCTTGTTAGACCTTCATATGTACTTGGAGGGCAAGGAATGAAGATTGTAATTAATAAGCAAGAGTTAGAAGAGCATGTTGTAGATTTATTGCGCAAGATTCCTAATAACAAATTATTACTGGATCATTATCTAGATGGCGCCATCGAAGCCGAAGCTGATGCTATTTGCGATGGTGAAAACGTATACATCATTGGTATTATGGAGCATATAGAACCATGCGGAATTCACTCTGGCGATTCTAATGCAACACTACCACCATTCAATCTTGGGGAGTTTGTGTTGCAACAAATCAAAGATCATACGCACAAAATTGCTTTGGCCTTAAACACAGTAGGATTGATCAATATCCAGTTTGCGATCAAGGATGATATGGTATACATTATAGAAGCTAACCCCAGAGCATCGCGAACAGTACCCTTTATAGCAAAAGCCTACGGAGAGCCTTATGTAAATTATGCAACAAAAGTAATGCTGGGTGAGAAAAAAGTGTCAGATTTTGATTTTAAACCACACTTAGACGGGTATGCAATCAAACAACCGGTGTTCTCTTTTAATAAATTTCCAAATGTGAACAAAAAATTGGGACCAGAGATGAAAAGTACCGGTGAGAGTATTCTATTTATCGATGATCTCAAGGACGATCAGTTTTATGATTTATATGCTAGGCGTAAGATGTATTTGAGTAAATAATACATACTGAGAATATTAATTTATATATTTAAAGAAACCGGATAGCCCTAGAGCTGTCCGGTTTTTTTCAATATGTGGAAAAACTTTATACAATTCATAATATTTTCTAAAATAGCGTTAAATTTCATTCTATTTGTGCTTTTGTTAACGTAGTAACTGTTTGTTTAATCATATCTTAGTATAAATTAAACAAAAAGACTATGAAAAATTTACTACTATATTTTTTATTTTTTGCAGGATCATTATCGATGTTCTCAAATAACGACAGCGTTTCACCTTTAAATGATGAGTTATTTTCTTTCGAGATTCAACCTGCCATAACTTCAGAGCATATAAATATTGTAACTAATAATCCCAATGAGGTTATTACAGTTAAAATAATTGACAAAGCTGGTCTGATAAGAGTACAACAACAGTTACATCTTGATAGAACGCTTGATGTATCATCGCTTAGAGAAGGATTTTATCTGATCAAGGTATATTCTGAAAATAATATGGCGATCAAACGATTTTATAAGGGACAGGATATTGTGAATAGTAAATAATTATTGCTCTAAATAGCCATCTGCTTTCCAATCTAAGACAACATCAATAGTTTCTTGGGGTAAACGACCCTCAGGCTCGGGTGGCATAACATTTCTACCTGGTTCGTTCATAGCTCCTGCAATATCTTGTTTACCAACGTTAATGGCATCCATGATGTCTTTATAATTTCGTAAAGAAAAAGGAGCACCATTTGCTGGGGGATCAGTATGACAACGTATACATTCAGTATCGATAATTACCTTTACATCGGCAATATATGTTGTAGTTTTATTGGGATTAGGATTTGTATCTGGGGGTGTTACAGGATCAGTAGTCCCGTCAGGTATAGGTTCAGTTTCATCATCGCTCCCACAATTATAGCTAATTACTATAACAAATAACCATAATAATTTTGTATATATATTCTTCATGACTTGGGGTTTTGTATTGTAATATACAAATTAGTATTTATTTTCTAACGTATGCATGTGATGATGATTGTATAGGAAGTAAAAATCTAATAGTTTTCTAAATCGAAAAGGTATATTTTTAATACCAAATGACTATAGTAAAATGGCTTGTTACTACTTTTAATATCATAACAAAGCCTTATTGCTGATTATTGGCTTTTCAATACAATAAACCTCTTTCGTTGATCACCTAAATTATACGAGCATTAAATTGAATTCAGATTGTTAGTACTATGATTTTACAATGTAACTTTTACGTTATAATCTTTCAAGACTTCGAGGTGTTCTTCAAGATTGAAATCTGAAGCTTTAAAGCGATCTCTTCGTATTTCGGTATCTTCTTTGCGTATAATACTTCGTACAAAACGGCGTATAGAAGTTTTGTTTTCTAAAATCAGCCCGGGAATAGCTACACTTTTTCCTTCTTTGTCTTTTGCAACCATGGTAAAATAACTCGAATTACAGTGTTTTACAACACCAGTCTGAATATGTTCAGATTCTACGCGTAGTCCAACAACCATGGATGTAGTTCCTACATGGTTTACAGATGCTTTCAAAGTTACTAGTTCTCCTACTTCAATAGGTTTTAAAAAGTCGACTTTGTCTACACTAGCAGTAACGCAATATGTTTCAGAGTGTTTTGAAGCACAAGCAAAAGCTATTTGATCCATCAATGATAAAATATATCCCCCATGAATTTTTCCACTGAAATTCGAATGCGAGGGTAACATCAATTGTGATATCGTTATCCTTGATTCTCTGTTAGTTTTGTATTTTTTCATGTTATCAAAGGTAGTTTTATGTTTCTGTTTATAATTGATTGTAAGGCAAGTCAATCATTTATTCCCAAAATGCGGGGAGTCTTCTTCTTCAACATCGATTATGAAATACTTAGTGTCGCCGAGCCAGGTGATTTTTGCAAAACGTTCTTTATATTTCACCTTTACATATCTTCCTTGAAATTGTTGTAGCTTTTCAACAATTTTATTTTCTTTATCTTCAACAGAAAAGCTAAAAATTTGAGCACCAGATATTCCTTGGCTAATTTCACCTTCCCAAGTTTTAAAAACGATACCTTTATTACTAAATTTTATAAGCTCTCCACTACGTGTGCCTTCGCTGTATGATGTAAAATAAACGAAAGCATACCAGCTGGCGAATACGATCAGAATTGCAATAATGATTAATGTGAATACTTTTTTCATAATTATAATGTATTGTAAATTTTAGTCATGAATGTTCCTATATGCTTCGGTTCTAACCATCGGGTTACTACGACTAGATTTTCTTTTTGATCAATAACAATAAAATTGCCACCAAAACCTGCTGCATAATAAATGTGCTCTGGTAATCCTTCCCAATGTCTGTCACCTTTTTGGTTTAACCACCACATAAATCCGTAGTTGGGATTAGCTCGTGAAGGTTTTGTAGCTTCTGTGATCCATTCTTTAGATATGAGTTGTTGCCCCTTCCATTTTCCTTGGTTCAGAAACAAAAGCCCAAATCTCGCATGATCAAGAGTGTTGATAAACAAACCACCACCAGAGTGACCGCCACCGCTTACAGATTGTGTTTGAATCCCATCTATATTCACCCAGGAATTTTCGTACCCATACCATCGCCAGGTTGTCGAGGCTCCGATAGGATCCATTATTTTTTCTTTTAACACTTGCGGTAAGGGTTTTCTCCAGATGTTGAGCAATGCATATCCAAGTACATTCACACGCACATCATTATATTCAAACACGGTTCCCGGTTGATTTAATTTTCTATGTTTCCAATCGTCAATACCTCCTTCTCGAGGTGGTCGATCTGCCCAATCATATCCGCCCCATAGTTGTCCTGACCAATCTGACGATTGAGTTAGCAAATGTCTCCATGTAATTTTTTTATTATGCTCCCCGTCAAAGGTATGATCCCATACATAATCACTGGTAAAGTCATCTGTAGCTGAAATTAGCTTTTGATCTATTGCCAATCCTGCAATTGTTGATAAATAGCTTTTGGTAATACTAAAGGTCATGTCTACACGGTCGATAGCTCCCCATTTTGCGATAATGTATCCATCTTTAATGATCAGACCCGCAGGGCCACCTCTTTTTTTGGTAGGTCCAAGAATCTTATGGTAGGGTTCGTGTTCAAAGCCCTTTAAGATCGCTTGTCGTAGGTCTTTAGCTCCAGAATACTCATTTCTTTTTGCAAATTGTATTGCTTCATCTAATTTTTTGGCATCTATGTTAAATGCTGAAGGTGATTTTTCGGTCCAATTGCCACGTTCAGGAAAATAGGTTTGCTGCCCGGATGCAATACTTATAAAACATCCAAGTAATAGAAAAATAAGTGCTTTTTTAGTTCGCATGGTTAGTTGTGTGTAATGTGTTTTTGTTTTGTATCACTTTTCTAATTAATATAAAAAAACCCAATACAAAAAGTAAAGAACCCAGCATTGAACACCCTTGTATTATATATGTAAATAGCTGAAAACCTGTGGTACCCCAGATGCTAATGTATAGTGTTCCTACTGATTGTGAAACACTGCAAAACAACCAAATAACGCTACCTGTACATAAGAGTGCACCATCTGATTTAGAACCAGCCTTCAGAATGTAATATATGCATATAGCTAGAATGCATACTTGCCCTAAAGAGGTGATGAGTCCTAGAAAAATCTGAAATAATATTTTTGTAATTGTAGGTTCCATAGTAATTTTAGTTAATTATCATTGTCATCAGAAGCACGTTTGATAATAGCTTCGGGTAATGATTTTTTGGCTTTGGCTCCCATCTTTTTGAGTTTTTCGACACTAGTTATAAGATTTCCTCTGCCATCAACTAATTTATTCATAGCAGAAGAATAATCTTTCTTAGCGTCATCAATTCTTTTACCTACTCCGGTAAGGTCTTTTACCAGCCCTTCGAATTTATCATACAATGCTCCGGCTTGGCGTGCAATCTCTATGGCGTTGCGTTGTTGTTTTTCATTATTCCACATGGTATCGATAGTGCGTAGAGTTGCCAAAAGGGTGGAAGGGGTAACGATCACAATATTTTTTTCAAAGGCTTTATTATACAGCTGGTTTTCTTCATTAATTGCAATAGCGAATGCAGGTTCGATAGGTACAAATAATAGTACAAAATCAGGGGATTCTATATCATAGAGATCTTGGTAATTTTTTTCTGAGAGCTGATCTATATGTCGTTTTAATGCAATAATATGTTCTTTTAAATAATTCGCTCTAAGATCTTCGTTATCTTCATTCACAAAACGCTCATAGGCTGTGAGCGTAACTTTGGAATCAATCACCATTTTCTTGTTATCGGGCAGATAAATCACAACATCAGGTAACACGCGATCACCGTTTTCTGTGGTGAAGCTTTGTTGTACGACATATTCGCGATCTTTCTCTAGGCCTGATTTTTCTAAAACACGCTCTAATACTAATTCCCCCCAGTTGCCTTGCATTTTACTATCTCCCTTGAGTGCCTTGGTGAGATTCGTCGCTTCTTTACTCATTTGCTCATTAAGATCTTTGAGGCCAAGAATTTGTTGCCTGAGAGCGGCATGATAATCAATACTTTCTTTGTGGGTTTGGTCTACTTTTTTTTCAAAAATAGTTATTTTCTCTTGCAGCGGAGTAAGAATGTTTTTGATATTTTCTTTATTTTGTTCAGTGAATTTATTCGATTTTTCATCTAAAATTTTATTAGCCAGGTTTTCGAATTCTTTTGAAAACTTTTCTTGCAGCTTTTCTACTTCGCTTTTTTGTTCCTGGTTTTTTTCATGAAGATTTTCATACTCTGTTGTTCGTCTGGTTAGTTCTGTATTTAGAAACTCTTTTTCTTTACGGATATCTTCACGTTCTTTTATAAGTTCTACATATTGAGATTCTGAATTTTTCTTAAATTCCTCAAATTGACTTTGTAGTTGATTAGCTCTCTCATCTGCAGCGCTTTGCTCACTCTTATGTTGAAGTGAAACTACATATTTCCCTATGAAAAAACCAATGATAATTGAGGTTATAATTGCTCCTACAGCAATAATGATCGGTGTGTATTCTGACATGTACTCGTATTGTTTACCCAAAGATAAAGATTTAGGTTTATACCGGTTACCGCATAAATAAAAAAGAGGATATCTTTTTATAGATAGCCTCAAATATAGTTGTGGTTAAGGGGTTTTATTAATTAGGGTTTAAATATATTTGATGTTTGCACTTTTACATCAAATGTAATTTTACCACTAGTTCCTGCGCCGGTTACAATTTCGGTAACTTTAATCAATCCTTTATTGCCGTAATTATCCTCGAATACAATAACATCTCCAATAATGATATTTGTTACTCTTTCTGTAGCAGGTTTATCAATATTATCCAGATCTTCTCTTTTTGTTACAGTATCAAAGTCAATACTTGTAGATTTCGCTAAATAGAATTTATTTAACTCTTCCTGCGGAACACCAGTTAAGTCAGCTACAGCAGCATCTACCATTCCATCACCATTGGTATCAAAAAGAGCAGGATAGTTTGATGTTGAGGCAAAAGAAGCTAGACCAGAATTACCATAGTAATATCCAAAATCCCAAAGTGAAGCTAATTCTTCTCCTTCACTAATTTTATAAATTTCACCATCTAAAACAGACATAAATGTACTTGAAGATCCATCTTCTAGAGGAGCAGATAGGATGGTTTGCGTATATGACTTTAGTCCATTACCAGTAGCACCGTTACCAGCCGTGATTGTTATCACTCCAAAATCAAATTCTCCGATTGCATTACGCTTGGCAATATCTCTAAAGTCACCTCGTCCTGTAGTTGCCCATAATAAATAGGTTACTGTACCATCAGAAGTCGAAGGCGTATCAAAATCTATATTAAATGTAAATTCTTTTTTATCGTCGCCTACAAGATCAACAGATCCATCTTTTTTCTCATCAACAGCTTGATTGGTAAATGCAAAAGGTTCTAGTGCACCACCATTTTCACTTTTTGCAATGTATAATCTCTTCATTGATTGTTCTGCTGCAAAAGTAACATTAACCTTTTGAGTAGTATTTAGTTGATCTGTTGTGATTGGTACGTTACGTTCCTCACTACCTTCATTAGTCGTATTAACAATAAGATTAAAATCTGTATCTGTACTTGGTCCTTGTATGTCAGAATTATCATCAGAGCTACAGCTAAAAATAAATGCAGATGCGATTACTAAGGTTGCAATTGACCTGAGTTTTAAAATAGTATTCATAATAGATTTGGTTTTTTATGATTTGAGTGTAAAAGTAATTTTTTTTTAACAAAGGAAGCTATGTTTCTTACTCTAAATTTCTACTGTTTATCTATAATATGCAAATTTTTTCGATAAAAAGTAATTAAAATAAAGGGTGATCCGTTAATTTCTTACTTTATATCGTCCGGACTTTTCATCAAACAAAATCAAATCTTCGGGAAATAAAGATGAAAAAGCCCGACATTGCACTAATTCTTTTGGTCTTCCGAACTCGAATCCATCTTGATTCATAACAATCATCTTGTCACACAGTTGTATGGCGAAGTCAATCTCATGGGTAGAGAATAGTATTGTTTTTTTGGTTTCGAAAGCTAGCCGTTTTAAGAGCTTTAAAATATAGGCCTTATGATAAATATCTAAATGAGTGGTAGGTTCATCTAGCATGATAAAAGGAGTGTCCTGGGCTATGGCACGTGCAATGAGCACCTTTTGTAGCTGCCCATCACTAAGCTCAAAACATCTTTTGGTTAGTAAAGCTGTAATATGAGTCACTTCGATGGCTTTGTGTACTTTGTCGATATCCTCTTCAGACATTTTGCCGACCCAATTGGTATATGGTTGTCTTCCTAAAGCTACTAATTCATAGACCGTAAGGTTTTTTGAGGCAATCTGCTCGGTTAGCACAATACTTAATTGTGCGGCTAGTTCAATAGCTTTATATGAAGATAGTTTTTTGTCAGATAAAAACACATCTCCGTGTAGTGCAGGTTGCACATGGGATAATGTGCGAAGCAAAGTAGATTTTCCTATTCCGTTTGCACCTACCAGACCTATGAGTTCTCCTTCATGCAGTTTTAGGTTAATGTCTGCAGCTACCACATGTAGTTTTTTTTTAGTGCGGTAACCAATAGAAAGGTCTTCAGTCTTGAGTACTATATTTAGGCTTTCAAATTCGATAGGTATAGCTTTATTTAGGGGTTTTAGTTTTCCAAATATAGAGATTAGAAATATAATGTGGGGTGATATTATGAAGTTATAAGTTATATTGTTTGTTTAATTTTTTGAAATACTCAATACAAGAGTAATGTGTTAAGAGATTTTTCTGTATTTCCTTTTTCGTATGAATGAAAACAAAAACCCAAATATTCCCAAAATAACCAATGGTATGACGATGTTAATTACTTGCCAAAATGTTTTATTGGCAACAACCTGATCAATGTCTAAAAATGGAATATTGATTTCTTTGCCTCGTACTTCAATAAGACCAGAATCATCCAGCATATAGTTTATAGCATTTAATAAAAACTCTTTGTTCCCATACTTTATATTCATGTACGGGTCAAAACCCAATTCTAGAGGTTGCCCTTTACGGGTATTGTTTTTAATGACATCGCCATCTGCAATAACAATCATTCTTGTAGTGCTACTCGTATCTTTATTTTTTTGAATTTTTACAGGTTTTACTCGGTCTTTGTATGTAGATTTAAAATTTCCTTCTAATAAAACGGCTAGATTTTGTGGTCCTTCTGTATAACTTCCGATATCTGGTTTCTTTCGAATTATATTTTCGAGCCTAATCTCTTTAGGCACACCTTCAGTTTTAGATTTTTCTGAACTTGTGAGTAAGATAGTTTTCTTTACCTTGTTTTTTAGTGTATCTATCTGATTAGAAAATTCAAACTTTACAGATTCTATATTTTTTACGATGGGATGGTTACTATTCGTTTTGGTCAGCGATTTATAAATCCATGGATATGGTGTAAATTGAGTATCATTGCCTTCTCCAGAAGCTAAAACCAAGGGCGCAGAGTACAGATCATTTACCAAAACAGGATTAACTCTTACACCATATGAAAATAATACATCTCCTAATCTGAGATCTTGCATCAATGCAACCGTAGCACCTTCGGGGTTCATCAGACTATCAATTTCTATAGTCACAGATTCTAATAGCCAAAGCGATTTTCCTCCGTTCATGATGAATTGGTCCAACACATATTTTTCTTTTTCTGAGAAAGCTTGTGTTGGTTTTGCATTGATTATCATATCAAACTTTTGCAAGTCTTGTAATGTTTTTTGAGGATTTGTAGCTACTGAG
The DNA here is from genome assembly GCA_947495425.1 of uncultured Aquimarina sp. Classification (GTDB taxonomy): domain Bacteria; phylum Bacteroidota; class Bacteroidia; order Flavobacteriales; family Flavobacteriaceae; genus Aquimarina. The sequence goes on from CANLYR010000035.1 coordinate 44,756, forward strand.
TCTAATGTAAAAGCGCCTACAAAATAATAATCTTGTAGGGTTTTAATAAAATCGGCAATTTTAATATCGGGCAATTGTCCATTGCCTTTTAGTACTGCAATTTTCTGTTTTTTAGGATGTAACAATTTGGTTAATCCATCTGCAAAAACATATTCTAATTGTTGTATAGAATTGTTAACACGCTCTTTAGAAGTGGCTCCAATAGTATTCTTGACCAGAGGCACCTTTACACTTCGGTTTTGATAACTTAAGATTGCCCACGGCACAATAGTTTCGATCTCCGTCTTTCCATTTTCTTGTACACTTACCTCCATAGGGGTAAGTCCAAATTGCTGTAATTGATTGATCGTTTCAGATCGTAGACCTTCTTCTTCTAGCGGATTTGTGAAAATGTATTGAATATTAGCATTTATCGTATTGAATTCTTCTAATATTTGCTTGGTTTCTGTTTGTAAACGTCTAAATTCTGAAGGAAAATCGCCTTCTAATAATACATCAATTACTATAGGTGCAGCAGCTTCTGAGATTAGCGCTTCTGTTGCTTCAGAGAGTGTAAAACGCTTGTCCTGAGTGAGATCAAAACGAGTATAGTTATTATCTCCAAATATATTAATAACAATTACTGATAATGTTAGTATAAGGATAGGTTTGATTTTCTGTTTCAACGCTCCTTTTTTTAAAGATACAATGGCAAAGGCAACAAAGAAAAGGATAATACTCAAAAAATAGAAAATATCTCTTGTGTCGATAATACCTTGGCTCATGCGTTCATAATGCAATTGCATTCCTAGTTGTTCAAAAAGATGAGTACTTGCTCCTGTAAAATCATAACTGGCAAGCCCGTTAAATCCAAAATAAAATATAAAACAGAGTACTATAGCAATCAAAAAAGCTACGATTTGGTTATCAGTTATAGAAGAAGAAAAGACACCTATAGCTGTATATGAAGCAGCAAGTAATAGAAGTACACAATAGGATCCGATTGTGCTGCCGATGTCTAGATTTCCAACTGGATTTCCCAAAAGGTAAATCGTAACTACATAAGAAATACTAGGAAGTAGCGCTATACATATAAGTGATAGGCTGCCTAAGTATTTCCCTAAAATTAAGTGCCATTTTTTTATAGGCTTTGTCAATAGTAATTCTAGGGTTCCTTGTTTTTTTTCCTCGGCAATGCTTCGCATCGTCACAGCCGGAACCAAAAGAAGCAAAATCCATGGTGCTATTCGAAAAAAAGGAGCAAGGTCTGCAAATCCGCTGTCTGGGATATTAAACTCTCCTTTGAATACCCAAAGAAAAAGACCATTGAGAATCAAAAATATGGCAATAACTAAGTATCCTACAGCAGAGGAAAAAAAGGTGTTGATTTCTTTTTGTATTAATGCAAACATTTTTTTTAATTATGAGTTATGAATGGGTAGCGGCTAAATTCTGAACTTATAAATCCGGACTCCAAACTTGTTCAACACTCCAGGCCTCAGGCTTTTGATTAAACTTATTTTTTGTATTCGCCCAAACCCCTTTGAATAACGCAGAGTTTCTGTAGTTATTGAGGTGTTTTTCAGATTCCCAATGGCTATACGTAAAAAATTGATTCGGTTGATTGATATCTCTTAGTAGTTCTACATGACTGCAACCTTCAAAATTTTGGATTTTATCTTTGTTTTGTTCAAAGACAGCTATAAAAGCATTTACTTGACTAGGATCAAATCCCATTTTCACTATTCTTTTAATCATTGTTTACATTTCAAAGTAGCTAAGTTACAAAGTTTCATAGTCACAACGTTTAAAATTTTATTATGGATTGTATTAGTAGTTTTTGGGTTTTGTATACATTGGAAATGATATAATGAATAATCTGCTTGAGTACTTAAATTGATCTACTTATGTTGCTTAAGCTTGTAATTGTTCGTTCCATACATTGTAAACTATTCAAAACTAATACTTACGGTATCTCGGTAATACAAACCAAAGAGGCTTGAAGCACCACCTACGGTTCTTGGGTTACTTTTATAGATCGCTAATTCTAAGTATCCCGAAGAATTAAAAATAGCTAGTTTTTTTCCATCTTCTTCACGTTTATTTTTTTCAATTTCAAAATTAATGGCATCACTATATCGCTCATAAATATTTTCGAAAACGGCAGTACGTGCTGTAATTTTAAATTTTCGACCTTTTCCAACCTCTTCAAAAAGTTTACGAGTGATGTTAGTAATCAAGTTCCCGTAGTTATCGATATAAATAATGCTTCCTACGATTTGTTTATTGCCAACATTGGCAATAGGAGTGACTCCTTTGATGGTCTTAATTTCGGAGATAGTCTTACCAATCACATCTAGCGTTCCTCCTCGTGCAATGTGGCAGGCTACCGTTACAAAAACATCAAGCACAGGAAAATTTGAAACTATAGTATCATGAATATTAATTTCGACAATCTGCTTTGGATTAAACTCAGAAGTGATTAAGCATACGATGCCATTGTTGGCACAAATAAAATAATGTCCATCTAATGCTACAGCTATGTGTTTGTTTTCGGGATTGAGTTCACTATCTATTCCTATGATATGTATAGTGCCTTTGGGGAAGCTTTTATAAGCGTTTTGTATAATGTAAGCCGCTTCAGTGATATGAAAAGGAGAGATCTCATGTGATATATCAACAACCTTAACCTCTGGAAGTTCACTGTATATTGCTCCTTTAACAGCAGATACAAAATGATCTTTGATTCCAAAATCTGTGGTTAAAGTAATAATTGGCATGTACAAGAATTGTTAATATTTTTTAGCTGTAGGCGCTTAAAAATATGTAAATTTGTTTTGAAGTTTAAAATCTTTTTTTGTGCTACAAAATACGAATGAGATCTTTTTTACTAATCTAATTTTTGTGATAGTATAAATAGCTAGATCCGTTTTAAATATTATTTTGTTTCCCCTGCAAAAGACTTAAAACTACTAAGGAACAAACTTAGTCAATCCTTGAAAAAAATCATACTAAAACTTGTATAGCTTTTGAACGAACTTATCATTGAACTAACAGAAATTAATCCGAGAGAATTTTTCGGACTTCAGAATAGCAATATTCAATTATTAAAAAAATACTTTCCTAAGTTAAAAATTGTAGCCAGAGGCAGTAAATTGAAAGTGTATGGAGACGAAGATATGCTCGAAGAGTTTGATTTGCGTCTTAATATGTTGCTTGATCATTTTGCCAAATACAATAAGCTTGATGAAAATGTAATCGAGAGGGTACTTACTAGTGAAAGTAAAGAAGATTATGAAACTTCGGCTACCAGTGGAGAGGCGTTGTTGCATGGTGTTGGAGGAAAGTTAATCAAGCCACAGACAGCAAATCAGCGTAAACTTGTAGAATCTTCTTATACGCATGATATGGTTTTTGCGATCGGCCCTGCCGGTACCGGAAAAACATATACAGGTGTTGCACTTGCCGTGAAAGCTCTAAAAGAGAAACAGGTAAGACGAATTATTCTTACTCGTCCCGCTGTAGAAGCAGGGGAGAATCTTGGGTTTTTACCAGGTGATCTTAAAGAAAAACTAGACCCTTATATGCAACCTTTGTATGATGCTTTGCGTGATATGATTCCAGCTGAAAAGCTAGATAGTTTTATCGAAAAAGGGGTGATACAAATAGCACCAATGGCTTTTATGCGCGGTAGAACCTTGGATAATGCCTTTGTAATTCTTGATGAAGCACAAAATACGACTCATGCACAAATGAAAATGTTTCTAACCCGAATGGGGAAAAATGCAAAATTTATAATTACCGGTGATCCAGGACAAATTGATTTACCCAGAAGAGTTACATCGGGCCTCAAAGAAGCATTATTAGTACTAAAAAATGTACAAGGAATCGGTATGATTTATCTCGATGATAAAGATGTTATCCGTCATAAACTGGTTAAAAAGGTAATTGCTGCGTACAAAGAAATAGAAAATAGAAATGGATGATTTAGTTTAACTAAGGTGCGTGGTAAGTTGATACATGACAAGAAACCTTTGTATTCAACCCTACGAAACTTTTATGCTCCAAATATTCTTATATTCAAACAATCATATAATACCAAATGAATACAATAGTAGATACGAATTATAACTTTCCTAATCAAAAATCAGTATATAAAGGAAAAGTACGGGAGGTATATAATATTAATGATGATTTGTTGGTGATGATTGCAACAGATCGTTTGTCTGCGTTTGATGTCGTAATGCCCAGAGGAATTCCGTTCAAAGGTCAGATTTTGAATCAAATAGCCACCAAAATGATGAAGGCCACAGAAGATATAGTACCAAATTGGCTCATCAATACTCCCGATCCTAACGTAGCCGTAGGGCATCTTTGTACCCCTTTTAAGGTCGAAATGGTGATTAGAGGATATCTATCCGGGCACGCTGCTCGAGAGTATAAAGTTGGAAAGCGCATGTTGTGTGGTATTGCGATGCCTTATGGAATGAAAGAAAATGATAAATTTTCAAAACCTATTATTACACCTTCTACCAAAGCAGATAATGGAGAACATGACGAAGATATTTCCCGTGAAGAAATACTATCCAAAGGCATAGTTTCTGAAGAAGATTATATCGTGCTAGAAGCGTATACTCATAAACTTTTTCAAAGAGGAACAGAGATCGCAGCAGAGCGTGGATTAATTTTGGTAGATACCAAATATGAATTTGGTAAAACTAAAGATGGGGAGATTGTATTGATTGATGAGATCCATACTCCTGACTCCTCACGTTATTTTTATGCTGAAGGATATACTGATAGACAACAAAAAGGAGAATCACAGAAGCAATTGTCTAAAGAATTTGTAAGACAATGGTTAATCAGTAAAGGTTTTCAAGGTAAAGAAGGGCAACAAATTCCTGAAATGGACGACGAATATATAAAATCTGTATCTGATCGATATATAGAGCTTTATGAAAATATTACAGGAGAACGATTTGTAAAAGCTGATGTTTCTGAAGTAGCGAAAAGAATTGAAAAAAATATACTCACTTATCTAAATCGCTAGACTTACTTAGTCTATATTTGGATTTTTTAAGTTCATTTTTTCGCATGGGCATCTTATCTAGGCACCTTCATAAAACACGAAAACTCTTGTAAATATGAGGGTTTTGTTGTATATTTAAGTATAATAAAACCCCGA
>CANLYR010000036.1 GCA_947495425.1 uncultured Aquimarina sp.
TTCGGGGTTTTATTATACTTAAATATACAACAAAACCCTCATATTTACAAGAGTTTTCGTGTTTTATGAAGGTGCCTTATTATACTTAAATATACAACAAAACCCTCATATTTACAAGAGTTTTCGTGTTTTATGAAGGTGCCTAACTAGCTCTAATACTTTAAATGATTCTAGTCGATTTGTGGTTCTAATTAGAGGGTACGGGTAGAACTTATTTTCATTCTTTACCCTCTGTAGGATACCAATTTAGTTGTACTACTTGTATTTCAGGATCTTTAGAAACAAGTTCTTTAAACTTTTTTACGTCGCTCAGTCCGCCTTTTCCTCGATAATGATATGGGTATACTTCTTTGGGTTTGAATTCTAGTACTGCATTTGCAGCCTTTTCAACAGTCATTGTATAAGGTAAGTTCATACATACAAAAGCTTTGTCTATGTATTGCAGTGCTCGCATCTCTGGAATATCTTCTGTATCACCAGAAAAATAGATACGCTCTTTGCCTAAAGTGATCACATAGCCATTACCTCGACCTTTTTCGTGAAACTTCAAAGCTTCTTCTCTTAAGTTATACATAGGAATTGCTTCAATAGAAATCCCCTGAACTTCTTTTGTTTCGCCATTATTGATAATGATGATTTGATCAGTATACCGTGCAGGAAGTTTTTCGGCAACAGCTTGAGGAACTATAATCTCTGCTTTTGATACGTCTAAGCTGTCTAAAGTATCAATATTCATGTGATCCCCGTGTATATCGGTGATAAGTATTAGGTTTGCCGGTTTTTTCTTGCCAAAAGCTTTAGTGCCGCCAGTAGGATCAATATAAATGATTTTTTGTTTCCATTCTAAGATAGTGCTAGCGTGTTGTATAGGGTCAATTCTTATATCACTTATTGGTTTTCTAGGAACGTCTTTTGCAGCTTCGACTATAGTTTCATTAACGATCTCATTATCTTCATTTTTTTGCGATTTACAATTCAAGAAAAGTAAACAAATGATTATAGTGTATATAATATGGAGTTGCATATTGGGTATTTTTGCGATTGTTTAGTACGCAAAAGATAAGAATAATCCTTCAATCAGTGGGCGTGGGTTATGTATTTTGTGTTTTATTAACTATCGATCCATAATTTTATTGCCATAGCTATTACCATGATAATTAAAATTTTTTTTACTAGGCCATCGCCTTTTTTTACAGACCAACGGCTTGCAATCCACCCACCTGTTGCATTACCAAACGCAAGAACCAAGCCATACACATAATCAATTTGATTATTATAAGCAAAAATAAAAAGCGCTGCTATAGTATAGATCAATACCACTAATACTTTTACTGCATTAGATGTAACCAGTCCCATGTAGTTAATGGTCGTAAGGGCTAATAGAATAAATATACCAACACCAGCCTGAATAAAACCACCATAAATCCCGATAAAGAAAAAAGCAAGTATAGAAATCCAGAAATATTTACCTTGTACTCTTTCGATCAATTCCTCAGCGTTTACTTTTGGTTTAAAGACCATAAAAAACACAACTACAACCATTACAATGGCCAAAATTTTATTAAAAGTTTCTCCTTTGATATCTACTGCAATTTGAGCGCCAATTATTGATCCTATAAGTGCAGATATTCCTAAAAAAACACCAAAAGATGTGGGTTTGATTCCCTTACTTTTAAACCCTGCCACAGAAGTTATGCATTGAATAAAAATTCCAATACGATTAGTACCATTTGCAACTGCGGGAGGTAACCCCATAAATATGAGCATTGGAAGTGTAAGCAATGAGCCACCTCCTGCAAGCGTATTAATTATACCTGCAAAAAAGCCAATAACAGCTAACAAAAGTAAGAGTACAGTTTCATTCATTTAGTATAGTTATACTGTTTCATTCAAAAATAGGGAAATCATTAAAATAAATTTATCTATTTAAAATTCATTTGGTATAACGTTGTAAACTGTTGTAGATTTACACTACTAACCAAAATGAAATAGAAGTCAAAGCAATCTACAAAATACTTCCATTATTACAGCTTTTTAGGGATAAGGAGTATAATCTATCTGTTTTTAAATCAGATTTGATTGCAGGGATTACCGTTGGCGTAGTATTAATCCCTCAGGCTATTGCTTATGCATTACTTATGGGTGTTCATGCTATTTATGGATTATATGCCTGTTTGGCTCCCTTACTACTTTATGCGTTATTCGGAACGTCGAGACAGTTGAGTATTGGTCCTGTTGCTGTAACCGCTATTTTAGTGATGAGTGGGGTACGGCAGTTAGCAGAGCCTTTTACACAAGAATTTATCGAATTGGTATTGTTTGCTGGTTTTTTAATTGGGGTGCTTCAGCTTATAATGAGCCTGCTTAGCATGGGATTTTTGGTGAATTTGATATCTCAGCCTGTAATCTCAGGATTTATCTCTGCTGCTGCGATTATTATTATTGTTTCTCAGTTAGAAGTAGGATTAGGATTTGAAATACCAAGTCAATACAATACCTATCAAAAAATATGGTTTGCTTTAGGTCATTTTTTTGATACCAATTGGATTACTTTGGGGATTTGCATATTTTCTATGGTATTTATTTTAGCTCTCAAAAAATGGAAAAAATCTTTACCAGGAGCACTCATAACGCTTGTGATTACAACTGTAATTACCTTAGTTTTCGATTTACAATCCAAAGGAGTGTCGGTAATTCAGGATGTTCCCAGCGGATTACCTACCTTTATGATCCCTAAGATGGATTATGATACTATGGTAGCACTTTTGCCATCTGTGTTAACTATAACTTTTATTGGTTATGTTGGGAGCATAGGGATAGCTAAGTCTTTAGCAATGAAAAACAGAACTCATAGTATTCGACCAAATCAAGAGCTCTTTGCTTTGGGAATTGCAAAGGTTATCGGGGTGTTTTTTCAGGCTGTTCCTTCATCTGGAAGCTATAGTAGATCGGCAATTAATGATGAAGCAGGAGGGAAGACTACTATATCATCAATTATTGCTGCCCTGATGGTGATATTTTCATTACTATTTCTCACTTCATTTTTTTATTACATACCTAATGCTACTTTGGCGGCTATTATATTAGTTTCTGTATTTGGTCTAATTAATTTTAGTGAAGCTAAGTATTTGTTTCGCCTTAGAAGACGAGATTTTATAGTGATGATCATTACTTTCATGGGTACATTGATATTCGGAGTAGAAAATGGTATTTTTATAGGAGTTGTTTTATCTTTTATTTTTCTTCAATATAATAGTTCGCGACCCCATATAGCAGAGTTAGTTAATATCCCAGAAACTAAATATTATCGTAATATCAATAGATTTCCTGATGCTGTTCAGTCTCAGGAATATTTAATAGTCAGGTTCGATAACCAATTATATTTTGGGAATTGTAATTATTTCAAGGATACCATTTTAGAGTTTATAGCGAGTCGAAAGCTATCCCCTAAATTCTTGATTCTTGATAATACAAACATGCATGATATCGACAGTACTGGATTACATGTGCTCGAGGATATTCATCAGTATCTAGAAGGATTACATATTCAATTACTATTAGTAGGAACGATTGGTCCAGTACGAGATTTTCTAAAACGATCAGGTTTTACTGATAAATTAGGAGTAGATCACTATTACCTTACCATTTCTGATGCTGTTGATTATGTAGAAGACAGAACGCTGCATGATAAAGTTCACGAAGTAGCTGTACAGTTTAATAAGAAACGAAGATCGTTTTTAGAGTAGTTTGGCAAAGTTGTATAGTTTTTAATTTGGTAAGGCATCTTATTAGGAGTTATTTTTCCTCAAATACATGTAGCTTCAATCCCATCCCGTAATTAGTATTGTTATTTTTAATCAGGTTGTTGTTTTTGCTGTATTCTCTATCAAATCGTTGCCAGGTTCTATTTTTGAAAAATATTCTTCTGGTAAACGTTTTGTAATCATTAATTTTATCGGTAAAAGGGAGTAAAGGTCTAAACGTAGTAGATACTTTTACAATACCTCTTTTAGTTTCGATCTCGCTATATTTTTTTGTCTGTTGTAGCTTTCCGGTTTTATCAGCATAGCCTAATACCTGTATAGAAACAAAAATACCGTCCTTTGGCACAAAAATTTTATATTCTGAAACGTTCAGTTCAAAATTAGATTTATCCTTTTCAGAAACTTTAAAAATAATATCTTCATACGGTAATCGCTTACCAGGAAAATTAGCTGCATTACTATAAAATTGCATTTTAAATAGTGTAGAGAACGATTGGGATTTGCTAGAATTTCGGTTAGAAGATTCGGTTTTTATGGGTAGATATACTGAAGCTATTTTTGTTGATTTTGCAGAATTTCTGGGAAATAAAACGGCAATTTCAGATTCTACCGTAGGCAGCCAACATTTAAAATAGTCGTTATGTACTTCTGAAGCTAATTTTCTGATCTTGTATTTTCTTTTCTTTTCAGCGGTAATGTATACTTCTTTGAGTTCTGCTATATTTTGTACTAATAATATTTGCTTAGGTAAAGCTTTTGTTGATAATGCTAATTCCTTATGACCTAAAGCCGAAATATAAAGAGAATCAATATCTGGATACCACTTTTTTGAGAATTGGAAACTACCATCACCATCGGCAAACGTACCATTTCCGTTTCCGAAAGAAATTGTAGCATACGATATTGGAGATTTCTGTAACGAATCCAATACGGTATACGTCTGGCAATAGTTGATTTGTGCTAAAAAAAGCAGTAGTAAGGGAAACAGCTTTTTCATGATTATATTTGGGGGATTAGAAATCTAAAATAATAAATTTATATATATAAAAGCGCTATTATCATGCCAAAGTATTTTGGTATAAGGAACAGTTTCTGTGTATCTCGAATACTAATTCTAAAAAATTGAATTAAATAAAAGGTATACTAAAATATACTTTAAACTATTTTAAAGATATTTAGGTATAATTATTTATACTTTGTATATTAAAACACCTAAAAGTATACTAAAGTGTACATAATTGTGTTATAATAACATAAAGTATACGTATATATACATTAATCTATACTGTTAATATCATGGATTTAAATAGTTTTACAGACGAACAAATACTTATAGAGCTTACTCAAAGAGTAAAGAAACGACGACTTAATCTTAATATCACTCAGGAAGAGCTTTCTAAAAAAGCTGGTGTACATGTACAAACGATCAAGAATTTTGAGTCTGGCAAAACAACGACCTTGCTTACATTTATTCAAATATTAAGAGCTTTTGAGGGTCTGAATGCCTTAAATTCTTTATTTCCGGACCCGGGAATCAGTCCGATTGAGCTTCTTAAACTAAAAGGGAAAGAGCGAGAGAGAGCTTCTGGCAGTACTAAATCTAAAAAAGATGATCCACAATGGTAGATGTTATTAAAATTACCCTTTGGGGTGAAGAATTGGGGGCGCTAAGTTGGGATAGCACTAAGAACTTTGCTTCGTTTGAATTTTTCTCTTCATTTCTTAATAAGGATTTAGACGTATCGCCAATACATATGCCAATACGAACCTCAGCGAAAAAAATATATAATTTTCCGAATTTAAATGAAGACACCTATCGCGGATTGCCAGGGATGCTATCAGATGTACTGCCTGATGATTTTGGGAATCGATTAATTAATCAATGGTTGGTGTTACACAATATACCAAAGTCTGATTTCACACCTTTAGATCGTCTTTGTTATATAGGTACACGTGGTATGGGAGCATTAGAATTTCAGCCTGCAAAAAATATAGGACGAGCACAAACTACGATATTAGAGGTGGATAAGCTGGCTCAATTAGCAGAGAAAATACTGAATACTCGTGAGCAATTAGAATTAAACCTTTCTGAAACCGAGCACCTTAATGAACTAATCAAAGTAGGAACTTCGGCTGGAGGGCAACGTGCAAAAGCAATTATAGCATACAACCCAAATACTAATGAAATCCGGTCAGGACAGGCCAAAGCTCCGGATGGATTTGAGCATTATATATTTAAGTTTGATGGGGTTAATGATATTTCACTGGGAGATCCGCAAGGGTATGGCAGAATTGAATATGCATATTACCTGATGGCTTTGGATTGTGGGATTACTATGGAAAAATCATTACTTTTTGAAGAGCAAGATAGAGCGCATTTTATGACCAGACGTTTTGATCGTATTGGGAATAATCAAAAAGTTCATATGCAAACACTATGTTCATTAGCACATTTTGACTATAAGTCTGCCGGAACTTACTCTTATGAAAATGCATTTGAAGTTATGAGACAGCTACGATTGCCTCATACCGATGCGGTACAGTTATATAAAAGAATGGTATTTAATGTCTTAGCACGTAACCAGGATGATCATACCAAGAATATTTCATTTTTGATGGATAGACAAGGGGTTTGGAAACTTTCTCCGGCCTATGACATTACTTATTCCTACAATCCTTCAGGAATATGGACAAGTATGCATCAAATGTCTGCTAATGGTAAGCGTGATAATTTCACAATACAAGATCTAATTACTGTTGGAGAAAAAATAAGTTATAAAAATAATAAAGAAACGATACAGCAGATCAAAGATGTGCTGTATAATTGGAGTTATTACGCTTCAAAAGCCGGAATACCAAAACAACAAGCTGATCGGTTGTCAAAAGCCTTTAGATTGCAATTATAAGACCATAGAAAGCATATAAGCAATCGATAATCCTATGAAAAAAGCCATATACTTTATGTTGTTAAGTGCTATATGTTTTACAGCAATGAATGTATTAGTAAAGTACCTTTCGCATTTTGGTGGTGCTCAGCTTGTATTCTTTAGGGCTATTGGTTCTTTGTTTTTTACGATGAGTTATTTGTTATGGTATAACATTCCCGTCTTAGGTAATCAAAAAAAATTACTAATATTTCGTGGGCTAGTCGGTGTTACTTCTATGGGCTTGTTTTTTATGTCTGTACAGTATCTGCCGATAGGTTCTGCGGTTTCATTACGGTATATGTCTCCTATCTTTGCGACCATTCTAGCGGTGTTATTTCTTAGGGAGCAAGTAAAACCGATACAATGGTTGTTTTTTATCATGGCGTTTGGCGGGGTATTGATGATTAAAGGATTTGACTCCAATATTGATTCTTTAGGCTTTTTATTAGTATTGGGTTCTGCGCTATTTAGTGGTGCGGTATACGTGCTTATCAACAAAATTGGGAACAGAGATCATCCAGTAGTTATTGTGAACTATTTCATGTGGATATCGGTAGTTGTAGGTGGAGTTCTTTCTATATTCAGTTGGATCACTCCAATAGGAGTAGAATGGATAACATTACTTAGTCTTGGAGTTTTTGGATATTTTGGCCAATTATTTATGACCAAAGCTTTTCAATCACAAGCAACCAATAAGGTGGTGTCTCTTAAATATATCGAAGTAATCTTTACTATGATTGCAGGAATATTCTTATTCTCTGATCAATATCCAATACTTAGTCTAGTAGGAACTTTATTGGTTATTACCGGATTAATTTTAAATATTTGGTACAGAAGAAGGTGATGTATAAACAGGACAAAAATTAAAGCTTCACTTTAGGTAAAATGCTTCAAAAAATGTACAATCAGTTTCTTATCAAGAAAAATCTTCTCTTAGATAATATATAATTTTTGCCTTATCACTAAAGCTTTTTATAGTAATAATCTCATCGGTGAGTTTATTATAAATCACTTCGGCAAATAATAAATCTATATAGAAAATACTGTAGTAGAAATCGCGATTTTGATCATTAATAGTAAAGAGATGTATACCTCGATTCCAGATGTCCTTGTATTTATGTGCTAAATGTCGAGAATTGAATTGTTCCTCAAGGGTAATTTTGTGCATAAGTAATCAATTTAATATTTGGGTGATCTAAAACTACGGAAAAACCGTATTCTAACCAAATTATTTTTAGTAAGAATTTGATAAACAGGATTTTTGGTCACAATTCCCGGGGTAGTTTACTACCGGGATTTTCTACTTATCTGAATATACTAGATGATTAGAATATATGAGTTAATAGAAATAGTGTTTCGGCACATGAATTTAGGAGTATTGCTTTTACTTTGTGTTTCAAGTGTAATATCGAGATCCAGCTACAGATCGTATCTACACGAGGTCATTAAAAACTCAACTTAAATATTATTAAATGAAAGAAATAAAAGCATACGGTACCGAGGGTAAAAAAGAAGAGCTTAAAGAAATGTCTATTGAAAGAAGAGATATTCTGGATAATGATGTGCATATTGATATTTTGTATTGCGGTGTTTGCCACAGTGATATTCATGCTGCAAAAAATGATTGGAAAAACACTACTTACCCGTTAGTACCTGGTCATGAGATTATAGGTAAAGTAATAAAAGCAGGGGAAAAGGTTGAAAATTTCAAAGAAGGCGACTTGGTGGGAGTCGGTTGTATGGTAGATTCTTGCCAGAAATGTGATGCTTGTGAAAACGACCTTGAGCAATTTTGTGAAGAAGGAATGGTAGGAACATACAACGGAAAGAATAAACATACCCAAAAGCAGACATTTGGAGGTTACTCTACCGATATTATTGTAAAAGAAGATTTCGTACTCAAAATTCCAGAAAATCTTGAAATTGAATCTGTAGCTCCGCTATTATGTGCAGGAATAACAACATTTTCACCACTAAATCATTGGGGCATCAAAAAAGGCGATAAAGTGGGAATTGTTGGTCTTGGTGGTTTAGGTCATATGGGGATCAAATTTGCTCACGCTATGGGAGCAGAAACCTATATGATCACAACATCGCCGAGTAAAGCAGAAGATGCAAAAAAACTAGGTGCAGATGCTGTTCTAATTTCAAAAGAAGAAAAAGAAATGAAAGAACATGCAGGTTCTTTTGATTTTCTGTTAAATACAGTACCTGTAAAACATGATATCAATCCCTACCTAAAATTACTAAAACGCGATAGTACAATGGTGATGGTAGGCGCTATAGAACCTTTAGAACCAATGAATGGAGGGAATTTGATCATGGGACGTAAGCGTGTTGCAGGTTCATTAATTGGAGGAATTAAAGAAACACAAGAGATGCTTGATTTTTGCGGAGAAAATAATATTACCTGTGATGTAGAAATGATAGAGATGCAAGAGATCAATACAGCTTTTGAGCGCGTTACTGATAATGATGTAAAATATCGATTCGTAATTGATATGAAAAGTTTAAAAAATTAGAAATGACTCAAAATTCTACGATGGATAGTGTATGAGTTTTGGAAAATCTGAAGAAAGATTTAATAAAAATAAAAAAATGTTATGAAAGAGATGAAATTATTACAACCCCACATGATGGGAGATTTAGAACTACCTAATAGAGTAGTGATGGCGCCAATGACAAGAAATAGAGCCATAAACGATCAAAATGCAGCCACAGCGCTACATGCAGAATACTATACGCAGCGTGCCACAGCTGGGCTTATTATTACCGAAGGCTCACAAGTGTCGAAAAAAGCAGTTGGATATATCAATACAGCTGGAATTTATTCACAAGAACAAATTGATGGTTGGAAAAAAGTTACTCAGTCGGTTCACGATGCTGGCGGCTGTATATTTATCCAACTTTGGCATGTAGGGAGAATTTCTCATCCTGATTTTCATAATGGAGATCTGCCTCTGGCTCCTTCAGCTATTAATCCGAATGCACAAGCCTATACCGACGATGGTTTTGTAGATACGGTAACGCCAAAAGCAATGACCTTAGAGGAAATAAAAATTACGATAAACGATTTCAAGCAAGCAGCAAAGAATGCCGTAGAAGCTGGTTTTGATGGCGTAGAAATACACTCCTCAAACGGATATCTTTTCCATCAATTTTTTAATAAAACAAGTAATACTCGCGAGGATCAATACGGAGGAAGTCGTGAGAATCGAGCGCGGTTTTTCTTCGAAGTATTAGATGCTATTAAACAAGTAATCCCTCAAAATAGAATTGGTGCTCGTTTCAATCCGTCACTACATGGTATTTTTGGAACTACACTAGATGAAGAAACTATCCCAACATTTGATTATATCATAGAACGATTGGATAAAGAATATGATTTGGCATATATACATTTGTCCGAACCTTTTAATGATGTATCCGATGTACCGCATGCCATACAGAATATTGCAAAACGCTATCGACCAAAATATAGTGGTACTTTGATGATTAACTCAAATTTTAATAAAGAAAAGGCTGAGAAGGTTTTAGCTGACGGTGATGCAGATTTAGTTTCCTTCGGAAAATTATACGTTTCAAATCCAGATTTGGTAGGTCGTTTTCGTGAAGACGTAGATACTACCGACTGGAACGAAGATACCTTCTATACTTCTGGTGAAAAAGGATACATTGATTATGAAGCAAAAACCAGAAAGCTTATTCCCAATGAATAAGCGTATATCCTTTTAATTAAAAATAATACTATGGAAACAGAAATATCATCAGGGTTTGTAACTGTAAACCCTGCAACAGGTGAAGAAATCACTCAATACGAATATATGAGTGATGTAGAGGCTATAGAAGCTGTAGAAAAATGTCATAATGCTTTTTTACTCTGGCGAATGCAATCACTTGAAGAACGCGCTAGTTGTATTCAAAAGATAGGAGAAGGCTTACAAAAGTACAAATCCGAATTTGCAGCGTTGATGACCCGCGAAATGGGAAAAATACAAAAACAGGGACTTAAGGAGATTGATTTATGTTCTGAAATTTGCAAGTATACGGCAAACGAAGGAAAAGAATCACTCAGTGATGAAGTTAGAGAATTACCCAACGGTGGAAAAGGAATCATCACATACGCTCCAATTGGTGTTATCTATGGGATACAACCGTGGAATTATCCTGCTTATCAGGCAGTACGATTTTCTATTGCTAATCTCATGGCAGGTAATGGGGTGTTATTGAAACATGCAGAAAACGTTACGGGATCGGCTTTATTGCTTCAAAAAATATATGAAGAAGCTGGATTGCCAAAGCATCTGTTTACAGTGCTGCGCATAGATCATGATCAATCAGACAGAATTTTGGAACATGATTATGTACGTGGTGTTACACTAACAGGAAGTTCTAAAGCTGGGAAAATAATTGCAGAAAAAGCAGGAAAAGCACTTAAGAAAACAGTTCTGGAATTAGGAAGTAATGATGCATATCTGATCCTGGATGATGCAGATATAAAATTTGCAGCAGAAACCTGTATCAAAGGTAGAATTTATAATAATGGAGAAACGTGTATCGCAGCCAAACGATTTGTAGTGGTTGCCTCAGTTTATGATGAATTCAAAGAAGCGTTTGTGTCGGGAATGAAAAAAATAAAAGCCGGTGACCCAACTCACGAGGATTCTGATATAGGTCCGATGGCTCGCGAAGATCTGAGAGATAAACTACATGATCAGGATTAAAAGCGTTACTAATGGAGCTAAAGTCTTAACTGGAGGCGAAAAACCAGAAGGAACCGGTTTTTATTACCCCGCCACCGTTTTAGAAGATGTCAACCCAGGACAACCAGCCTATGATGACGAGTTATTTGGTCCGGTAGCTTCTTTAATTAAGGCAAAAGATGATAACGATGCAATGCGTATAGCTAATGATAGTCGTTTTGGACTTGGAGGAGGAATTTTTTCTAAAAATGAAGACAAAGCGATTGAATTGGCAAAACAGCATTTTGATACGGGAATGGTATTTATTAATTCGTTTGGATTAGCAATGCCTAATATGCCTTTTGGTGGTGTAAAAAACTCAGGTTATGGTAATGAACACGGTGGTTTTGGAATTAAAGAATTCGTAAACACCAAAGCTGTCATGAATTTGAATCAATAATACCTAAAAATTATCAAATAGTATAAAAAACGCTAAGATGACTCTGATCATCTTAGCGTTTCTTAATTTCATACCACAGCTGTATTCGCTGCAAAATTCTATTCCTCCGGAAATTTTTCGAATGAGAAGGAAAATTAATCTATTCTGTTGATTTCAATTATACGATGTGTAGTACTGGTATCGCCATAAGAATCTCCATTAGTCGCAATAAAAACGCGGCCGGTAGGAGAAACTGCAATATCACGGAGACGACCAAAATCGTTATCAAAAAACACCTCTTCTTGTGTGATCGAAGTTCCATCTTCTGATAAAGTTAGAGCAACAATTCTTTTGTCTTTTAGAACAGTCATTATTAATTTATTCGTCCACTGTGGGATTCGGTCGTTAGTATAATACACCAGATCAGATGGAGCAATTGTTGGTGTCCAATTAAAAATAGATTCAGTAACTGCTGTGTTTGCTGCAAAACTTTCTTCACTTGGAGTATCTATTATTCCCTTAACTTCTGGCCAGCCATAATTTGTACCTGATGCTATGATATTAATCTCATCATCACTATTAGGTCCGTGCTCAGAACTATATATAGTTCCATTTTGAAGCATAACCAAACCTTGAGGGTTTCTATGTCCCAAGCTGTATATATAACTACCTGCAAAAGGATTATCACTAGGAATACTACCATCCAGGTTCAATCTAAGAGTTTTTCCTCCTAAAGAGCTCATATCCTGAGAGAGGCTTGTATCTCCTGCATCACCTGTGGTCATGATAAGGTGCAGGTCTGGAGTAATGATAAGTCGACTCCCGTTGTGAGTTCGGTTTGCAGGGATTTGATCCAGTAGAATTGTCTCATTTGAAAGCGTATTGTTGTCATATGTATATCGAACCAATCGTTCCAATAAGCTATTTCCATTAGAATATGTATACACTAAATAAACATAAGGATTATTCTCAAAATCTGGATGTAGCACCGTGCCAAGTGCTCCACTTTCTTGTACTTGTGCTACATTATCAAGGGTTAGGATTACTTGTTGTTCTCCGGTATCAGGGTGTATTCGGCTTACTTTTCCGTTGCGCTCTGTGACCCAGAGGAAATCGTCTGGTCCCCAAAGTAGCTCCCAAGGCACGCTTAATGTATCGATTAGAGTTACGGTAGCATTTACCGGATCAGGGTCTGGGTCGGGATCAGGGTTTGAGGTGTTATTATCATCTCCAGCACAATAAAAAAGTAATAATGATAGTATCCCAATACCTACGAATTTTAGTACCCTTTCCATATCTCAAATGTTTAAATTAATGATGTCTTATATAATATAACCAATACTTTTTAGTTTTATTTTAAATTCTGCTTTTTTACTTGATAATCCTGCCTCAGCCAGACACAGCGAGATTTGAATGCTTCGAGTCTTGCTATGAAACCTTAATGCCTTTTCTTTTAGAATGCTTTTTGAGCTTGCCCCAAAAGGTTGTTTATTCTAATGATAGTGGTTGACTCTCTTTTTAATATTCTTATTTTTTTAAATACTTCTTGGGTTTGCTCATGATATATGAACCTTCTTTTTATTACCTTTAATTGGGTAATTTTATACAAATATACATATGAATTGGTTTGAAATTGACAATGTAGAAGAATTGGATTCTCCATCTATACTTTTATATAAAGATCACTTACTACATAATCTGTCTAAAATGATCGATATGGTTGGTAAGGATACTTCTAAACTGATGCCGCATATCAAAACAAATAAAATGCCAAAGGTGATAGAACATATGATCACTCTCGGAATACGTAATTTTAAAGCTTCTACTATAGCTGAAGCAGAAATAGCGGCGAGAGAAGGTGCAAATTATGTACTGATTGCGCATCAACTAGTGGGACCAAAAATTCATCGTTTTAGCACGCTAATTGAAGTTTTTCCTAATACTATATTTTCAACTATAATTGATACAATTGATTCTTTGGAACGGTTGAATAAAGAAGCTTCGGAAAAGGGCAGGAGTATTAATATTTTTATTGATATCAATAATGGAATGAATCGATCTGGTATCGAATTAGGATTTGGCCTAAATACACTTATAGAACAGCTTCCTTTATTTCCTTTTATCAATTTCAAAGGTCTCCATGTCTATGATGGGCATTTGAGAGATACAGATTTTCAAAAACGGAAAAACAAAGTTGAGCATGGATTTGAACCAATAACTGCCTTATTTACTAAATTGAAAGAAAACTATCCGAATATTGAGCTGATTTCTGGAGGAACACCGTCATTCACATCACACTTAGATAATGATGACCGTATTTGTAGTCCTGGTACTTGCGTTTTATGGGATTGGGGATATAAGGAAAAATTAGTAGAGCAAGAGTTTAAATATGCCGCACTATTGCTATGTAGAGTAATTTCTAAACCTAAAAAAGGTATTGTTACTATAGATCTTGGTCATAAATCTGTATCTGCAGAAAATGTGATTGACAATAGAGTCAAGTTTCTGAACTTAGAAAACTATACAATACTTTCCCAAAGTGAGGAACATGGTGTATTAGAGGTTCAGGACTGGGATGCTATGCAAGTAGGAGATGTCATTTATGGGGTGCCTTATCATATCTGTCCAACTATAAATCTATATGATGAAGTATCGGTCATAACAGACAGAAAAAAAACTGAGTATTGGGATATCACAGCCAGAAAAAGGAAGATTTCAATATAATTTCTTTTAAATAGATGTACTTGGTCATCAGGATCTAAATATTGAAGCAGGCTGGCTTGCCTTCGAAACCTTGACATCTTTTCTTTTAAAATACCTCTTGTGGGTTTGCCCCAAGGTTTTTAACTTCAATTTTGGAAACATTGTTACGGATCAAATAGAACTAAAATAAATGGAGATGAAAAATAGGGGTGAAAACCCCTTTTCATTTTTAGGTAATACCCCCTTACATCGTATATTGTTTATACATACTTTTGACATATCACTTTATCACACTAAATAAACTCAAAAATATGAAACGGCTTTTATTACCTCTAGTTCTTATTTCTTTTTCAGTAATATGTCTTAGTATTGTGCATATAGATAATGTAAATAAGTTAGAATCCCAATCTATAGAATTGAGGAAAAAGCACAAGACAAAAGTGTATTTAGATGATCGAATAGAGAATACAACATCGGTTGATGCTATAAAAACTAAATGATAGATGACAAATAGACGAATTACTTATTGATCAATAAAAAGAGCTTTGAGTTCTGGAGTGGGAATCATACAGGATTCTTTTCTACCAAACCATTTATATCTGTTTTTGGCGATGATATCATAAATCCAGTCTCTTAAGAATCTAGGAATAATAAACAAAACGGAAAGTAAAGGATAAATACCCGACAGCTGCTTTGCAATATGCAAAGCAGCTGTTGATTTATGATAATATGCCACTTGGGGTTCTATTAATAGTATTGAATCTATTTTTGCAATATCAATATTTCGTTCTGAAATTAATTTTTCACCCACTTCGCTTTGTAGGGATGCATAACGAAAAACATCATTTTTATCATGTTTTATAACAAAATTGATAGCATTATTGCACAAATTGCAAACACCATCAAATAGAATTATTTTTTTCCCTTCTTCTACCATACTACAAATATAATACGAATTGATGGTTGATAATAACGAATTATAACTTCCTTAAGAATCACTTTATCGTCACAGAATCAATAACTGCTTGAGTAGTGGTTTGAAGATTTTTTGGTAGTTTGTTGTCTTTGGGAAGAACAGCTAAATAACGATCATTATTAGAGTCGAATACTTGCTTGAAAATTGGGTCATCAAGTTGTAGCCTGTCGCAAATTTCTTTAATAAGATCAAGATGATAGATAAGATCTGTACTTCCTAAATGATAAATCCCTTTTTTATTGCGATTTATGATATAATGAATTTGCTGTGTGAGCTTGGATATTGATGTTACATTAATAATTACATTAGGAAAAACTTCGATTGGTGCCTTGAGATCATATCGTGTTTTGAGTTCCTGAACTCTGGGTGTAGTTGCACCAAAAATCATGGGCACTCTGGCAATTACATATTTGTTTGTAGGTAATCGCATTAAGGCATTTTCTATTTTGATTTTAAACCTTCCAAAAACGCTATCGCTAAGTGTTTTGTCATGTTCATACGAGGGATAATTACTAAAAGAATCAAAAACATTGGCACTAGAAATAAATAAAAGCTTGGATCTATGCGTTTTGATCCATGCAATTATTCTTTGATGTGCATCTATTTGTGAATTAAAATTACCTCTAAGCGCAGAAATGATAAGTGTAGGTTTCAGATTATTAAGTAAAATAGTAATATCTTCTAGCTCCATATCATACTGAAAAAACTTTTGATTCTTTTCAAAGAATGTATTATCGGTACAGTATGTGCCATAGGTGTCAAAATAGGAGTTAAGCTCTTTATATAGAGCGTTTCCTATAAAACCACTGGCACCTATGATCAGAATTTTTTTCAATTATATTGTAATCTAAAAAAAGTTAAGTTTCAAAAATTACCCACGTAACCCTGAAACTTAACTATACTATTTTTATTGCAGTAATTATCCTTTATAGAAAGGTAATTTAACTACCGTAGCCGGAATTGCTTTTTTTCTCACCTGAATGTAAATTTTGCTTCCTGGCTTTGTAAATACTGAAGGGACATATCCTAACCCAATACCTTTTCCTAGTGAAGGTGACATCGTACCAGAAGTAACAATCCCTATTGCGTTCCCATTTTCGTCTACAATATCATAATCATGTCGTGGTATACCGCGCTCATCGAGTTCAAAACCAATTAGCTTTCGTTTTGGACCCTGTTCTTTTTCTTTGGCTAAGGCTTCTGCATTAATGAAATCCTTTGAAAATTTTGTAATCCACCCTAATCCCGCTTCAATAGGAGAAGTCGTATCATTTATATCATTACCATATAAACAGTATCCCATCTCTAATCGTAATGTATCTCTAGCAGCTAGTCCAATAGGTTTGATTCCCATATCTGCTCCAGCTTCAAAAATTTTATCCCAAATCTGTTGTGCTTCAGTATTTTTACAATAGATTTCAAAACCTCCACTACCTGTATACCCTGTTGCAGAAATAATAACATTTTCGATTCCTGCAAAATCAGCAACTTCAAACGTATAAAACTTCATCGCTTCAAGATCTATCGAAGTTAATGATTGCATTGCTGAGGCTGCTTTTGGTCCTTGTATTGCTAATAGAGAGTATTCATCAGACAGATCACGCATATCTGCATTCATCGTATTGTGACTACTGATCCAATCCCAATCTTTTTTTATGTTAGATGCGTTAACAACCAATAAATATTTTTCATCGGCAATTTTATACACAATCAAATCATCAACGATTCCACCTTGATCATTTGGTAAGCAACTGTATTGTGCTTTTTTGTCAACTAGTTTTGATGCATCATTAGAAGTAACTTTTTGTATAAGCTCCAATGCTTTTGGGCCTGTGATTAAAAATTCGCCCATGTGCGAAACATCAAAAACACCAACCCCATTTCTAACGGTTTCGTGTTCTATATTTACACCTTCATACGATACAGGCATATTATAACCGGCAAACGGCACAATCTTAGCACCTAGAGCAATGTGAGTTTCTGTTAATGCAGTGTTTTTCATTATGTGAATGGTTATCAAATTGACGCCGAAAGTAAAAAACTTTGATTAGCTATACAATGGTTTTTTGTTATAATGTTTATAAATTATTAGTATATGTGTTCTTCATCGACTTTACTGTTTTTTTTAGTAAAAAATATTGTGATATTCTAAATGTTAACACTTCAAAAAAAGGTCATATGAGAAAGAAATTAATAGGTAATCCATATTGCAAATCTTTATCGGTAAAAAACTTTATGAGATAAGATATCAGACACTATTCTTGAATATCTTCTGTTAATTGTTGCTAAAAAAATAGTAAAAAACTTAAAATTTGAAAGCTTGTATTCTATTTTAATTATGTAAATTGATATACTTATATAAAATATTTTAACTTTTAAAACTGTATTAATTATGAAAAAACTAATATCGAATATTTCAGGTGTGCAAAAGCTATCAAAAGATACTCAGAAAAACATTAATGGGGGAGTATCAAATTTGTCATCTTGTCCAACAGGCTGTTTTGATCTCTTTTTACAGGATGTCTTGGGACGTTTTTGTGCAGTTCCCGCAAGTTCTGGAGGTGTTTGTTTTGGGCAGATAGTAAATGATAAATGTTGTTTATAATTCACAAAAATAAATAATGTAATTTATAAAACGGACTGTTCTAGCAGTCCGTTTTTATATTACAAATTAATGAATACTAGAAATTTAGTTGTTAAAATGCTGATAGTGGTACATTTCACTCATTGATAGTAAGCTTACAATAGCATTTTTGATGACTGTACCGTTGTATCTACAAGTGGCCCTTGTTTATCATGGGTACTGTATCCCAAGATTAGGAGTTGAGGTATCTTTTCTTTAGAACTGAATATACTTAGTATTGATTTCAATGATGATACTATCATTTTTTTGAAAGAAAAGGTTCTGATCTTGCTCTTAATTGTATTTGTATTGAAGCTTGTACTCGGAAATTTGTAAAAATTTTATAGCTGGTTTAACATTTAAAATGAGTAATATTAAATCATTATTGTTAAAACTTTAATAAATAAAAAAAATATTTACCTTTAACCCGAAGTATTGTTTTGTTGAAAAGGGAAATAAAAATGGCAAATAGTATTTTCATTAAAAACATTAATGAAGGGGATCAAGAAGCGTTTAAAATTCTTTTTGAGCTTTACTATGCCAAATTATTATATATAGCTAGTAATTATATTTCTAGTAGAGAAGATGCAGAAGAAATTGTGCAAGACGTATTTCTAAAAATTTGGAAAAACAGAAAGAGTATTACCACCAATCTTAATGGCTATATCTTTAAAGTGACCAGAAATGCCTGTTTGGATCATTTAAGGTCTAAAAAACATAAACTTAGTATATCTAACAATATACTTCAGCTAGAAGCATTGCTCAATCACAATGCACTTGCTGATCAAATGACTTCGACGATTATAGAAAAAGAGCTTGAAGCCAGAATTCAGATCTCTATAGCGTCACTTCCTGAAAAATGCAAAAGAGTCTTTATTAAAAGCAGGATTGAAGGCCTCAAAAATAAAGAGATTTCTGAAGAATTGAATATTTCGATCAAAACAGTAGAAAATCATATGTCAAAAGCTCTTAAGCATATGAGACTACATCTTCGAGAATTTTTATCAATTTTTTAAAAAATATAAAAATACATAGGGGGTTGTGCATTTTTATACGTCTATTATAGTATAAGACCATAGATTAATGGAAGAAAAAGACCTCATTAAGTATATTAAGGGTAAAGCCAATACAGATGAAAAAAAATCTGTTATTGATTGGATAAGGAGAGATAAAGCTAATCAAAAACGGTATCACATAGTAAAAGCTAACTATGTGGCTTCTACTTTGGATGCGTTAGACACTCAGGATACTGATAGATCATATCATCATTTTTCTGAAAAAATAACTAAAAGAAAAAGACGATATTACAAAACTGTCGCAGCTGTGATTTTGCTTCCTCTGCTTATTTGGCAAGGACTTACATTCTTTCCCAATAATAATCTAATTGCAGACACAAAATCGTTTTTTAAATTCGATACGCACAGTGTTATTACTAAGAGAGGTGACAATAAGAAAGTTGTATTGCCAGACGGCTCTATAATTACGCTTAATGCGAAAAGTAACTTAATATATCCTAAAAAATTTCTAGACACTATTAGAGAAGTGACATTAGTAGGTGAAGCTTTTTTTGATATTAAAAGAGATACCCTTAGACCTTTTGTTGTGCATACAAATCATCTTAAAGTTAAAGTGTTAGGTACATCATTTAATGTAAAATCATATCCTAAAGATGAGCAAGTCGAAACCACATTGGTTTCTGGAAAAGTAGAAGTAATCGAGGAACGAAGCAAACACCCCATAATTCTAGAACCGTCGCAAAGAGCCACTTTTGATAAAGGCAAAAGAAATCTAGAAGTAGATCGTGTAGATTCTAAAAATGTAATTGCATGGAGACAGGGAAAATTAGTATTTGACAAAACTCCCTTAAAACAGGTTGTTTCTGATTTAAATAGAAAATACAATGTAGATTTTGTGATAAAGTCTGATGCTCTTTTAGAGTACAAGTTTACAGGAGAATTCGATAACCTAACCATAGAAGAGGTTTTAAAGTTCCTAAAATTGTCGTCGTCAATAAATTATAAATATATAAATAACAAAATTATGTTGAATTCAGAATAAGAATATATAGTTAAATAGTGAAGAGGATGGTTCCAGCATCCTCTTCTTGGAATAAATTAATTAGACTCAGAACAAGAATAATTAAAAATCACACAAAATTATGAAAAAAAACCCACTTGGTGTTTTCTTTACTAGAAAACATCTTATACGATTTATGAAAATTTATTCGTTACTCATTTGTATCACCCTTTCAAAACTATTTTCATTCAACACCTATTCTCAAAACATTTCTATTTCATTGGATGAAGTTACACTACAATTGGCAATTGATAAAATTGAACAGCAAAGTGAGTATCATTTCTTTTATAACAACAGCTTGATCGATATAACTAAAAAGGTATCTCTAAAAGCTGATAACGAAAAGATAAGAGCAGTGCTTGTTGAGTTATTTAGTGATACTAAAATAGATTTTAAAATTTATAAAAATCAAATTGTTTTGTTTCCTAAAAATGGAAATGTATTAGGTCAATCGTTTAAAAAGCTGATCCATTCAATAGATAAGGGATATGTGCAGCACATCAAAAACACAGGTGTTCTAACAAAGCAGTCTTTAGTACAACAGAATACAATCACGGGTACAGTTTTGGGAGAAGATAATTTGCCATTGCCAGGTGTAAATGTCATTATTAAAGGAACCAATACCGGGACTCAAACTAATTTTGATGGGGAATATACTATAGAGGCTAATCAAGGAGAGATATTAGTGTTTTCCTATCTTGGATTTGAGACTAAGGAAGTGATTATAGATAGTAATATTCTTAATATAGTCATGAAAGAAAATATAAGTTCATTGGATGAAGTAGTTGTTACTGGATATGGAGTTCAAAAAAAATCTAGAATAACAGGATCCACATCAAACCTAAATATAAAGGCAATTACATCTGTACCCAGAGCAGCTGTTCAGGAAAGTATTCAGGGTAATGTAGCTGGAGTACAGGTTACAGCAATTAGTGGTCAACCGGGAGCAACACCAAACGTTAGAATCAGAGGTGTTGGTTCTTTTGATTCTGCAGTTCCGTTATATGTAATAGATGGTTTTCAGACCAAAGATGCTAGTGTTATTGCTTCGCTAAATCCAAATGATATAGAAGCTATGTCTGTACTTAAGGATGCAGCTGCAACATCAATATATGGAGTTAGAGGTGCCAATGGTGTTATCGTTATTAAAACAAAGTCAGGAAAATCTGGAGAGACAAAAGTCTCATATAGTGTACAATCCGGAATATCATCAGCAGCGGTAGCAGAAAGGTTCGAACCATTAAACACTTCAGAACTACAAGAATTATTAGTCGAAGGCGTACAAAATGCAGGAATACGTGATAATAGTGCTGATGCGCTAGCTTTTTTAGTAGATAATGATTTTGATCCAAATGTAAATACAAATTGGTATGATTTACTCACCAGAGATGGATTATACCAACAGCATAACCTTTCTATTAGTGGTGGGTCAGATAAAACTAAATTTTATATATCAGGTGGATATTTTAATCAGGAAGGTATAATTCTTGGTTCTCAATTTGAGAGAATGAATACACGATTAAAAATTGAACATCAATTTTCAGAAAAATTAAAGGTAGATGCAAATATCGCGTACAATAAATCAATTTCCAAGGTTCGTCCAGATGGTGGCGCATTTGCTAATCCTGTAAGGGCTATTTATAGAATTAGACCAGATATATCGCCAACTAATGAAGATGGAACCTTCAATTTTGATTTTAATAATACACATAATCCCGTAGCACAAGCCGAACAAGAAATCAGAAAAGATATAGATCATCAAATATTGGCGGGAGCAGGACTTGCTTATAAAATAACTAATAACCTTACTTATGAATCTTTGATTAATATGAACCAAACCTTTCAAGATGAGTTTAGACGATTTCCATCAGGCTATGGTAGTGGTTTAGCTAATCAAGGTGAAGGAAGTCAAGATTCTAATTTTTTGTTTTCATGGCTATTTAGAAATTTACTTCGCTATTATCATAATTGGAATAATAGTAGTATAACTGCCTTTGGAGGATACGAATTACAAAAGACAAGAGATAAAGAAACAGAATTAGAAGTAGTTAATATTCCTAATGGTTTTGAAGACCTTAGAAATGGTAGTACTCCAACAATTGCATCTACAGAGAAAGACCAAGAAGGTCTTAATTCTGTATTTTTTAATACAGAATATGTCTATGATGATCGTTATTTGGTTAGTGGTTCTATACGACGTGATGGCTCTTCTAATTTTGGAGAAAATAATCGTTATGCAATATTTTGGTCTGCCGGTATTGGTTGGAATATTGCTAACGAATCATTTATGGAAAGTGTTGATTTCATAAATGATTTTAAATTTAGAGCAAGCTTTGGAGTCAATGGTAATGATCCAGAAACAGGAATATTTAATTTATTTTCAGTGAATGATTACAATGGAAACCCTGGCTTACTTTTTACTTCTGTAGGAAATCCTGATATCGTTTGGGAAACAAATGAAACCTTAAATGTTGGTGTAGACTATTCTTTTTTTAACAATAGAATTCAAGGTAGCCTTGATTGGTATACTAGAGAAACAATTGATCTTCTAAGAGAATTACCGATTTCTGCTGCCAATGGTGATGGTGGTGAAAGTGCAAGTAATATAGATGACTCAAGTGATATAGCTTTTAATATTGGATCTATGAAAAATACTGGGATCGAATTAGACATTACGACTAGAAATATTGTTTCTAATACCCAAGGGTTTACTTGGACTACAAACTTCAATTTTACAAGAAACCAAAATGAAATAACAAAACTAACCGATAGTGGTGAGCCCATAATTGATGGTACTAGAATAACAGCAATAGGAGAAGATTTTGAAACATTTTATTTACCTAGATATGCGGGTGTAGATCCGGCCAATGGAAATGCATTGTGGTATACTGATGACACAAGAACTGAAGTTACTGCTGATTATGAAAAAGCTGATGATGTAATTATCGGTAAAGCGACTCCGGATTTTTATGCAGGCTTTAGAAACTCATTTTCGTATAAAGGAATCACACTAGATTTTCAATTATATACAGCATGGGGAGGTTTGGTATATGATACTTGGAATCGATTTACGAACAGTGATGGCTCACGTAGATTATCTAATTCTGGAAATGTGAGTAGAGGTACTTATAACAGGAGATGGCAACAGCCAGGAGACGTCACAGATGTTCCTGCTTTTGTGTATGGTAATACACAAACGGGAGCATCCTCTTTTAGATCCAGCAGATTTGTTTATGATGGAAGCTATATAAGATTACGAGAAATATCATTAGGTTATGATTTACCTATTGATGCTATTAGTAAAATTGGACTTTCTAATGCCAGAATTTATATTAAAGGGAACAATTTATATACATTTATAAAGGATGATAGGCTAGAAAGAGATCCAGAAACTGGTTCAAACGGACGATTAGATCAGGAAATTCCTATAACAAGAACTTTATTTTTAGGTATGGATATTACATTTTAAAAAAAAAATACTATGAAAACATATATATATATAATATTAATTATCACAGGATTCTCAATATTATCCTGTGAGGATACATTGGAACAAAGACTCTCAAACTCAGTAGAAGTGGAAGAAGCGATTGTTGACTTAAATACCTTAAACTTAGCTACAAATGGAGCTTATAGTCTTTTAGCCAATATTGGCCACTATAATCGAAATTTTGTGCTAGTACCCGAAATTCTCTCTGATAATTCTTTCATAGATGCATTTGATAATACAGGTAGGTTTCTCGATTTTGATAATTATATTATTAACTCTAATAATGTAAGAACAAAAGAATTGTACAATAATATGTCGCGACTAATTGCTACAACTTCTATCGTAATCGAAAAGGCTAATGATTTATCGTTTCCAGAGTCAGAACAAGAAGATGCAAGCCAGTATATTGGTGAAGTTTATACTTTAAGAGCATTAGCGTTTCATAATTTTCAACTGTTATTTGCACAACCGTATAATTTCACGACAGATGCATCGCATTTAGGTGTTCCCATTCCAGAATTTGAATTATTGGGAGATGGAGCAACTCTTCAAGAGCCTTCGCGTAGTACAACAGCAAAAGTTTATGAACAAATTGTAAATGATTT
Source organism: uncultured Aquimarina sp. (assembly GCA_947495425.1). Taxonomy (GTDB): domain Bacteria; phylum Bacteroidota; class Bacteroidia; order Flavobacteriales; family Flavobacteriaceae; genus Aquimarina. The sequence goes on from CANLYR010000036.1 coordinate 24,286, forward strand.
AGAAAATGCCATAGGTTTGATGAGAGAAACTTCTGATCCTGCCAGATTAGATATACATGCAACAAAAGGATTATTGGCTAGAGTATATTTACACATGCAAAATTGGGAAAGAGCCAGAGATTTTGCTAATGACGTAATCGAAAATAGTGGAAATGAATTACTATCTAGAGATGAGTATATAGCTAGTTGGGGATTGGATTCTAATAAAGAGACGTTATTTACTGTAGCTAATAACTTAGCTGATAATTCTGGAGCTAATTCAATCGGTCATTTTTATCTAAATTTTAAAGATGCATTTGCAACAGATGATTTTAAAGATACATTAGATGATACAGACATTAGGAGGGACTTATATCCGAGAGAAAGTGGAGTAAATATGGTTAAAAAATTTCCAAAAGGTACTCAGGACGATAATATACAAGTGTTACGACTATCAGAAATATATTTGATCAAGGCAGAAGCACATGCCCAACTTAATGAGGTTGTCCAAGCACAACAAACATTGGATATCATTATCCAGCGTGCCTTAGAGGTTCCTACTCTGCCAGATATGCTTCCTGTCACTACAGAAACTGGACAAGCATTGCTTGATAAAATTATATTAGAAAGAAGAAAAGAGTTAGCTTTTGAAGGGTTTAGACTCTTTGATCTAACTCGATATGATAAGACTTTTACAAAATTCAGACAAGATGACGAGCCAATTATTGTTGTTGGAACAGACAAAGAAGATAGGCAAAGAACAATATTACCAATCCCAATCGATGAGATTAATGTAAATCCTAATATTGCTGATCAACAAAATCCAGGATACTAAAAAATAATAAAAATGAAAAATATTAAACGTATATATCTCATACATCTTATTAGTATAATATGTATTTTAAGTTGTGATACAGAAAACGATGTGATTTTACCTACAGAACAATTTGATTACATTACTTTTGAGACTGACGAAATAAATGTTATAGAATCTGATTCTGGTAAGATTTCAACTACTTTTATATATTCTGGTGAGCTTCTTTCTCAAGATCTGACAGTTAATTATACAATTACTTTTCCTGATGAAGATGCTGCACAAGAAGGAGTTGATTTCATCCTGCCTACAGAATCAGGAAGCTTTATATTACCCGCTGGAGAATCATCGATTAACGTTACACTTTTAGAGTCTTTAATTAATGATGAACTTTCCATCGGATCAAGACAGCTTATATTTAGTCTCCAGCCGATTGAAGGGCTCATATTAGGAGAGCCTGATAATTTAGAACATAAAAGTATTACACTTACCATAGGTGAAGATGATCTATTTGAATTTGGATACACTAGTTTTGAAGAAGTGCCGACTTTTGATGTACTTACGACGTATCCCAGACCCGCAACTTCTGTAGATCCATTACCAAATATACAAGATAGTGACCCTGTTTCAGATGCTCCTTATGTTAGTTTGTCTAATGCGATGAATGAACTTGGTTTTACAACATCATTTACAGCTGGTGATGTAAGCAGTGTTGAACAAGAAAGAATGGGTGTATATAATAATACTGTTGCTGCTGCCAACCCAGACGAATTTATAACCACTTTTATTGATGGAGAACAAGCCTATATTACTTCTGATTTGGATGGTACGTTAACGCTAACATTTGACGAAATCACAACTCTTAATCCAGAAGTTACGAATGCAGTTCTGGATGTCAAAGTTTTTTTTAATGCAACAACTTGGGAGTCTACAGATGGTATTGCTATCTTTTTTGAAACTGAAGATGGTAGAGGAGAACCTATTCTTTCACTTTTTAGTGATGATATTGAGGAAATAGATGGAGAATGGAATACGTTGAGAATCCCAATTCCTGATGATAGGTTAGCAAAAGGAAGGCTAATCATCACCATGGCTAACAGTTTTAGATTAGAAACCATTATACTTGATTCTGTTTCAATAAAAGGTATCCAATAAATAATAATATTTGAGTTAGTAGCCTATTAATACTAATGAATCCGATAGATGCTAATATTTGTCGGATTCATTTATTTAACCCGTTTTATGCATTAGAACTTCGTTATGAAGGTTGTAAGCGCAATAAAACCTGACATTTTACGAATTTTAGCATAGCGCCGTTATGGTAAAATTTGAAAATGTAGTGTAGCGATAGGTTTTGCGGCGATTACAAGCTGTAATAGATTTTCTAATGCATAGAACGGGTTTAATCATTAGATTCATCCAGAGTAGTGGTTTTAAGCCGAAAAATTAAGTTACTAAATGTGAATTTGAAGGCACAAGCATTACTTATCAAAGATTTATTATTCAAACTTTATTTTGTTATTAATAACTTTACTTCTTTCCTTATGTAGTTTAGATGTTTTATTTTAGTACGAAATACTAGAATCCTCAGCATAAGAAATCTTATATCAGTTTTTAGTTAAAATCCTTATCCTAATCAAATTTTGTATGATGATCAAGAAGATAATCACTTTTGTTTTTGTTTTTACCTTAACAGCAGCCTTGTCTCAAAAAAAAGCAATTACTCATAACGACTATGATTTATGGAAAAAAGTTAGCGATGTCAAAATTTCTAACTACGGCAAACTTATTGTTTCTACTATAGAAACATCAACAAAGCGAGGCGATGGATATGTCGAAATTTATAACACGCAGACCAAACAAAAAAACACGTTTCATAATGGATATGATACTTCTATATCCTTCAATGAGAATTATGTAATTTTCAAAAAACGTCCTCTTTATGAATTAACGCGAAAAGAAAAAAAGAAAAAGATTAAGAAAGCTAATCAAACTAAAGATGCATTATATATATACGATGTAAAAAACAAAATAATTTTAGACACTATCCACAATGTAAAAAGATATACACTGCCAAAGGAATATGAAGGTTGGGTTGTAATAGAAAAATTCAAGAATAGAACTAAAGAAAAAAAGGATACCACTAGGAATACAAAGGATTTACCAAGTATATTTAAGCAAGAATATGCCTTGGTTTATCATTTAAAAACCAAGAAGAAAGATACAATACATCAGATCAAAAATTTTATTATTTCAGAAAAAGGCAAAAACCTTTATTACATAACCACCAGTAAAGAAAAACAAAAAGATAAAGAGAAAGATAATAAAGAGAAACATCGAGATATAGGAGTATATCACTATGACTTAGTTTCTGGAACAAGAAAAACAATAGATACGAGTAAATATTTGTATAAAAACTTATCAGTAAATGAAGAAGGAAATAAATTGGCGTATGTATCTGCAAAAGATTCTACATCAATAGATTCTTTACAGTATGAATTATATTATTATCACGATAGCATATTAGAAAATCTTGTAAATTCTTATGGTAAAAATTTGATGAATAATTGGGTGCTAAGTGGTGACCAGCCTCCTTTATTTTCCAAAAATGGCAATAGACTTTATTTTTATTCAAAACCAAAAGTAGAATACAAAAAAGATACGATGCTTTTGGATGAAGAAATCCCTCAGGTTGATGTTTGGAGCTGGAAAGATAAGATGATACAGCCCGAGCAAAAATCAAAGTATAAAGAGCTAAGTAAAAAGGCATTTGTTTCATATTATGATATGAATAAGGGAACATATATTCATTTGCAAGATGAAAATATTGAAGATATTATTTTTGATAAAAATAAAGAACAACAATTTATTCTTGGTGCTACAGGATGCCCATATGATATTAAACGATCATGGGATCTTCCTTGGACCAAGGATTTTTATATTATCAATACTAATACTGGTAAAAAACGTCTTGGATTAGAGCGTGTTGCTATGCAACCAATTTTATCCTCAGATGGTAAGTATGCTTTATACTTTGATATGAATGTACAACATTGGTTTTCTATCCATCTTGAAACCTTAGTGAAAAAAAATCTTACTCTACATATACAAGAAGCTCTTTATGATGAAGAAAATGATAGACCAATGCTACCAAATCCATATGGTTTTGGCGGCTTTGATGCACAGGGTAACGCGTTAGTTTATGATAAGTTTGATGTATGGAAAGTTTCACTTAATGGCAAAGAGAAACCACAAAATATTACTAAAAATGGAAGAAAAAATACTATTGAATATAGAACGCAACGATTAGACCTCGAAAATGTAAATAATGCTTCCTATAGTAAAGGAGAATTATTAATTACGGGTTTTGATAAAACAATAAAAGCTTCAGGATTATATACGCTTAAAAAAGGCAAACTAATAGAAAAGCTAAAACCAGAAACGTTTTTATTTACTTCCTACAAGAAATCAAAAAATGCTGATGTTTTCGTATATAAAAAACAAAATTTTAATACATTTCCTGATATATACATGACTAAAGATGGGTTTACAAACTCCTCAAGGATTACTAATGTTAATCCTCATCAAAAGCAATTTAAATGGGGTAGTGCTGAACTTTTTTCATGGACAGCATTCGATGGAAAGAAATTAGATGGAATCATCTATAAACCAGAGAATTTTGATCCTTCAAAAAAATATCCCCTGATTACATATTTTTATGAAAAAAGATCAGATAGCTATAGAAATTATTATGCTCCACAACCAAGTGCCTCTATTGTAAATCCTACGTATTTAGTAAGTAATGGTTATATTATGTTTGTTCCTGATATTGTATATGACCAGGGAAAACCAGGACCTAGTGCTTATAATTGTATTGTCTCTGGCGTAGAAGCTCTAGAAAAAAGGGGATATGTAGATCATGATAATATTGCAATACAAGGACAAAGTTGGGGAGGTTATCAAGTAGCATATCTCGTTACTAAGACCAACAAATTTAAGGCAGCAATGGCAGGTGCTCCTGTAAGTAATATGACATCGGCATATGGAGGTATCCGTTGGAAATCAGGATTAAGTAGAGCTTTTCAATATGAAAAAACACAAAGTCGAATAGGTAAAAACTTATGGGAAGGATTTGATTTGTATATAGAAAACTCTCCCTTATTTAGCATTCCAGAAATAGAAACCCCTTTATTAATAATGCATAATGATAAAGATGGTGCCGTACCCTATTATCAAGGAATAGAAATGTTTATGGGCATGCGTAGACTACAAAAACCAGTTTGGTTACTAGTCTATAATGGAGAAGAACATAATCTCAAAAAAGTAAAAAACAAACAAGACCTCTCTATACGTATGATGCAGTTTTTTGATCATTATCTAAAAAATAAACCAGCTCCAGAGTGGATGTCCAAAGGGGTTCCTAGGGTTCAAAAAGGTAAGGATTTTGGGTATGGTACTGATGAAGAATAGCACTATAAAGATGGTGTAATTAATTTTTTAAATAATGAATACATTACGCTTTAAAATATCTATTGTTATAGCTGAGATCTATTGCTTAGCTAATAATTATGCTTAAAATGGGCTATTACAGAAAATAATTTACTACAGAAATAGCAGTCATTGCCAAGGGAAAAACAGTACAATCAGTAAATGTAAGCTCGTCAATCACATTTGGCATTAATTGTAACCTTTTTCATTTTCTTCCAGATAGAATGCTCCATAGGTTGTGGAGAAATATTGAATACTACTAAATGTTTACGTAGAGCATTACAAAACCTATAGTCTACAATGATATTGAGTGCCAATTCCTTTTTGGCTGTAAATGCATCATACGTCAATATTTTTCCTGCATATAGCGAATCGTTTATTTTTTCAAAAAATGCCTTTGCCGGTTTTAGTTTTTTTTCAGAAACGCTATTCATCAGGCCATTAAAATAGGTTTCTAATTCAGCTTCTAATTTTTTTGAGGATAATTTTGGATCTTGATCTATTTTCCATAAAAAAACATATGAAAAGTACTCGTCTGTATTTTCATTACCCCATCCAGGAGCAAAACGAATATATTCTGCGCCAAAATATAGTAATGATGGCGCAAATTCTAACGGAAATTCAATAATCTCTAATCTCCAACCTTCTTTGGACAGTAATAAATTCTTTGAAGAATTATTTTCATTACATTGTACAAATAACAGCACAACTAAAAAAAGAGGCACGATTTTTGGTAAATTCATTTTACAAATGTTATTTTAGGAATATAAGTAATTAATTGGATTATTATTTTATTTACCTAAATTTGTGTTAAATTAAATTGGAATACAATACCTACAAAATGAAATATTATAACGTCTTTTTACTAGTGTTCGTTTTTGCAATTCAGATAGTCCCAGCTCAAACTGAAGCAGAACGAATTGAAGCAGAAATCATTAATGTCCAGCGTGATATTGTTGGTAAGCTAACAGGTCACGAACCTATCAAAGGAAAGAAAAAATTAACGAGCAGAGCAAGTGCCTCTGAAAGAAAACTAACAGCTGATTTTTTATCTAATTCTTTAAAAGAAATAGGTCTTAAACCTGAAAAGAATGCTTACAATGTAAAAGATAAAAAAGGAAATCAATATAATGGCACAAATATTTATGCTAAGATTCCTGCTACAAACGGTAGTGATGAATACGTAATTATATGTGCACATTATGATACAGTAGAGGACAGTCCGGGTGCTATACACAATGCAACGGGAGTGTCAATCGCTTTTTATACAGCTAAGAAGCTGGCTGAGTTAGAAGTTCGTAATAAAAACTTTATGGTGGTATTTTTTGATCACTGGAAAAGCAATATGATCGGTACTAGAATGTTTACCAAAATGCTACAAACAGATGGATACAATGTTCACTCGATGCATAGATCTGATTATATGGGTTGGGATAATGATGAAGACAGAGCTGTAGAATTATTAGCATCAAATTTAAGTTTAGAATCTTTATATCGTCTTGAGTCGCCCGTGCCCATATATAAGCGAACTGTAGCTACACCAGAGAGTAGATTCTTTTCTAATTTTGGTTATGATACTGTGACGCTAACTGCAGAACTTAAAAACGCAGATAATTCACCTTTTGTTAAACAAAGCTCTGATAAGTATACTACCGTAAATTTTAAGTATTTGGCATCTACAACAAGTATTGTATATAGTGTAATGAAAGCTATGGCTACTAGTGAATAGTATTTAACTCTTAACAGAAAAAAATATAAAACAAAGGAGTTCTTATTGTAATAAGAACTCCTTTACTTCTTTATAGCTTTTTATCGGAACGCTTTTCTTTTCCTTACCTATTACTTTTTTAATTTGTGGTGGTATTTCGACGGTAGTATCCAATGTATCTTCAACAACGTCTAGGAATTTTACCGGATGTGCAGTTTCCAAAAATATCCCATACTCATTCTCATTAATACCGTGTTTCATCAAACCTAAATAGCCAACAGCACCATGTGGGTCGGTTACATAATTAGCTTTTTTATATACTTTTTGCATCGCTTCTCTGGTTTTTTGATCATTAAAACTATATGCCGAAAAAGTATTTTTTAGCACCTCAAAATTATTATTAAATAGTTTTTGAATCCTAATAAAGTTACTAGGATCACCAACATCCATCGCATTAGAAATTGTTGCTTTTGATGGTTTTGGATCATATTTAGAAGTTTCTAAATATCGAACTACAGTATCGTTAACATTTGTTGATGCTACAAACTGTTTGATTGGCATACCCAATTGATGCGCTACAATTCCTGCACAGATGTTTCCAAAATTTCCACTAGGTACAGAAAAGATTATATCTTTTCCTTTGTTTTTGACTTGCTTGTAAGCAAACAGGAAATAAAACAGCTGCGGAAGCCATCTCGCTACATTGATAGAATTAGCAGATGTTAATTGTTTATTTTTCGTTATGTCTTTGTCTAAGAATGCGGTTTTTACCATATCCTGGCAATCATCAAATACCCCATCAACTTCTAATGCAGTAATATTTTGACCAAGAGTTGTAAGTTGTTTTTCTTGTATGTTACTTACTTTTCCAGTAGGATATAAAATTACTACATCTACCCCTTTAACCCCAAGAAATCCATTGGCAACAGCACCACCAGTATCTCCTGATGTAGCCACCAAAACGGTAACATGGTCATCGTTATCTTTATTAAAATAACCGAGACAACGTGCCATAAAGCGTGCGCCTACATCTTTAAAAGCCATAGTTGGACCATGAAATAGCTCGAGTGCACCTATATTATCTTCAATTTCTATCACAGGAAACTCAAAATTAAGTACATCTGCTAGAATAGCTCTCAATTCGGGTTCGGGTATCTCATCTCCTACAAATTGTTGAATTGCCTGATAAGCAATCTCTACGTTATCGAGGTCTTCGATTTGCTCAAAGAATGATTGAGGCAACCTAGTGATATGCTCAGGAAAATATAATCCTCGATCAGGGGCTATTCCTTTTATAACAGCTTCAGAGAAAGAAACTTTGGGGGCGTTATGGTTTAAACTATAATATTGCATTGTCTTATGATTCCAAATTTGTATTAAACGATTGCAGAGAACTCAATTTCTACTAAGATTTCTGGGGATATAAACTTTGATACTTCTACCATAGAGGCTGTAGGTTTTATGTTGCCAAAAAACTCATGATGGGCTTTACCTATTTTTTCCCAATTATTAATATCGGTACAGTATATTCTTGTTCGTGTTACATTAGTAAGATTTGCTCCCAATTCTTGAAGCACTTTTTCTACAGTTTTGATAATCGCTACGGTTTGTTCATATTCATTAGTTCCAGTTGCAGTGGTACCAGAGATTTCGATAGTGTCCCCAACCTTTACAGCCCTAGAATATCCAACAATATCTTCCCAAGGAGCTCCGGTAGCTATTTTTTTGATTTCCTTCATATCACTCAATTACTTTTACGCCTTGGCTATTAATTTTTGAAACGTGAATATCAAAATCGAGACCGGTTTTATGATATACTTCTCGTATAGCTTCTGCGACATTATTAGCAGTATCAATACCTTTGCTTAATGCAAAAATAGAAGGACCAGATCCAGATATCCCGCATCCCAAAGCTCCTTTTGCTATAGCTGCTTGTTTTACGGTATTAAATTCGGGGATCAAAATTGATCGCATAGGCTCAATAATAACATCTTCAAGGCTGCGACCAATAAGGTTATAATCTTCTGTGAATAATCCAGCCACCAGACCACCCAGGTTACCCCACTGTTGAATAGCTTGTTTTAATGATACATTATGTTTTATAACTGACCTCGAATCTGAAGTTTTTACTTCGATTTGAGGGTGAATAACTGTCATCAGCAAATCTTTTGGAGTATTAAGTTTAATTACATCCAAAGGACTGTAACTACGTACCAAAGTAAAACCACCCAAAAGGGCAGGAGCTACATTATCTGCGTGTGCATTACCACTAGCTAGTTTTTCACCTTCCATGGCAAATTTCACTAATTCTTCAGGAGTGTATGGAGTGTCCAAAAGATAATTCACTGCCCAAACTGCACCAGCACTACTAGCTGCACTGCTTCCGATTCCACTACCTGCTTTAATTTTCTTATAGATTTCAATTTCTACTCCAATATTTTTTCCATAGGTATTGAGTAAAGCTTCTACGGCAACACCTGCTACATTTTTGTGCGTTTCCATAGGAAGATTTGCCCCATCAATTTTAGTGATTTTCACCCCAGATTCAGGAGTAAGAGAAATCACCATTTCATCACCAATAGTATCGAGGCAACATCCTAATACATCAAATCCGCAAGAAAGATTAGCTACAGTAGCAGGAGCAAATATTTTAATACTTTTCATGGATATATTATTTTTTACCTATTCGTATTATATCGGCAAAAATACCAGAAGCAGTAACATCTGCACCAGCACCAGCACCTTTTACAATTAATGGGTGTTTTGGATATCGGTCGGTATAGAAAAGCACAATATTGTCACTTCCTTCAAGATTATAAAAAGGGTGATCAGCAGGAATATGTTGTAACCCTACTTTTGCTTTTTCATTTTCATACTGTGCAACATATTTTAGGCGACACTTTTTTTTGTTTGCTTCATCAAGAATTTCTTCAAAATGATTTTCATTATTTTGTAATGAAGCAAAGAATTCTTCAACGCTTTTTGTTGCTAAGCTTTCTTGAGGCAAAAATGCTTCCTTTTCGATGTCTTCAAGCTCCATAATTTTTCCGCTTTCGCGAGCAAGTATAAGAATCTTGCGAGCTACATCTATCCCGCTTAAGTCTATTTTTGGATCTGGTTCTGTATATCCTTCTTGCTGTGCCTGTTTTACAATCTCATGAAACGTAACTCCATCTTTGTAATTATTAAACACAAAATTAAGACTACCAGATAATACCGCTTGGATTTTGTGAATAGTATCCCCCGATGCTATTAGGTTGTTTAGGGTGTCAATGATAGGCAACCCGGCACCTACATTGGTTTCGTACAAAAATGATGCACTATATTTTCGGGACAAATCTTGTAATTCTTCGTAGTTTGTATATTCGTCTGCACAAGCAATTTTATTACAGGTAACTACGGCCATACTTTCGGCTAAATAGTATTTATAAACTCTAGCAATATCAGGATTTGCAGTATTGTCTACAAAGATAGAATTACGAAGATTCATCTCTTTTGCTGTAGTAAAGAACTCGTGTGCATTGGCTGTTCTGCCTGCAGAAAGTGTTTCTTCCCATGAATTGAGATTGATACCGTTTTCATCAAAAATCATTTTTCTAGAATTGGATAAGCCTACTACTCTAATTTTTAGTCGTAATTTATCTTTTAAGTACTTCTTTTGTTGTTCTAGCTGTTGGATTAATTTACTTCCAACATTTCCAACTCCTGTGACAAATAAGTTTAATTGTATTGTTTTTACTTCAAAAAATTGTTCATGTAGGGTATTGAGTGCTTTTTTGATATCTTTTTTTTCAATAACCACAGAGATATTCTTTTCTGATGCTCCCTGCGCTATTGCCCTTATATTCACATTGTTTTTACCCAGGGTACTAAACATCTTACCACTAAGTCCCTGGTGATGATACATGTTATCTCCTACTAATGCAATTATAGCTACGTCGTTTTCGATCTTTACAGGATCTATTTTGTGTTTAGAGATTTCAAACTCAAAAGTCGCATCCAGAATAGTCTTTGCTTTTTCGGCATCTGAAACGTCTACCGCTAAGCAGATAGAATGCTCAGAAGAGGCTTGAGTTATCAGTATAACATTAATATTTTCTAAGAATAAAGCTTCGAACAGACGTTTCGAGAATCCTGGAATTCCAACCATCCCACTTCCTTCAAGCGATAGAATTGCAATGCTATCTATGTGAGTAATACCAGTAACTGCATTTTGTATATGATCTACTTTTCTGGTGATTAGAGTCCCCTGATCTTCTGGTACAAACGTATTTTTGATTACGATCGGAATATCTTTTTCAAGAACTGGATGGATCGTGGGGGGGTATATAACTTTGGCTCCAAAATGAGACAGTTCCATCGCTTCTTGATATGAAATATGCCCCACAGGTTTCGCTTCCTTTACCAATTTGGGATTTGCGGTATACATACCACTTACATCGGTCCAAATTTGTAATTCGCTAGCATCAAGTGCAGCTGCCAGAATAGCAGCAGTAAAATCCGAACCTCCTCTTCCTAATGTAGAGGGTTCCCCATCTTGTGTTCTTGCCACATAACCTGGGAATAAACTAATTGCATGCTGATTATTAGCAGAAAACTCCTTGATTCTTCGATTAGTTTCTTTATAGTCAATAGTTGCTTTCGAATGTATAGTCTTTACAATTAGATCTCTGGAATCTTTTAGTACCATATCTAATCCCTTTACTTTGGCAGCTTCAGTAATGATGTAAGATGATAACATTTCACCAAAACTCGTGATCATTGCTTCTGTTTTTTGGGATAGCTCACTTAGCAGAAAAACTCCTTCACATAAAGATTCTAGTGCATTTAATTCTGACTTCACTTTACTGATAACAGCACTTTGGGCTACAACAGGAATAAGGTTTTTTACTGCTTCAAGATGTCTCTTTTCTATTTCAGCAAGTGTTTTTTTGTAGTTTTTATTATTTTCAGAAGCTTCCCGACCTGCTTGTAGCAAGAGATCAGTAACTCCTCCCATCGCAGAAACAACTACATATAGCGGTTGTTCTTGAGATTGATTTTTGATGATGTTAATAACACTTTCTATAGTTACCGAATTGGCAACAGAAGAACCTCCAAATTTTAGAACGTTCATGATTTTTTATTTGAAATTAATTGAAAAGCTTAGTTTTTGTAATTTTTCTATTTTACGTAAGTTACGTACTTGTCTACTGGCGATATGTAAATAAATTAACCCCTAAGGGTAATAATGTTTGTAATAGTACGCATAATAGAAGTAGTCTCAGGTATGGTTATCATTCCTAGGGTAATCATCATAGCCGAGATAAAAACGGTACTACACATTAGTTGCCTTAATTTTGAATTCAAAAGTATAATTTTTTACTTTTAAAGAAAATTAATTTAACGCTATACTTAAACTTTTATTGATTCGATAACGGATGCCATATTTCATTATATAATTCCCAAAAAAACAAATAAAATGAATAAAATAGAAACAATTTACTAATTCTGTTTAAGATACTCGTTTTTTTAGTTGAAACAAAGGGCCCTAAAACATGAATTGCATAAAATATATAAATAATAAACAGCCACATGAAAATATTTTCTGCGCAGCAAATGCGAATGGCAGATGAAGCCACTATGCAGTCACAAAAAATCACTTCTTTAGCACTAATGGAACGTGCTGCTACAAAAGTTTTTGAGTTTATTCATAATAAATTACAAGGAGCACCAATTCGTATTCATGTGTTTTGTGGTATTGGTAATAATGGAGGCGATGGTTTGGTTATTTCACGATTATTAATAGCACATGGGTATGGTGTAAAAACATATATTGTAAACTTTAGTGATAAAAGATCAAAGAATTTTTTGGCAAATTATGATCGTCTTAAAGAAATTGCTAAAGAATGGCCGGTTCAAATAAAATCTGAAGAAGATTTTCCCAAAGTACAATCTAAGGACATCGTGATTGATGCAATTTTTGGGATAGGGCTTAACAGGCCTTTGGTTCCTTGGGTGATTTCTTTAATTAAGCATATCAATACTTCTGGAAGTTTCATTGTATCCATTGATATGCCATCGGGGTTATATGCTGATAAGATACCAGAGCATCCTGAAGGTGTAATCTTTGCAACGATAACGATTACATTTCAATTACCAAAATTAGTTTTCTTTTTACCTCAAACAGCAGTATATACTCAAGACTTAGAAGTTATAGACATCGGTCTGGATCGAGATTATTTAATGAATAATAAAGGTGTTGCAGAATTGATCAGTAAAAACGAAATCTTATCTTTTTATCGTCCGCGACATAAATTTAGTCACAAAGGTACTTTTGGACACTGTGTTTTGATAGGAGGGAGTTATGGCAAAATCGGGAGTGTAGTTTTGGCAACCAAGGCTTCGTTAAAAACGGGTGCAGGTCTGGTTACGGCTTATATACCCGAATGTGGTTATCATGTATTACAAACTACAGCGCCCGAGGCTATGGTAATTACAAATGGCGATAATGAAATAGCAGCAATAAAACTCGAATTTAAACCTATGGCCATAGGAATCGGAATTGGTCTGGGTACCGCAGAAAAAACAGTAAAAGCTTTTGAAAAGTTTTTGCAAGAAAATACATCTTCACTCGTAATCGATGCAGATGGAATAAACATCCTGGCAAAGCATCCCGAATTTATGGAGCACTTGCTTGAGAATACTATTCTAACACCTCATCCAAAAGAATTAGAACGGTTAATAGGTTCTTGGAAAGATGATTTTGATAAGATTGAAAAAACAAAATTATTTTCCAATACACACCGTTGTATTGTTGTGATCAAAGGAGCCAATTCGATCACCGTATATGGCGATCAAATATATATCAACACTACTGGAAATCCTGGGATGGCAACAGCAGGAAGCGGTGATGTACTAACGGGTATAATTACGGGTTTATTATCCCAAGGATATGACCCATTGCAGGCAACTATTTTTGGTGTGTATTTGCACGGGAGCGCTGGTGATATTGCAGCACAACATACTAGTTTTGAGGGATTAGTAGCAAGTGATCTTATTTCTCACATCGGGAAAGCGTATTTAGAACTGTTTAAACAGCCAAGCCCTAATAAACAAAAAGCTTAAGTATCAATTTATTATATAAAAAATGTGGTTTTTCTGTACAATTTTGTCTGTAATAGAGAGTTATTTTTATTGTAATCTAGTTACATTTGAAGTATAAAATTAAAAAGCAAAATAATGATGAGAAAAATTTTATTGATATCGACATTAATTTTAGGGTTTTTAGCCATTTCATGTTCTAGTGATGATGATGGGCCAGCTACAGCTCCAATAACAATAAATGTTTTAAATTTAGAGGCTTTGCAAGGTTCTGCGCAATATCAAGCTTGGTTAAGAGTTAGTGGGAGTGACGTCTCGTTAGGAACTTTTCAAGATGCAAATTTCCCTAAAACATTTAATGCACTTGCAGAAAATTTAACTGGTGCCAGTGAATTTTTTATCACAATTGAGACATCAGGTAATGCAGATACACCTTCTAGTACAAGGGTTGCCACTGCAATTTTTAGTGGCTCTAGCAATACAGCACCAATTAATTCATCAAATGATATTGCAGATTTTACGGGGATCAATGGTAGTTTCGTACTCCGTACTTTTACAAATACTACTCAAAATGGTGATCCGAATGGAATATGGTTCACTACGAGTTTGAATGGCAGCACTAATATCACACCCGGATTAAATCTACCTGATTTACCTAGTGGATGGTTATACGAAGGTTGGGTTGTAGTTCGAGATAGAAATGGTACAGATGTTAATATTTCTTTAGGTAAATTTTCTAGTGCAAGTCAAATGGATAATAGTGATATATTTAGTGGTCAAACTAATGGACCATCTATACCTGGAGAGGATTTTTTAAGTCAAGCCGCAGGAAATCTTATCAATGTTGATGTACCAGTTAATTTGGTTGGAAAAAGGGGATTCATTACATTAGAACCAACTACAGGTGATAACAGTAGTGAACCGTTTTATATTGAATTATTTTCTTTTGAAAATGCTACAGCCAGCGAAGTGAATACGATGAGTGCAAATAATTTCTTTATCACAGGAACAGTAGAAAGATAAGAGAGTAATTACATAATACTCTATTTTTAAAAGGATCCCTAGTTTTGGGATCTTTTTTTTCTTTATTCTTGTTCAAAAGAAAGAAGAAAAAAGTTTTTAAATAGTTTTTCAGCTTTAATTCTTTCTGTTGCTATTTCCGAAATAGGGTTATTATCTAAAATTAAACCGGCCAACGGGTATTTTTTCGTTTTGTAAAGATCAGGAATACGACTAATATTGTTATTATTAATATGTACCATAAACAAAGAGTGCATAGTTGTAAACACTTCGGGTAGTTTTTTGAATTGATTATGTCCTGCATGTATCACCCAGACTCTTATCATAGCTCTCATTTCGTCTGGTAATGCTTCTAGTTTATTGTGGTCTACATATAAAAATCGTACTTGATTCAGATTACCGATGGTGACTGGTAATGCATCTAATTCATTATGATCAATCCATAGCGAGTATAAGTGTGGTAGTTTGCCTAAGCGTTCATAGTTCCTTTCACCTTTTAGGATGTTAAATGATAGATTTAAATCCTTAATTGACTTTAGATTCATGATGTTTTCCGGAAGCGATTCAATACCATTTCCTTTGAGGTTCAAAAACTCTATATGCAATTCATCAATAAGATTAAAAAAATGTTTGAGTTCTAAAGCTGGATTATATGCTAAGGATAGCTGCTTTAGGTTCGAAAACTGTTTGATTGATTCTGGTATATTTATTATCCCTAGACTATCAAGATGTAATATTTCAATACCTTTTAATTGACTTATTTTTTTAAATACGTTAGTTATATTTAGATTTGGGTTGCCACTGATATTCAACATCCTTAGGTTTTTCAATGTTGAAATTGACTGTGGTAGCGAATCTAGGTTCTGATGACTCAAATCCAGTCTGTGAATCTTAGCCTTATTATTTTCTGGAATAGAAGTGAAAGTTACACTATAAAAGTTGCGATACGTATTGCAACTTGCGTGCAATAGCGCTACAAATAGAAGTGAAATATAAAATACTTTTTTAGTCATTGGTAACGTCTTTTGATAACACATTTCCGGTAACTTCAATATAAATCTTATCTTTAGTTTCGACCTGCCATGGAAAGCGAGGGTTTAATCCTATGCCGTCATGCAATGTGTTTTGGATAAATGCTCCTGCTTTTTGACTGTTGATCCCTAATTTTGTATGTATGGAATAAAAGTCTTCCTGATACGTACCGTAGGCATATATATTTCCGTAAAATAATTCTTTATATGGAGGTAAAGTATACCATACATTTTTTCGCCCATCATCAGAATTTATTTGATTTCTTGGAGACCTGCTATAATCTGGCCTTGGTGTAAAGAGATCTACTCCAAACCCCAATTGATACATCGTTTCTGGATCTTGTATTATGGTAACCCCGATATCTAAGGAGCCGGTAACTCCATAGTCGGTACCAGCTCCTTGGAACCAACCAATTTTAAAATCATTAAGAAATTGCAAATGAATACTATGATTTGCATTGCTAAATCGCATTAAGAGCGCACCTCTTTTAAGCCCGTAAGATTTTAATTCCTTTGGCAATATATCTTTGGTAAATCCAAAACCAAGACCATTAAACCCACCTTTACCATCTGGATTGAATAGGATTGATGTATCCATATTTGAAAGGGAAGAACCTAATAAATTACTGTTTTTTCCAATACCGCCTATGGCAAAAAACTCATAAGAATAGGCCAGGCCAGCTGTTCTCAATGTATGTCGTTTTAAAAATTGATAAGAAGCCAAAGAAACTCCTGTTTCTAAAGACAAATCACCGTAATTGAGTGTCCCAAATCCCAAAACGCCAAGTTTTAGCCATTGATTTTGATTTCCAAGCGTAACCTCTGCTTTTAGCAGGATTCCTCCGTCTACGTTTAATGTTTGCGAATGTATCGTAGAAAAACTTAAGAATACAAAGGTAGCTAGTATGTTTCTTAAATTATTTACGTGCATGTTAGCGTCTGGGGTGAAAATTATGGATAACTTCGTTCAAATGACTTCTATCGAGATGCATGTATATTTCTGTAGTTGTGATGCTCTCATGGCCGAGCATGAGTTGAATTGCTCTTAAATCGGCTCCATTTTCTAATAGGTGCGTAGCAAAGGAATGTCTAAACGTATGGGGGCTTATTTTTTTGCGTATTCCAGCTTTTTCTACTAATTGTTTTACAATAGTAAAAATCATTGCCCTAGTAAGTTGTTTTCCTCTTCGGTTAAGAAATAGCGTATCCTCATGTCCTTTTTTGATATCGATATGATGTCGTATTTCATTTTTATAGAAGTTAATAAACTTTTGGGTGGCTTCGCCGATGGGAACAAATCGCTGTTTATCACCTTTTCCTACAACACTTATGTATCCCTCATCAAAAAAAAGATTCGATAATTTCAATTCAATAAGTTCACTCACTCGTAACCCACAACCGTATAAGGTTTCGATAATGGCCCGATTACGTTCTCCTTCAGGTTTACTTAGGTCAATGTGAGCTACGATTTGATCAATTTCATCTACCGATAGTGTGTCGGGTAGTTTTCTGCCTATTCTGGGGGATTCTATAAGATCCATTGGGTTTGACTCTCTATACTCTTCGAACACCAAATAATTAAAAAAACTTTTTAGGCCAGAAATAATCCTTGATTGCGATCTAGCATTTACTAATTTTGCAGTTTCAAAAATGAATTGTTGTAATACTTCTTTTTCAATGGATAGGGGTGTGTCTTTAATATCCTGAATCTGCATGAATTTGAGTAATCGTTGTATATCAAGCGTATAATTGATAATAGAGTTTTCAGAAAGTCCTCTTTCGATTTTTAGGTAATGTGTGTAATCTTGTATAGCGTGCTCCCATTTCATTAGCACTAAGATATAAAAAGAAAGCCACCCCAAATCGTTGGGATGGCTTTTTATAAAAGTTAACTATTTTTCTAGAATTTGTACCAAAACCAGGATTATTATCAGCTAGGTGATGGGTTAATATCTTCAGATACATTTAATAAATCTGGTAAATCAGATACCACAAATGTTTCATTTTTAATGTTTTATGATTTTAACGTGTTAAGAAATCTTAAAAAATGATCTCAAAGTTTAATAATATCGATAAAAACACTAGTTTTGACGACGAATTAATAAAATTGAATCATATTATGAAAAAACTTTTAGTATTCGCAGTCTTGGCTTCTTTTGGTTTAGTAGCTACTGCACAAGAAGAAAACATTAGATTTGGAGCCAAAGCAGGGGTGAACTTTGCAAGTTTAGGCGGTGATATTGAAGATGTTGATGGAAAAACAGGATTCCATGTTGGTGCTGTCGTAGAAATTCCTCTTTCTGATAAATTTGCCTTTGCACCTGAATTATTATTCTCTACACAAGGAGCTAAATCTGAAGATTCATTCGATTTTGGAGGTTTTACTTTTACTGAAGAAGAAACAACAAAATTAAATTATTTGAACATTCCTTTAATGGCAAAGTATTATGTTGCTCAAGGATTAAGTTTACAAGCTGGTCCACAAATCGGTCTATTATTATCTGCTGATTCAGAACTAGAAGTTTCTGGTGGTGGAGAATCAGAGTCGGAAGAAGTCGATATAAAAGATGAATTAAAAGGAGTTGATTTTGGTCTTAATTTTGGTGCTGGATACCAACTAGATATGGGGCTTTTCTTTGATGCTCGTTATAATTTAGGATTATCTAATATAAACGATGAGGGAGAAGGTGAAGATTTTAAAATTAAAAATAATGTAATTCAAATTTCTGTAGGATACAAGTTCTAAGATAATATTATTATAAACTATTGTAAAGCATCCTGAAAATCAGGATGCTTTTTTTATTTCTACTTTTTAAAAAAATAAAGTTATTTTTGAATACCCATAAAAATCTAGGTATGAACAAGAAAAATTTTATAGTAGTTGTTTTACTTTTAATAAGTACAACTATGTTATTAGCGCAAGAAGAAGATCCGTTATACACCCGTGCAGGGTTTAAATTCGGAGCAAATTATGCCAATATCACTGGTGATATTGAAGATACAGATGCAAGGTTACGTATGCATCTTGGCGCTGTTATAGAGTTTCCTGTATCCCAACGTTTTTATATACAGGCCGAAGTACTGTATTCTGCTCAGGGCTATACTATCGAAGAAGAAGGTATTGAGAATAAAATTAGCTTGAATTATTTAGCGCTTCCAATTCTTGCGAAGTACTATTTTACTCCTCGTTTTAGCTTTGAAACCGGGCCACGATTAGCAACGTTGGCAAATGAAGCAAACTCAATTGATGATGACTCTGATGAGTTTTTTAACACGTATAACGGTTTTGATTTTGGATGGATTTTTGGAGCAGGATATAAGGTAGAAAGTGGTATGTTTTTTCAATTGCATTACAATTTGGGATTAAGCCCTATTTTTAACACTGATATCATTGATGCGTCTAATACTAATGCTGTAGTACAGGCATCAATCGGTTACTTATTTAAAACCAAAAATAACAGAAGGCGACAAGTACAACAAATAGAACAATAGTATATGAAAATACTCATTATAAATGGACCTAACCTAAACATGTTGGGAAAAAGAGAGCCAGGTATCTACGGAAATCAAACTTTTGAAGAGTTTTTTGTACAACTTCAATTTCAATTTAAAGAAACAGAGCTGGCATATTTTCAATCTAATATCGAAGGAGAATTAATTACCAAGATTCAGGATGCAGATGATGATTTTGATGGGGTGATCTTGAACGCCGGAGCTTATACACATACTTCTATCGGTATTGGAGATGCTATAAAAGCAATAGCAACCCCTGTTATCGAAGTACATATCTCCAATACCTTTTCAAGAGAAGAGTTTAGGCACCAATCCTATATTTCACCGAATGCTAAAGGTGTGATTCTTGGATTTGGGTTACAAAGTTATATTTTGGCTGTTCAAAGCTTTTTAACGACTTAATTGATGCTCAGAACATATTTCAATTGGAGTAGTGGTAAAGATTCATCTCTCGCATTATACTATATCCTTAAACAAAATAAGTATGATGTATCTAAATTGTTAACTACAGTTAATCAGGAGTATAAGCGTGTTTCTATGCATGGTTTGCGAGAAGAACTTTTGGATCAACAGGCCAAAAGTATAGGTTTGCCCCTTCAAAAAATTAAATTCCCTGCACAGGTTTCTATGTCTTCTTATAACGAAGCAATGCAAAAGGAGATCTCAATGCTTAAAGATGAAGGGTATTCTCACTGTGTTTTTGGAGATATTTTTTTAGAAGATTTACGAAAGTATCGTGACGATCAATTACACAAAGTAGGCATTCAGAGTGTTTTTCCTCTTTGGCAAAGAAATACCAAAGAATTATTATTAGAATTCATTGCATTGGGGTTTAAGGCAATAACAGTTTGTGTAAATGCCAAATATCTTGATGAAACCTTCTGCGGCAGACTCTTGGATAAAGCTTTTTTAAATGACCTGCCATCAAATGTTGACTCTTGTGGAGAACATGGCGAATTTCACACCTTTGTTTTTGATGGACCAATATTTAGGCACCCTATAGCATTTGAAATAGGTGAGAAGGTGCTTCGAGGTTATGAGCCCTCAAAAGACGAAAATGATAATTGCTTTGCAGATGATCTTGATAGAGATATAAATTGGGATACTTCGTTCTGGTATTGTGATTTAAAACCTTGCTAAGTATAGACTAGTTGTACTCTCCTACATGTATTGGACTTAGCGAACTTATCTCACCTTCATTGTACATTCGTGATTTAATAACAAATCTAACTCCTAATGGAATTTCAAGAGAAAAACTAGCTCCACGACCTTGTACTATAGCTACGGTAAGTTGTGTGTGTTTCCAGTATTCAAATTGATCTGCAGACATATAGAAATCACATCCATGTATTTTTCCTAGCCATATATCATTTTCGTTGATCATCAACTCTCCCTTTTCAAAGCACATCGGGGAGGAGCCATCACAACATCCTCCACTTTGATGAAACATTAACTCCCCGTGTTCTTTTTTTAGGGTATCGATTACAGCTATAGCCGAATCTGTTATTTTTACCCGTTCTATCATACTATAAGTTTAAAAGAATCCCATTGGCTTTTTATCATACGAGATCAACATATTTTTAGTCTGGCGATAATGGTTGAGCATCATTTTATGATTTTCTCTACCAATTCCAGATTTTTTGTATCCTCCAAAAGGTGCATGGGCTGGATAGTGGTGGTAGCAATTTACCCAAACACGACCTGCTTGTACAGCTCTAGAGATTTTATATGCCTGATGTGTATCGCGAGTCCATACACCTGCACCAAGCCCATAAAGGGTATCATTAGCAATTTCAATTGCTTCGGCTTCATCTTTAAAAGTGGTTACACAAGCTACGGGACCAAAGATTTCTTCTTGAAAAACACGCATCTTATTATTACCTTTTAGTAAGGTTGGTTTGATATAGTATCCTTTTTCCAAACCTTCAACATACGCCTCTTCGCCTCCAGTTAATACTTCACAGCCTTCATCTTTTCCAATATTAATATAATTCAACACCTTTTCAAATTGGTCATTAGATGCTTGGGCGCCCATCATAGTCTCAGGGTCTAATGGATGTCCTAGTTTAATAGCTTCGGTACGTTGTATAACACGTTTTATAAAGTCATCATAAATGTTTTCTTGTATCAAAATTCTGGAGGGACACGTACATACTTCTCCTTGATTTAAAGCAAACATAACTGCACCTTCTATGGCTTTGTCAAAAAATTCATCGTCGGCTTCCATAATGCTTTCGAAGAAAATATTAGGGGATTTTCCTCCAAGTTCTAAGGTAACCGGAGTAATATTCTTTGAAGCATACTGCATAATCAATTGCCCGGTAGTTGTTTCTCCTGTAAATGCTACTTTATTAATGCGAGGGCTAGATGCAAGTGGTTTACCAGCTTCGGCACCAAAACCATTAACAATATTAAGCACTCCATCAGGAAGTATACCTTCAATAAGTTCCATCAAGATCATAATACCAACAGGAGTTTGTTCTGCCGGTTTTAATACTACGCAATTTCCAGCGGCTAGTGCAGGAGCGATTTTCCAGGTTGCCATGAGTATAGGAAAATTCCACGGTATGATCTGCCCGACAACACCCAAAGGCTCTTGTAGATTTAAAGATACGGTATCTGAGTCTAACTCACTTACAGAACCTTCTTCAGCACGAATAACACCTGCAAAATATCTGAAATGATCAACAGCCAGTGGGAGATCGGCAGCTAGAGTTTCGCGCAATGCCTTTCCATTATCCCATGTTTCTGCTCTGGCTAATGCTTCTAAATTTTCTTCGATTACATTCGCTATTTTTAATAAACAATTACTGCGAAATGTAGCTGATGAGTTATTCCATTCTGGTGCTGCAGCCCATGCAGCATCTATAGCTAGTTCAATATCTTCTGCTGTAGAACGAGCAACTTTAGTAAAGCTAGTACCATCTACTGGCGAAATATTATCAAAATATTGCCCTTTTACTGGTTTAGTCCATTTTCCACCAATAAAATTATCGTATTGGTCTTTAAAATTTGGCTTGTCTGTTTTGCTTTTTGGGGATGCTTGTGAGATACTCATAATAGTATAATTAAAGATTAATAAGAAATAAGATGTATGTGTTGTCAAAAAAGTAACATATTGACAATAAGAGTTCTATTTCTAAAGATATGGTATTTCTGAATATTTTGATAGGCTATGATGTTAATGTTATAGCTAAATTTTTGTGTACGAATTGTTAAATGATTTTAAATCCTTACAGAGGGTTTAATTCTCTGGGCTTGCCTCGATAATAAAAAAATATTTCGAAAACATACCTCGTGAGCTTCCTCCAAGGTTGTCGATTGATGCAAGTGTCTATTTTAGAGATAGAGCAGCTAGCTTCTTTTAACTTTAGAGTGAAGAAGTAGATTAGTTGATATATTTTTGAATTATGCTATTTTTATAGTGAATAAAAACAAAACCATGATTGATATTAATCTCAAGGGAAAAACGGTATTGCTTACAGGAGCTTCTAATGGTATTGGAAAAGCTGTGGCAGAGTTTTTAATGAAAATGGGAGCTCAGGTAGCTGTTCACTACAGAACGAATGAAATATCAGCCATGGATTTAGTAGCTAAATATACCGCTACAGATTCCAAAGTTTTTCAAGCTGACTTATCAATAGAAGAAGAAGTAATTGAACTTTTTAAAGATGTAGTACATTCTTTCGGAAAAATAGATGCTATTATTTTGAATGCTGGCATTTTTTTATCACACGCTACAAAGAACAACACCAAAGATTGGTACTCTGTTTGGAAAAAAACAATGGATGTAAATCTTAATGCGGTGGGTCTACTTACCAAATTGGGTATAGATCATTTTATAGCTAACAGAGAAGGGAGGTTTATATACATGGGAAGCAGAGCTGTTTTTAGAGGAGAGACCGAAGAATATCTTGCGTATGCAGCTTCAAAAGGAGGAATAGTATCTCTAGCAAGAAGTGTAGCACGTTCTTTTGGAAAACAGAATATTAAATCATTCATCGTGTCTCCGGGATTTACCCGTACACAAATGGCAGAATGTTTTATTAGAGATCATGGAGAACAAAAAGTACTAGACGAAATAGCTTTAAATGAACTTACAAAACCAGAGGATTTGGCTCCTTTAATTTCTCTAATGTGTAGTGGTCTTATGGATCATGCAACCGGAGCTACCATCGATGTTAATGCGGGTAGCCATATCAGATAGCTCATTATACTCTTTATTTCTACATCAGTCTTAATTCTTTGCTGATAACTACAGCAAATATAACGAGATAAGCCTCAGTGAATTAAATCTTCATAAAGGAGTTTTTAGGGTTAAGTTGTTCTTATTATATATACTAACCCAGAATAGTTTTGATGATGAACATCCATATCAAGAACGGGCTTATTTTTCTGGTACTTTCTATGCTATCACTTTCTATCTCGTGCAGAAGTGATAAAGAAGAATTAGTTACCACTTCAGAAAATCATGAGCTTAGATCAAATTCTAGAGTAGCAATGCTAATGCTCAAAACAGTAATGAATGATGGTTCTATTGATAATATTTTAGATGGATCCAGCTGTCTAAATATTAAATTACCTGTAACCATTACTCTTAATGATAATGAGATCACCATTAATTCTGAAGAAGATCTCTTGATTATAGAAGAATTGCATGATGAATTCGAAGATGATTCAGATGAAATAGCATTTATTTTCCCAATTACAGTGCTGTTAAGCGATTTCTCTGAAGTTTCTATTAAAAGTGTTGAAGAGTTAGAAGAATTATTTAAGAAGTGCGATATCAGTTATGGGGCTGAAGATGATGATATAGAATGTATAGATTTTAAATACCCTTTTACGGTATCTGTTTTTAACGCTGAAATAGAACTCATCGAGAACATTACTTTTTATAGTGATGAAAAACTTTTCGATTTTTTAAAAAACCTTAATGAAGATGATATTGTAAATGTCAATTTCCCCATCACTGTTGTACTTTCTGATACTACTCAGATGATTATAAATAACTTGGATCAACTAGAAGAAACCATAGAAAATATCATTGGCTATTGTAATGAAAATGATTTTACTACAGAACATTTTACCGAGGTAATTACTACTGGAAGTTTGGTAGTCAAAAAATATAATGATGATGAAACTGACGAAACTGAAAATTTTAAAGATTATATCTTTAATTTCTATGGTGATGGTATTGTAGCAGTTGCTATACGAAATAATGTTTACGACGATATGCAAGGTAACAAAACGATAACCATTAGTGGTTCTTGGACTATACGTACAAGAGCAAATGGTAGTTTAAATGCTATTCTTGATTTTGGGAATGAAGCACTATTAAATAAGCTAAATGGTGTATGGAATGTAGATGCAATAAAAGATAAGCAAATTACACTACTTGCTAATGACAATGACATTAACAAAGATGAATTGTTTTTTGAAATAAATTAAATTGAATATCCGTTTTTAATCATAATCCTGTAATTCCAGCAATTACAAGTCTATCGAAGAGCTTCTCTTCGAA
>CANLYR010000037.1 GCA_947495425.1 uncultured Aquimarina sp.
TAAATTGTTGTGTGGTAACTACAATTTACTGCCTTTTAGCAGTTTGCACAACTTTTTCTAAATGCACAACGGGTTAAATTATATTTATCAAAAATAAAATCTCCTTTTCAGTATTATGCAGATTCTAATTTGGGTAATGTTTATTCAGATTTGAAACAATATGATAAGGCGCAGCAGGCATATGAAACCGCTTATTATGGATTAATAACCACAAAAGATACGTTTTCAATAGCAAAAATTTCTAATTCTTTAGCTTATGCGGCTTTAAATAAAAAACAATATCAAAAAGCCTTCAAGTATTACAAAAACGCACTACAACTTGCTCAAGGCAAGCAACTGTTTGAGACAAAATCAACAGCACTTGTGGGTCTTGCCGAGGTTTTTTATAATTTTAAAAAGATGGATAGTGCGCTACACTACGTAGATCGTGCATTTTATCTGACAGACTCTTTAAATTTCCTTTCCAAAAAAATTGAAATACTTTCATTTAAAAGTATGATTTACAAGAAGCAAGGAAATACCAAAGAAGCTCTTGAACTTTTGGAGCAATCACAAGTTTTAGATGATAGTATGCAAAAAAGAAAAAAGATTGCAGAAAGCACAGTACTTTTGATTGCTAACCAACAAAAAGAGAATAAAAAAGAGACCCAAGGTCTTTATGCTCAAATAACTCAAAAGAATTATGTATTAGTGTTGGCGGGTTTTGTGCTGATGTTATCTCCAATTGTAGGGTATATCTTCTTTATGAAGAAAAAAGAAAAACTAAAACAGCAGATTCAAAAATTAGAAAAAGAACAGGAAGAGAAGCAAGAATTAAGAAAAGAATTAGACGAGAAAAAAAGAGAATTTGCCGATTATGTTCTAAAAATTTTTGATACCAAAGACAGGATTTTAAGTACTATTGCAAAACAAGGAAAAATGAATCCTCAGAAATTAACGGATAGTGTACACCAGATTTATGATTTGGACAAATGGAAGGATTTTCAAAAACGTTTTTCTGATGTGCATCCAAGTTTTTATTATACACTTCAAAAAACGTACCCTTCGTTATCTGGTCGAGATCTAAATTTGTTAGCATTAATTAGCTTGCGGTTTTCTACCAAAGAAATGGCATCTCTTCTCAATATTACCACAAAAGGAGTTGAAAAAGCTCGTTATCGAATACGAAAAAAAATGAACCTTAAAGCTAACCAAAATCTTTTTCAGGCAATTTCTTCTCTTATCGCTTAAGTATTATGTAGGTGTAAACTTGTTACCAGGAAATTTACCTCAGACCCTATTTTTCTTTTTTTCACTACAAAGAATCAATTTGGTGGATCATAGTGGGCAGGGTTTTAAAATTAAATCTTCTATTGCTGATAATCTGTTTGATATCAAAAGCCTTTATAATCATCATCAGTTTTAAACAGATTAGAGAACTCTAGCTGGTTATACCTTAAAAATATTGATTTAACCCTATTTTCATTAACTCTTGCGATATAAGTTAAATTCTGACTTATAGGGCTTTATGGCCAACTTACGCTACATCTAGTATTTTTTTAATTAGTGTCTGGTTTTTGTCTGGGGTATTTTCGTATTAACGACGTCTTTATTTTCGTTTGTTTGTGATAATCCTTTGTGATAGATATAAAAAATTATAAGGATTGAAACAAATTTTAACCATAAACTTAATACCATGAAACACAATCAGATTATTTTAAAATGTTGTTTGCTAACCACTATTCTATTTTCCTCTTGCCAGACTGAGGAGGTTGATAATGATTTAATAGAGCAAGAAGATACATCAGTCGCTTCAAAAGCTACTAGTGCTTGTGAAGTAACTATTGAAAATTTAGCAAGTCACACAAGAATTATTTATCGGGCAAATAATAATACCAATACCATACGAGTAAATGAATGGCGAAATGGAAAAGCATTAACAATAAGAACCAGTTCTGGAGTGTGTAAAATTCCTAAACCATACGATGAATTGTTTATTTATGGAGGAAGGGGTAATGACTCAATCATTATCAATCGTAGTGTTAAAACCCCCACAAAAATCTACCCAAGTGATGGTAATGATTTTATTCAAAATAAAAGTAACATTTCTGCGACTATAGTAGCACTTGGAGGTGGAATAGATAAAGTTATCGGGAATAAAAAGAATACACGTTTTTGGATAGATCGCGTGGACACCCATAATGCATCAAAACAGGAGATTGCAGATGGAAAACTACACCTTGTTGAAAAATTTAATAACTCTAGTAAGGTGTTGGATGGTAGAGAAATCAAAGATGATATTAAATATGAGAATGATTATGATTACTGTCCCTGGGATTTTATTCCTATGGAAAAAACTAGTCTGTGGGGGATAGACGATCCAAGTGTGTATGATGTGCAACAAGGGCTTTTTCAAACCTGTGGAGCTACTTCCCTTTGGGGATATCTTGCTCATCAGTTTGGAGACAAAGTAAGAGAATTGGCCGTAGAACTTGGAGATGGAACCTATGGTGTGAAAATTAAAGGTGAAGAGTATGTGCGAATGGATGCCGATTTTCAACCCTATTACTATTCTAGACCCGGACCAACGGGGAAATCATGGTATGTGATCCTAGAAAAGGCATATTACACCAATTCTAGTTATGATTTTCCGGATCCACTAACCTCGAGTAATGGGTTTCATATAAAACCTTTGAATTATACATCAATGAACAGCCTTATTGCAGAGCTCAAAAAATACTTAAACAGTGATACATATAGTATTAAAGCTAACTGTATCAAAGCCAATTATGACCTAGGACTCTCAAGAATGCATGCCTTTACGGTATTGGAAATTAAAAACGATAAAGTGATCATACGCAATCCATACGGCGATGTAACCGATTGTTTTGGGCAATATCCTCATCAACCAAACCCAAATAATGGTAGGGTAGAAATGGATTTTGAATTACTACAAGAATATATTTCAGAGTTTTATATAACCGAAATAGCTTGGGAGTAACACTCTCAATAAGGATGTAGCATAATTCAGTTCTGCTTTTAAAGATATATGTGCCTTTTTTAATTTTCGAATTATGGTAACATTTTCTTTAAAGGCGGAATTATCGTTTTAATCTTTTTTACAAATTCTAAAGGGTTTTAGGAGATACCTGATTTTTCTCTGGATAAGGATAATCCTGACAAGTATCAGTCATGATATTAATAAATTTAGTTAAAACCTTTCCAGTTATTGAGTTCAGACACTAGCAAAAAATCATGGTTTTTATGTACCGAAATTATAAAGCTTTACGTTAGTTAGAGCCTCTATCAGTATGAGAACATCTAATACTTATGCTGAAGCTAACTATTTTACGAAGTGAACCGGGTACGTCTTCAATATGAGTACTTGTACTCATGTTTTTCAGCAACGTAATGATGAAATTTGTAAAACTTAAAACTTGTACGTTATGAATTACATTAAAAAAGGTATACAAAGTATTTGTATCGTTTCTTTCATGTTCTTTTTTGGCTCATGCGAAAAAGAGACCCAAGTTGACTCTGAACCCCTTACTCAAGGAGCATTTGAGAATGCAGAGGCCTACCCGAATGACCAGAAAAATAGTTCGTATTGGTATCCAATAAATGGGATAACGAATGCATCACGTATCACAGTAGATCCAGAAGGTAACCCTTGGGTGGTTAAAACAAATGGAGATATCGCTGTTTATAAAAATCGAAGAGTATATGCTATACCTGGTAAAGCTATTGATATCGACGCAGGAGGCTATTGGGACTGGGAGACTTTTTTCGATGATACAATTTGGATTACTAATGCTGCAAATGAAATTTTTTACAGATCTGGAATAGAAGGTAGTTGGACTAAAATTGATGGTCTGGCGCATACTATCGATGTAAGTGTTGATGGTAATCCCTGGGTGATTAATAAGAATAATCAGATTTATAGAAGAATTAATGGAGTTAATGGGTACTGGTCCAGGCAAAATGGAGCGGCATTAGACATCGGCAATGGAGGAGGTGAAACTTATGTGATTGGAACCAATAAAAATTTGTTTAAGATGAATCCCGATGGTAATTATACGAATCTTGGAGGAATTGTAGAAAGAGTAGATGTAGATTATTTTGAGAGGGCATGGGTGATTAATAAAGCCGGCGAGATTTTTACTACGGGGGGCGATGGGCGATTTTATAAATTACCGGGGGCTGCCATAGATATTGCTTGTAATTCTAATGGGGAAGTTTATATAATAGGTGCTGATAGGAGAGTCTATAGGGCAGAAAGGTGATAAATCAAAAGTATACATCATCATAAAATGCATTTTGACTAGTTACATTTCTTAACATAGAAACAATCAAATTTTTAATGTTTAAAACCTCATAATTATGAATTGTATTAAAAAAGGTATGCAAAGTATCTGTATTGTTTCTGTCCTGTTATTTTTCATTTCATGTGAAACAGAAACCGAAATTGATCATGAAATGCTTATTCAAGAAGAATTAGAAACTACAGAGGCGTTAGATTCCAAAAGTAGTATATCGGGCTATTGGCAGCTGATAAATGTATCTGGATTAGAAAACGCATCGCGCATTACTGCAGATATATTTGGTGACCCATGGATCGTTAAAACAAATGGAGATATTGTTCATTATTCAAATGGAAAAGTTAATGCCATTCCTGGTAAGGCCAGAGATATCGGTACTGGTGGTATATACGGGACTATTTGGATTACTAATGCAGCAAATCAAATTTTTTATAAAGATAGGATATTTGGAGGCGATTGGGTAAAAATTGATGGACTTGCTCATACTATTGATGTTGATCATATAGGAAATCCGTGGGTGCTAAACAAACATAACAATATTTATAAAAGAATTAATCAAATTAGTGGGTATTGGTCCCAACAAAATGGTGCAGCATTGGATATTGGTGTAGGAGCAGGTAGAGTATATGTTATAGGAACCAATAAAAATGTATATCTAAGAAAATCCGATGGCAGCTGGGCTAATCTGGGGGGGATTGCAGAACGATTAGATGTAGATAACATAGCAAGAGCCTGGGTAGTTAATGCATCCAATGAGATTTTTGTCACTAGAGATGGGCGTTTTCAGAAAATACAAGGCGCTGCGCTAGATGTTGGTTGTGGTAGTAGAGAGGTTTATATCGTTGGTATTAATAGAAGAGTATATAAATGGATTCATCAATAAACTAAAAATTATCAGCACCGGTTGGGCATTTAGACATTTTAACCAAACACCGTCAATTCAAGTGCTTCGACTTTGGGAGAAGTGTATCAAGAATAGGGTTATTGATTTGAAAAGCCATTCTTGATAGGTTTTATTTTCATTTCATGATGACAAAACATTCCTTTATATTTTTGCGCAGTGATTTTGCAAAATACACAACGGATTAACGAGTATAATTAATTATAAATTAACTTAAAACCATTACCTATGAAACCAACAATTTTTATACTAGTATTGCTAGTTAGTACATTATTTATTTCGTGTGAGCAAGAAGAAACTTCGGATATCATTTCTGAAGACCAGCAAGAGTTGTCTTTTGAAGATATTTCGGAATTTGTAGAAAACAGTGTATTTGAACCTGAGACCAAATCGACTCATAATAGTCCATTGTTTTATAGGGCCGTGATAAGAAATACTACGATGGTAGGAGATCTCAAATTACAACGAGCACGACCTCAAAATGGTAAAATCGCTATAAGAGGATCGCTCGAATTATTAAATGGAAAAAAATCGTCTTCTGTAAAAGGTGTTATTAAACCCAACAAGCAGTTACTGTTATTTATTACGTTTCAAGATGGCACTCGATTTAGAATAAATAGTAATAAAATCCAACCCAATAATAAATTTTCGGGTACAATTGTCAATACAGCAAACAGAAGAAAAGGAACTGTAAGTGCCGCTCCACAGAAAATCACAAAAATGAATGATCCAAAAGGCGATGTGTTTAATGTAAGTGGATTACGCTATGATGTTTTGCGCACAACAGCAAGAAAAACAAGTGATTTTTATAGTCTTATTTTTGATTTTAAAAATAAAGTTATCCTTGCAGATCCCGGTGATGCATTTATATTTCCATCTAAGAATGAAGCCAAAAAACTTTTTGGGGTAGTAAATATATCTACCGGAAGAAAAACAGGAATTTTTCAATTACCGTATTGTGCTATCAACAGAGCTCCTGTAGGCTTTCCTTTTGAAGAGTTACCAAAAAACAATTTTGAGTATGATCTTTTTATCGACCTCTTTGATTTAGATAAAAATAGATTTGGGAATTTAAAAATATATGATAAAACCTTTACAGAGCCTATCAATGATGATGAGGTATTTACAGGTTTTTTCAGGCCTATTGATAAAGTAAAATTTCTTGTCTATGGTAAAAGATTGGTTTTAGTTTTTCCTACCAAAAATATTCCCAGAAAAAGAGAAAATTTTAGATATGGATTTGGAGTAGGAAACAGAACAGGAAATAATTTTAAAGAATTAAAACTAAACGGTAACACTAATTTTTACTTTTTAGGCTCTGATAACAATCTTACGTGTAGGAGATGACATGTTCTTGCTGTAAATCTGTTTGTTAAACAATAATTCCTCTTGAGCAACACTCCAGAGGAATTATTGTTTAACAGCAAAGCTTTCTTTAAAAAATCGGCTATAAAATATTATAATAAATATCGGCATGTTTATATTTTATCGTATCATCTTCGTATGCTAATTTGGCAATCACACGATCCATAGAAGCTATTTTTCCATCTTTCATTTGATAGCAGGTATAATCTATTGAGTGGTCTTCTGGATAACAATCGATATATCCCATTACATACTGTCCTTCTAAGTATATAGATTGCATTTCTGGCAGCACAGTTGTAAACCAATCATCAAGATGGTTATAACGTATAGGCGTTGTATCACCGTTGATATAGAAATTAAAACTGTGATCCTTGGTGTATAAAGTGCTTAGAATTTTGATTAAATCATCCCAGCCTTTTTTTCTACTCATATTTAGCTGGTACCAAAAGATTAGTTCTTTGGCATCTTTTTCAAAATCATTCATATTTGTGTAATTAAATGGTTATATCGAATTCTCAAATAAAATTACCGACTAAAATAGTTTCTTTTTAGAGCCGGTAATTTCAATGATTAAATACGATACTTGTAAAATTGTGTTTTAGGCAAGAGCTGCACAATCGTTAAGACAAAATCTCGATTTTTCTGCATCAGATCCAGGTTGATATCTTAGATCATACATACAGGAGTTATAACACCGTGATGATCCATCAGACCCCCCGGATATCGATTTTTGTTGTGACTTATTAATAGTTTTCACACCTTTTACATTTAAAATTTTCATAATACATTTGATTTTAAGATTATAATATAATTCTTGATCATTTATAGACACTCAAGCGTATGTCTGTGACATCAGATTTCTTACTTAGAATAGTAATACCATTTATCTTTTAAATTTACTGGGATAAAATTTTATCATCTAGTGGTTGTACTTAATCCAATATTATTTTTGTGTCCTTGGCAAATTGTTTATAAGGGTCGTTAAATAGACCGTAGTATTGAATTACTCTAACTTTACCGATCAAAAATTCGAATGAATTCTGAATAAAGTCAACGGCCACTTCTTTAGACGAATTATTATTCGATCCCCTAGCAGTTAACGCAGCAAAAGATTCAGAAGTTACCCCATATATGTATTTTGGTTTAAGAGAGTCAAAATAATATGGTAAACTTCTATATACTAAATCACAATCCCCAGAACCATTAAGTTTAAATTGCCCTTTATAAGAGATGGGTTGTTGGATGCCGCTACTAGAACTTCCGGTTACGCGAGTTGTTCCGCTTCTCGACCATGAACCACAACCCCAAAATTTTTGTTCATTAATTTCTTGGTTGAATTCTACATTTTTATTCTGGATAATGGCTTCATAAGCAAGAAGAAATTGATCTGAAGTCGCACTAGCATAGGATTGTCCATATTCTTTTTCTAAATAATTATTTATATTTTCCATTTGATACTTTGCCAAGTTGGCATCTTCTGGCGTAGTCCCTTCTTCTAGGGATATCTTGTATCTTTCATCAATAAAAATAGCCATCTCTTCATGATTAAGTTGTGAATATGTCTCAACATTTTTTTTAAGTTCCTCTTCTGGTAGTTGCTTATCAAAATTTCTGGCGAGCTTGATGACTTGATCTAAACTTTGATTCTCTAAAGTAGCATTCTCATAAGTGAGATTATCTGAACTTTCTTTTTCACAAGAAAAAAGGGATACTACGCATAGTGTTAGGATACTGATTTTTTTAATATTCATGATATATAGGGTTTATTAATGAATTATTATATTATAGATTATCTTTCACTTAGAGTGATTTCAATTTCTTAATCAATTAGACATGAAACTACTCATTTGTTTTAATTACAATTAGGGAAATATGGAAATATATCGCATATATCCCAATCTCCCCCCGAACCTTCACAGCTCGTACTGATATTATTTGCACATTCTCCTCGAAGTCTTTTCAAAACTTTTCTATTTTGATCTCTAATTATAGCAATAGCTTGACCGTTGTTGTTGGATTGACTTACACTAACGCTAGTGGCATTTGGAAAATTAAACGTACCACAATCTGTAGTCACTGTACATCCTGCTTGCACACCATAGCCGAATAAGAGTATGGCTGCAAGGGTTAAAAATTTGGTTTTCATATGTATAAGATTTTAAAATTTAAAACCTGAAAGTAGTAATGTCTTTAGCCTATAACAATTATGATTTTGTGAATGAACTGTTCTAACTAATAACAGGTAGGTGTTGTCTTACGATTAAAGAATATAGATAACAATTTGCCGGTCTCTAATAAGTGAATAAAAAACGTGTAGGTGGTGTAACAAAATGTAGGGTTTCATGTCTAATTGATCATATCATCAATCAAAAATATTATGAAAACAAATAATCTTAAATTATTTATGACACTATCGCTTTGCATGATAGCATTTTCTTTTTTTACGAAATCTGCATTTGCAATAGAAAACGATGATATCACAGGTATATGGGAAATGCGTGGTTACGGATGGGTTTTAGAAATTGATGAGGCTACAGTTTCAATGTATGATCGTACAACCATTTCTTGTCTGCCAAATAAAACATATCCTATTGCAATGTTTAAAGAAACTGCAAGTTGTAAAGATGCTGTGTTGGTCGTAAAAATCGGAATCTCTACATACACATTAGACAAACTACCAAAACTGCCAGAACTATGTACAAGAAAACTTCCGCGGAAGCGCAAACTAGACCCTTTATTTAACTATGATGTTTTGTGGAATACAATTAATGAGCAGTATGCTTATTTTGAAACCCGTGATGTAGATTGGCAAAAATCGTATGATACCTATCGAAGCAAAATTACCAATACTACTTCTGAAGCTGAACTGTTCATAATTTGTCAAACCATGTTGGACGAATTTAATGATGGGCATGTAAATATAGAAGCTTCCGACAAAGTGATGGAAAAAGCAGCAGAAATCACAAGTTTTGATGTGCAACCTGATCCAGATATGAAAAAGCTCTACAAAGCTATCTCCAAAAAGTATATCCCAAATTATAAAGCTCATAATTTTACACGTACAGTTTGGGGTAAAATCAATGCTAAGGTGGGTTATGTGCAGGTAAATGGTATGACATCGCAATCGCATTATGGTCTCGAACCAGATATGTCTTTGAAAGAAGCGACCAAAAAATATCTTAAGGCCTATGCTTCAAGTGCTGACCCAATGCAAGATGAAGTAGATGGAATGCATAAAACAATGCAAGCGGTGTTGAATGACCTGGCTGACACTGAGCATATTATTCTGGATGTACGTTTTAATGCTGGTGGTTTGGATGCCGTTTCTTTTGCTATTTTACAATATTTTACTAAAGAATCATTTGTAGCATTTAGTAAGCATGCCAGAAATGGAGATGGTTTTACATCTACCTACACCTATACGCTAGATCCTGCTAGCCAAGTGTATAAAGGTAAATTGCATATCTTACAAAGCCATTGGTCTGCCAGTGCAGTAGAGACGATGCTTTTGGCTTCTTTACAATTGGATCATGTATCACGTATAGGATCACCATCAGAGGGTATTTTTTCTGATGCCCTGGAAAAAGTATTACCAAATGGCTGGAGTTTTACGCTTTCTAATGAAGCCTATATGACACCCGATGGTAAAAATTATGAAGCACAAGGGATTCCTGCAACTATTGATCTTAATTATCCAAGAGATGAGCATGAATTTTTTGACAAACTCACCAAAGAATTGCATACTACTGGGGATAAGGCGATTGAAAGTGTTTTAAAACTGGCTATCCAAGACTAAAACTCATAAGAGTAAAGTTAGGTACGATGTTTTAAGAGGGGTGAACCTACTCTGAAGTAATTCGATCGGGTTGTTTACTACTTCAAAGCCATAACCTATGGCTTCGAACTGATACATTGCCCTTAATATGTGATATATTATGGCTTCAAAGGGTCAATGCAAGGAGTAAAAACATTACCGTCTGGGTTATGATGCCTTGATAAAATACTTCGAAGTACCTTTTTGTGGCCTAGAAGCATTCTTATAACACCTCAAAGCACTATATAAATGCTTCAAAGTAATATCATCATACTTCCAAGCGGTACCATAGTCTTTCGAACTAGTTTTTCTAATGCATAAAATGGGTTAAATTCTTAATTTAATTTAAGTTGACTCTCTATAGCACTAATATTCCCAAACATTAGTTACCATTTCTTTTAGCGCGTTATCGAGATTTTGATTTCCTGTAAGACCAATAATCACTTTGCGCTTTTAAGATTTTGAATATCTTTCAATTTGGGTATTTGCGCATGTAGATTAATGCATAAAAAAATGGATACCATGACCAAGATTTTATTTTTCATAGATTGTGTTTTGTAATTTATAATTGCGGTCTTATTTTTTGTATACCTTTCCTTCCTTCATCACAAACACTACATTTTCCATAGTCGCAATTTTTTTAGAAGGATCATCATTAACAGCTATAATATCGGCAATAAATCCCGGCTTAATTTGTCCTAATTCTTCTGCCATGTCAAGAATTTTTGCGTTGGTCGTTGTCGCACTTTGTAGTACAGCCATGACTGGCATACCTGCTTCGACCATATAGCTAAACTCTCTTCCATTTTGCCCGTGTTTGAACACTCCTGCATCAGTGCCAAAAGCAATACCCACACCGCGATCATATGCTTTCTTAAAAGTATTTTGAATTTTTGGCCCAATTTCTAGTGCTTTAGGAACAATGATAGCTGGGTAATATCCATCGATAGCTGCTTTTTCTGTTACTTCTTTCCCTGCAGTAATCGTGGGTACTAGATACGCATCGTATTGTTTCATTAAATCCATGGTTTTTTCAGTCATAAGTGTACCGTGCTCGATTGTTTTTACGCCGCCGAGGATAGCACGTTGCATCCCATCATCTCCATGAGCATGTGCAGCTACATGAAACCCATAATCCTTTGCAGTTTCACAAATTGCTTTGATTTCTTCTACAGTAAATTGTGGATTAGAACTACTTTTTGCAACACTCAATACGCCGCCTGTAGCCGTAATTTTAATAAGGTCAGCGCCATTTTTATAACGCTGGCGCACTGCTTTTTTTGCATCATCAACACTGTTTACAACCCCTTCTTTTGGTCCAGGGTCACCTATCAAAGCTCTTTTTCCACCATTAGTTGGGTCACCATGTCCGCCTGTAGTTGATATTATTTTTCCTGCCGTAAAAATTCTGGGGCCATCAATTTTTCCTTGGGCTATCGCTTTCTTTAAGGCAATGTTCACGCCACTACCTCCAAGATCTCTCACGGTTGTAAATCCTGCCATGAGTGTCTTTTTTGCTAATCCTACGGAGTTGTATGCTACATCGGCTTCGTTATCTGTATAGCGTTGTAAATAAGCCTTTGGGTTTGATTCGCTTTCGATGTGTACATGCATGTCGATAAGCCCTGGCATTACTGTTTTGTTTTTAAGATCTATGGTGATATCATCTTTTTTCCCATTGATATAACCGTTCAGTATTTTTGAGATTTTATTTCCAGAGACAATAATGGTTTTTTCAGTAAGCGTTTTGCCTGCTTTGGTGTCAATTAATTTTCCACAGTGTATATAGATGTCTTGAGAAAAAAGAAGCGTACTTGTGAGAATAAATAATAGCGTAAAGTAATGTTTCATAATAAATGAGCTTGTGTAAATGTTTGCGCTAAATATAACTTAATTGAGCGAAGTAACAAAACCAACCTATAGCTTCAATTAAAAGGGTGTAAAGGACTATTTCAGTAAAGCTGTTAAATCTTTTTCTATATAATCAGGTATAGTGTTGATATCGATGATTTCATCAGATAGATTTTGTTTCTTTTGTTGTAACTGTATGATTTTTTCTTCGATGGTGTTTTTTGTTATAAAACGAGTGACCATCACAGGATTCATTTGCCCTATACGATGGGATCTGGCAATAGCTTGTTTTTCTATAAAAGGATTCCACCAGGGATCTAGTAAAATTACGTAAGAAGCTTTGGTGAGATTTAATCCAACACCTCCTGCTTTGAGCGAAATAAAAAACAAAGGAATGCTGTCATCTTGCTGAAAATCGGTAACGATCTGTTCTCGGTCTGCACTTTTGGTTTGCCCGGTTAGGCTAACGTATCGTATACTATTAGACTGGCACCATCGTTCATATATATTGAGATGTGAAACAAAAGAGCTGAATATGAGTGTTTTTTTACTGGCTTTTATAAGCGTTTCAAAATAATGGGTTATAGCTACAAATTTTCCTGAACCATCCTCAGATTCAGGAGTAATCAATTTGGGATGATTTGCTAATTGGCGTAATTTTGTTAATGTATTGATAACATGAATTTTATTTGAAACGGTTGTACCCATACCCAGAAGTAGATTTCTGGCTGCAGATTTTTCAGATTCATATTGTTTTTCTTGTTCAGGAAGCATTTCAGTATAAATAATCTGCTCAGATAATTCGGGAAGATCTTTGGCTACTTGCTCTTTGGTGCGTCTCAAGATAAAAGGATCAATTAGTGTTTTTAGTTCCTCGATACGCTCTTGATTCTGGTGTTTCTCTATCGGAGTTTTAAAATGTTCTTTAAAAAAAGGAAAACTTCCCAACATTCCCGGATTTATAAATTGCATCTGAGACCATAAATCGGTTAATGAATTCTCAATAGGTGTACCACTTAGTGAAATCTTGTGTGAGGTATTGATTTCATTTATATCCCGAAATATCTTTGAATCTTTGTTTTTGATTTGCTGACTCTCGTCGATAATAAGGTAAGTGAAATTCGTCTTTTTTATGCTAGAAATATCTTTGGATACGGTTGTATATGTCGTTAGAATGATATCATACGTTTCGAGGTACGGCGTGATTTTTTTGCGATCTGTACCAATATATTTTATAATAGAAAGATGAGGTGCAAACTTTAGAATCTCTTGCGCCCAGTTGAACACCAAAGACGAAGGCAATACAATTAAGGCTTTTAAATAGGTTTTGACCTCAAGAGGATCACTAAATAAATCTAGCCTGATTTTTTGTGTTTCATTTGATGCTGGCTGAAGTTTTTCTTTTGCAAAAACAAGCATGGCAATAGTTTGCAGCGTTTTACCCAATCCCATATCATCGGCAAGGCAAGCTCCTAAGCGATTATTATAATGTTGTGTGAGCCATTGCACACCATCTTCTTGATAGGGTCGTAGGGTTGCTTTTAGTAAATGTGATGCTTTATATGGGCTGTCAGTTGTATCCTGCAATGGAATTTCCTCAGGTGGTACAAGGTCTTTCAGCAACGTATAATTACTCTTATTAAGGAAGATACTATTGTCTTTTACCTGGCCAAAATCAACAATCTTCTTATATCGAGACATCCATGCAAGCGGAATGATGAAAATATGATCCTCATCTATTGGGAAAAAACGATTATTCTCTTTGATATAAGGTATTAGTTTTGAAAACGGAACATCTTTATCTCCAATAGTAACAAGCCCTTTGAGATCAAACCAGTCATTTTCTTGTTGAGCATTGATTTTGATTTGGTAAGGAGAAATATCTACTTCTTTGTCTTCTAGCAGCGGTAGTTTAATCTCAAACCCTTCTGTTTTGAGCTGAGATTGATTGGTTTTGATCCATTCCAGAATTTCAAATGGATCTTTAGTATCTTTTATTTCTAAAACTAAATTATTATTAAGGTATAATCCTTTAGAAATTAGCAAGTCAATAATTTCTTTTTCTGCTTTTGAATCTCGTTTGGTTTGAATGATCTTAATTTGATCTTCATTTTCAAAAAGCACGTCAGAAGATGTTGTTTTTGAGCTATGATAGTCAAAAAAGGTTTGATGGTATGCAAAATTAACCTTTGCTACATAATTATCATGAATAAAATCCTGAATGATTTCTATACTGTAGGACGTTATTTTTTGATGTGTTATGATATCAAAACCGTTTGTGATGACATCGATATTCTTGATTACAGGGATGATTACTTTTTCAAGATAGATTTTGATATGCTTTTGCGCAATGGTGATTTTTTCTTTGTTGAAAAAAGGTTTTAGCTTATTGGCATTCAGTTTTTTAATTTGATATAATGTATTGTCTAGAATAATCCATGAGGGATCATTAAGCAGTATTTGGATGTTATGATTTTTTGGTACTACAACAGTATGCCCGTTTTCTAACGTAAATGCATACTCTATACCGTCTTTTGTTTTAGTAAATTCGAGTAATGGATACAATACTCTTTTACCGATCGATAGTTCATGATATTTGAAAGGGTCTTTTCTTTGGGCATTATAGGTTATCGAGTATTGATGACTACTGATTAAATAATAAAATGTTGACAATTTCCTGTTGATGTAACTAAGGACTACGGTTTTTGTTTTTGGATCTTGTAATAACTCAGAAAGACCAAAATTCTTTCTTTTTTTTGCCGGTGTAAACCGCTGCTCTAATGCACTTGGCTTTAGGATAGCACATAATTCGAGTAGTTGCTCATGTGGGGTGTTTGTAAACGGTATTTCAAAACTTTTAATAGTATCCGGAGTTGCTTGTTTTTCAACGTAGCCTAAACCCGCATCAGTTTTGGGAACAATAAAAGCTTCTGGTAAAGAAGGAATTTCAGGAAAATTAGGGTGATACAGATTGTAACAGATACATAATGAGTCCATCGTGGTTTGAGTAGTAGATTAACGATATGTAGTGTTTCTTCTTCTTAAAGAAGAAACACTAGTAATTGGTCAAATTACTAGAACGAATTAGTGAAGCGATTATTTGCCGTTCACAAACTCGATAACAGTTTTCGTAATAAAATCAATTTGTTCGTTATCTAATTCTGTGTGCATGGGTAAGGAGATTACTTCTTTTACCAATCGATTGGTTACTGGAAAATCTGCTTCATCATAACGATCATCTACATAAGCTTTTTGGCTATGCAGCGGGATAGGGTAGTATACTCCACAAGGAATTGCATTGTCATTAAGGTGTTGTACTAAAGCATCACGTGTACCATTTGTAATCCTTAGTGTGTATTGATGAAACACGTGACAATCGCAAGTATCGCAAATAACGCTTTCACTACTATCACAGCTATTTCCTTGTACTTGTGGCGTAATAATATGGTTTATTCCTTCAAAAGCTTTGCTGTATTTCCTGGCAGCGGTTCTTCTGGCATTATTGTAGGTGTCGAGATTAGGTAGTTTTGCTCTCAATACGGCAGCTTGTATAGAATCTAGGCGAGAATTTACCCCTACTACATCATGATGATATCGTTTATACATTCCGTGATTAACAATTCCACGAATACGATGTGCCAAGTCATCATCATTTGTAAAAATAGCACCGCCATCTCCATAGCAGCCTAAATTTTTTGAAGGAAAAAATGAGGTAGAAGCGACATGACCTATTGCTCCGGTTTTTGCAGTTTTTCCGTTGGCAGATTTATAATTAGCGCCTATACCCTGTGCATTGTCTTCTATTACATATAGATTATACTCCTTGGCAATAGCCATGATATCATCCATATTAGCACTTTGGCCAAATAAGTGAACAGGCACAATCGCCTTGGTCTTTGGTGTGATCGCCTTCCTGATGGCTTCGGGATCGATATTAAAAGAATCTGGTTCTACATCTACTAATACAGGAGTGAGTTGTAGCAATGCGATTACTTCTACAGTAGCTGCAAAGGTGAAATCTGCAGTAATCACTTCGTCACCGGGTTGTAATTCTAACCCCATCATAGCAATTTGTAAAGCATCGGTACCATTGGCACATGGGATAACATGTTTTATATGTAAATACTCTTCTAATTCTTTTTGAAACGCATGTACTTCTGGCCCGTTGATAAAAGCTGTTGAATGAATAACATCAAGTACAGATAAATCTACTTGTTCCTTAATTTGCTGATATTGACCCTTGAGATCAACCATTTGTATTTTCTTCATGAATGCGTGTATTGTAACCTCGCGAAAGTACAAAATATTGGTACTATTGCCAATTCAATTTTTAGATAAAAGAAATGTATTTTAGCAGTTCATAAAAATCACCATCTTTGAGTATTGTATACAACATTTTAATTTTGATATTCAACAAAATGCTTCCGGCTATTGGATTACTTAGCCCAAAACTGAAGTTATTTGTAAACGGAAGAAAATCAACTTTCCCGACAGTAAAAAAACATTGTTCTAATCAAGATCAGGAAGTTTTGTGGTTTCATTGTGCGTCTTTAGGGGAGTATGAGCAAGGTGTCCCTGTTATGGAAGCCCTAAAAAAGAAATATCCAGATTATAAATTGGTAGTTACTTTTTTTTCTCCTTCGGGTTATGAAGCAAAGAAAAAAAGTACGCTTGCAGATGTTATTGTCTACCTTCCTTTGGATACAAAATCAAATGCTATCAAGTTTGTTGAATTAGTAAACCCCAAACTTGCCGTATTTGTTAAGTATGAGTTTTGGCCAAATTATCTAAAAACACTTAAGGCAAAAAATATCCCTACTGTATTTATATCAACAACATTTAGAGAAGATCAGATATTCTTTACATGGTATGGTGGCTTTATGAGAAAAGCACTCAAAACAATAGATCATTTTTTTGTTCAGGATGTGATGTCTAAAAACCTGATTGAATCCTTGGGTTTCAATAACACAACCTTGAGTGGTGATACTCGTTTTGATAGGGTAAGCCATCAAATTGAAATGGATAATGATGTCGATTTTATCGCTGAGTTTATTAATGGTAGACTTTGTATTGTAATTGGAAGCTCCTGGCCAGAGGATGAAGCTATTTTTATAGATTTTGTAAATAAGGCTCCAGATGATGTCTGTTTTATTATTGCTCCGCATGAGATTAAAGAGAGTAGCGTGAATTCTTTGCGACAAAAAATCAACAAGAAAACGATTGTATATTCTGAAAAAGAGAGAAAACAAATGCATGTTCATCAAGTTTTTATAATGGATACCATTGGATATTTATCTCGCGTGTATAGCTATGGAGATATTGCTTATGTTGGGGGTGCTATGGGAACTGGAGGATTGCATAATATTTTGGAACCAGCCACCTTTGGGATTCCAATTGTTATTGGTAAGAATTTTGAAAAATTCAGAGAAGCCATTCAGCTTCAAAAGCTAGCGGGTTTATTTTCTGCGACAACACCAGAGGGTTTCTATCAAATAATGACTAAGCTCATTACGGATAAAAAA
The DNA here is from genome assembly GCA_947495425.1 of uncultured Aquimarina sp. Lineage (GTDB taxonomy): Bacteria > Bacteroidota > Bacteroidia > Flavobacteriales > Flavobacteriaceae > Aquimarina. Next base: position 17,752 of record CANLYR010000037.1, read on the forward strand.
TTTAGAGAAAAAACAGGAATGATCGCAGGACATTTTATCAATAGCAATACCGGTGCAACAAACTTGATTGTAGCATATTTAGTTAAAAAAATAGAGAAAGCTTAAACCCGTTTTATGCTTTAGAAAATCTATTACAGTTTGTAATCGCCGCAAAACCTATCGCTACACTACATTTTCAAATTTCACCATAACATGCTATGCTAAAATTCGTAAAATGTCAGGTTTTATTGCGTTTCCAACCTTCATAACGAAATTCTAATGCATAAAACGGGTTAAAAGTAGCAAAGTGTTTAAAAGTAAAAATTTATGTCACTTCTACAGTAATCGAATACACTTCAAAAAATAGTTTATGGGCTTAGCATGTCTGAAACACTTACTTTGTTACTTTTAGAACTAAACTGTTACTGCTTCATTAAAATATCTTCTAAACGGAAGCATTTCTTTGTATACGCGGATCACCTTATCCATAAAATCATCACCTAAAATATCTTTTTGAGAAAGAGGATATACTACAGCAAACGTTTTATGACGCAATAGATCAATATATTCATGATCACTGCTATATCCTTTTGGGGTAGTTTTTAATTTATCTTTATCTACCAAAAGCCCTCCAAATGTATCTTTGAAACTTTTTTTATTTAAAATTTTAAGTAATTCATCACCATTATAATCTATCGCTTCTCGAATACTACTTAATATGTTATGATCTGGTTTCCAATATCCTCCAGCCAATAAAGATTCAGAGCGTCCAAGATGAACATAAAAATCTCCTTGTTTGGTTCTCTGATCTAATCCAGCGCCAAAATGATCTTTATAAACAGGTTTATTGGGATGAAAAAGAAGATTATTGTTGATACGATTAATACCTTTTTTACCGGGAGTCGGATAGTATCCGGGATCGATAATAGCTAATTTTGTATCCAATTCATCTAACCAAAGTATAAATGAATTTCTGATGGTTTGATACTGTTTTCTATTTGCATCCATCCATTCCTTATGATTATTATCCTGTAAATCCTGAAGGAATTGAAATAGTGCTTTAAAATCCATGTCGAGAGAAAAGTATTGTTTTTTTTTAGAATAAGCCGTTAAGTTCTGCGTCAATACGGTTAATGATATTTCCCAGATCTTCAGGATTATCCACAAAATTAAGGTGGTCGACATCAACAATCAGAAGGTTGCCTTTATCATAATCATGAGCCCAGGCTTCATAACGCTCATTGAGTCTGCTTAAATAATCAATACTGATTGTATTTTCATATTCGCGACCACGTTTATGAATTTGTGATACCAGGTTTGGGATACTACTTCTAAGATAAATCAATAAATCGGGTCCCTCTACAACGGCTTCCATAAGATCAAAAAGCGACTTGTAATTTTCAAAATCACGATTGGTCATTAATCCCATAGCATGCAGATTTGGTGCAAAAATATAGGCATCCTCATATATTGTTCTGTCCTGTATGATATCTTTACCACCTTCTCGAATTTCAAGGATTTGTCTAAAACGACTATTAAGGAAATAAATCTGAAGATTAAATGACCATCTTTCCATTTTATTGTAAAAATCCTCTAAATAAGGGTTTTCTAATACATCCTCAAAATGAGCTTCCCATTTATAATGTTTAGCAAGTAATCGGGTTAATGTAGTTTTACCAGCTCCGATATTTCCAGCAATAGCTATATGCATAGTTGATTCTTTTCTTGGGCTTATTTTTGAATTATAGGTCAAAAGGGGTCGTAAATATAGTGGATTTTATGAGTAACATAAAAAGGATATATAAGAATTTGTAGCAGACATAAATTTTGAAACTCTAACGTATCGTTAATCAAGATCATAAATTCATGAAGATTTGAAGTTAGTCATCGACCTCTGGACAAGCCTTAGCGCATTCAAATCCCACTGTATCTGCCTGAGACAGGATAATCAAGTAAAACAATACTTGTAATGATAGCAAGTGTTATTTCGACCAAGTTATAATAACATATAAATGTGATGATAAAAGTTTATAAAATTGCTATAGTGTTGTTTCTGTTACTAATTACATCTTGTAATTCAAACCAAAAAGATACGTCTAATGAAGCACAAATTAATCGAGAGCAAAAAATGAAGACAATTAAAGATCATGGAGTAATTACAAAAGTGAGTGCTCAGGATTTTGAAAAAACGTATACTACTTTAGTTAACGTTATAACTAGTAATCCCAATTTGAAGATTATAACAGAGCTTGATCATCAGGCGAATGCAGCCTCTGTTGGATTAGAATTAAAGCCTACCAGAGTCATCATGTTTGGGAACCCCAATTTAGGAACACCACTGATGCAGAATGCACAAATAACAGGCTTAGATCTGCCTCAAAAGATTTTGGTCTGGGAGGATCACCAGGGTGAAGTAAAAGTATCCTATAATGATCCTTTTTATTTAGAAGAACGACACGGTATAAAAGAGAAAAATGAAGTGCTTCAAAAAATAAATGGTGCCTTGGGCGCGCTTTCTGATAAGGCAATAGGTAATTTTTAACGTACAAAAGCATTAATTCTGAAGTCTCACCTTAATAGGGCCTCCGCTAGATACATAACTTCCTCCAATTTCATCAATATTTACATCTAGTTCATCTTGAGTACTTATGGCGTTGAGATCAACTTTTAGCTTGTCGTAAGTATCGATATTTTTAATGTTTACATCGATTTCATCGGTGTTGCTTAGTCGCACAGTTATAGATCCATCATCATTGATAGGTATAATTCCGTGATATGCAGTTGGGGTATTATTTGCATGCGCTTTTGGGATTAGATTACTATCTTTTACTACAATGATAACCAGGCATACAGCAATAATAGTAAAGATAAATTTGGTGTAACTATCAGTTTTCATAAGATATAGTTTTATGTTTCTATAAAGATACCAATAAAGGCGACAAGACCTTATAGATTTTATTTCACAACAAAAAAGACTGCCTTTCCAGACAGTCTCTTCAATTCTGGTATGAATACATACCTCTTCTAGACCTTAAGTAAATCTTTGTATCTGTCCCTATGAATATAAAGCATAAGGATATTTAATGCCAAAAATGACACACCGATATACCAATGTTTGGTATCTAATTTAATGTGATACAAAAAAGCATTGACAGACACACTCATTAGTACCACCATCATTAATGGGACAAACCTGTTGGCCAACAATGCAACTCCTGCACAAATTTCTACGATAGCTACGAGCATCATAGTTTTAGAGGATACTAAAGCCCTTAAAAAGCTTGAAGCAATTTTTGTTGAAGGTGCGGGAGGATCCATAAAATAAAACAATTTGTTACATCCAAAAAATAGTATGGCAAGACCAAATACGATCTTAATTCCCAAGATTACTTTTGCATTCATAGTGATTGAAATTTTGGTTATTCATATGAATAAGTAACGTAGTAACTTTTTTTAAATTGCCGACTAAGATATGATCATTGTACAGTTTAAAGGCTATAAATCGCTAAAAAGCCTATTCAATCAGTGATTTTCCTATTTTGTTTACCGTAAAATCTTACAAAAATCAGCACTAATTTTTTAAATACCTTACAATCAGCGTTAAAACAAATAAAAAAGGTTAGTTTTGCGCTTTTTTTAGGCAATAATAGACCTCGAAATTCGTTTTGAGGCATAACTAACTAAAGACCCCAATAATGACTAAACCCGCCAATCGTTTGTATTTTCTGGATGCAATTCGTGCTTTTGCTATTATGATGATGTTACAAGGGCATTTTGTGCATGCGCTTTTAGGGGATACGTTTCGTGATCAAAATAATTCAATATTTAACATCTGGCAGTATTTTAGAGGGATTACTGCCCCTACTTTTTTTACAATTACTGGATTTATTTTCACATATCTATTAGTAAAACAGGATGCTGTTGGATTAGATAATCCACGGGTTTTAAAGGGAGTGAAAAGGGCTGTAAAAGTTATTTTTTGGGGATATGTACTTCGCTTGAGCCTTTATGCAGTCTTCTCAGGAACAATAAATCCATCCTTTTTCTATGTAGATGTTTTACAATGTATTGGTACTTCATTATTAGTATTGATAGGGGTGTACCTTCTTACCTATCAATACAATAAAATATTGTTTCAATATATAGTGCTTGGTTTGGGTGTTTTGATTTTTGTGCTGCAGCCTCTTTATGGTAAATGTATACTCGAATTTTTACCAAAAACAATAGCTAATTATTTCACAAATAGAAATGGATCTATTTTTACGCTGTTTCCATGGTTTGGCTATGTATGTTTCGGAAGTTTTATGGCAAACTTGTTTGTGCAATACGGGAAACGCAAATTATTTTATTCGTATGCTGTTCTGGTTCTTTTATCTGTGGGATTGTTCTTGGTGTTTTTCTCTTCTAGCAGTTTAATGTTTCTATATAATACTACGGGAGTTGTAGTTTTTAAGTCAGTAGCCTATAATAATTTTTTGTTTATTCGACTAGGAAATGTATGTATACTTTTTTCAGTTTTTTTGCTGTTGAAAGATTATATGACCAATCCTATGTTAACAAAGATTGGAGGGAAAACGTTATCCATTTATATTATTCATTTTTTTGTCCTTTATGGAAGCTGGTTTGGACTTGGGCTTAGTAGGTTTTTTTATCATGATTTGACACCGATTGAAGTTGTACTGGGCGCCTTATTGTTTGTGACTAGTATTTGTGCATTAGTCTTATATTATTATAAATATGAAGAAAAGCTGAAGTTTCGATTGCATATAATATTAGATACAGTAAAAACTGGTTATTATGATGTTTTTACAATCATCAAAAATGGTATTCTAAATACATATAAAAATATTAGATAACTAATTATTGAAAATTCCAACGACTAGTTCGTAAGTAATTTAGATACCTTAAATTAAAGGTGTAAACTTATTTTTACCAATCTGATAAACGCGACTCTGATTCTTTAATTTGTTTTGGTGCATTTAGATATACGGTATCTATTTTTTTGTATGTATGCACAGTATTTCTAGGATTTGAAAATCTTTTTTTGGTTCTTCTAAGTTGTTTTTTTATTTTTTTCCATTCCTTTTCTTTATATGTAGCCTTTTTTGGATCTTCATCTCTTAGATCTTCATAACTAATAGTATTTGAAAGTTGACTGTTAGCATTGTTTTGTCCTATTGATAAAAAGGATATCAATACGAACGCAAGAGTTATAGAGAGTTTTCGTTTCATTGTTTTAAGTCTTAAAGATTAAGTTGATACACATAGCTTTCGAATTGATATGTAATCAAAATTGTAATTATTTGATATTGAGAGACAAATGTAGTGTTGTTATTTTACTCGTGGTAGGGGAGAAACAATAGAAAAGTTCAGGGTTTTTTCCCCTGTAAAAGGTGTAAAACTATGCGTGTTTAATTCTTTCGTGATAAAATTATAGTGTATTCAATACTCCTACCGCAAACAGACACAACAAGATTTAAATGTTCGAAGGCTTGCCTAAACATCACAATTCAGTTTCTTATACGTGTCTTTAGGGCTACCCCCAGAGGTTCTTTGCTGTTTAAAAAAAAATAATTGAATATGCAGTCAATATACAGAAAATCACTGCTAGAAATTTCTATTAAAGTTAAAAAATATCACATTTTAAAAAATGTAATACATGTTATATATAGTAAAATAAATTTTTTAGAGATTGATGGTTATGTTACCACCCTGATAAACGAGATTTTTCACGTTGAGTTGGGATATCCAGATAAATAGTATCCAACGTTCTAGAAGAGTGAATGCTATTTTGTTCAGATATTCTTTGTTTATTTTTCAGAAGTTGTTTTTTTATTTTTTTCCACTCTTTTTTACTATAAAACTTTTTGTCTCGATACGAGATATTTTTGATAGGAATTCTCAAAAGTAGCCTGTCTGCCAAAGGTATTTCGTCGGTAGTGTAGTGCTTTTCCTGAATTTGATCATCAATAGAATTAACAGAAGAAAAATTATTTTTGTAATCTTGCCCAAATGAAGTGCTAAAAATACATAAGAATACGATAGTTGCTAAAACTTTTGTTTTCATTTCCCTAAAATTTTGATACGTGTATATTGATTACTTTTATTATTCTTCTAAGATTATTGGTAGATTCCCAGTTTTATACCAAAAACTATAAAAGAATTATTAATATTCACTCCCCCGAACTGGTATAGTATATACCTAAATATTAATATTGTAAAGGTAAGGATAAAAGTTTATGTACAAATACGGAAAAACCGCATTTTTATTGGGTATTTTCGAAAATTCGATGAAGTACTTTAAAACAAGATGTATGCTATATTTCAAATGCATTTTTTACAGCATCAACATAATCAAGTTTCTCCCACGTAAAAAGTTCTACTTCTTTTTCTATTTTACCAGAATATGGACTTTCAAAAACCTTAGTAATGGTCTTTGAATCTTTCCCCATATGTCCATATGCGGCAGTTTCTAAGTAAATAGGATTACGTAGTTTGAGACGTTTTTCTATTGCAGCAGGGCGCATATCAAAAATCTCAGCCACTTTTTTAGCAATTTCACCATCGGTTAATCCTAATGAACTACTACCGTAGGTATCTACAAAAATCGAAGTCGGTTCTACAACGCCTATGGCATAGGATACTTGTACTAATACTTCGTTGGCTACTCCTGCAGCCACCAGATTTTTTGCAATATGTCTGGATGCATAAGCAGCAGATCTATCTACTTTGCTTGGGTCTTTTCCAGAAAAAGCACCTCCTCCATGAGCTCCTTTACCACCGTAAGTGTCAACAATAATTTTTCTTCCGGTAAGACCAGTGTCTCCATGTGGTCCACCAATTACAAATTTTCCAGTAGGATTGATATGATATTCAATTTGATCATTAAACAATTCCTGAATATATTGAGGTAATTGAGCGATTACTTTTGGGATTAAAATAGAAATGATGTCACTTTTAATTTTTTTCAGCATTACCTCATCATTACTATCAAAATCATCATGTTGTGTAGATACGACAATAGCTACAATGCGTTGCGGTACATTATCATCACTATACTCAATAGTTACCTGGCTTTTAGAATCTGGGCGTAAATAAGGAATTGTAGTACCTTCTCGTCTTAAGTTAGCTAATTCGATTAGGATCTTATGAGATATATCAAGGGCTAATGGCATATAATTAGCAGTTTCTTTGGTAGCGTACCCAAACATCATTCCTTGATCTCCTGCTCCCTGCTCTTCTTTTGTTTCTCTATCAACACCTTGATTTATATCCTGAGATTGCTCATGGATCAAAGAGATTACACCACAAGAATCCCCGCTAAATTGATACGCACCTTTGGTATATCCAATGTTGTTAATTACTTCTCTAGCAATGTGCTGCACATCGAGATATGTTTTAGATTTCACTTCTCCGGCCAATACCACTTGCCCTGTAGTGACTAAGGTTTCACATGCAACTTTCGAATTTGGATCAAAAGCCAAAAAATTATCTAATAATGCGTCACTAATTTGATCTGCTACTTTATCTGGATGTCCTTCAGATACACTTTCTGAAGTGAATAAATATGCCATTTGTTGTTTGTTTATAGAGCAAGGTAGGACACAATTGCAAAATGTAGCTTTCGATAAAATAACATTAATCGAACTGCTTTAGCATTTTTACTGTTTTTGACAGTAACATTGAATTGCTTTCAATGCTTTTTGGGTTGCAATCAGTCAAATCTTTCCCTGAAAAATATTTCGGCAAAGGTAAAAAAAATGACGATACTTAAAAGTATTTAACGTATCATTAATTTTTGTCAGCTGAAACCAGGTTTAGTAAATTATTTCTCTAAATAATACAATTTTATAAAGAAGTGTTCTCTGATTTAAAAATAATTACTAGATTTGCTTCAAGTTTCTTATACATTTTAGATTGTTATTAAGAAAGGTGGAGGGAGTAGACCCTGTGAAACCTTAGCAACCCTTTATATTTCCTTTATACATATTAGGATTTTAAAGAAGGTGCTAAATTCTATTCGTCATCGACGAAAAAGATAACTCGATTCAATCACAATTTTTGTGATAGTTTACTTCCTTTCTTATTAATTTTCTATGTCTGCCACTTTATAAAGTGATGTATGTATTTGAATGTTATTAAAATTTAAATTAGAAAATTATGAGTACTCAAAAATTTGCTACTGAAGCGCTACATGCAGGTCATGATGTATCTGGCAATGGAGGAACAAGAGCAGTTCCGATTTATCAAACAACATCCTATGTTTTTAATAATGCAGATCATGCTGCTAATTTATTTAACCTATCTGAACCTGGATTCATTTACACCAGGTTAAATAACCCCACAAATGATATTCTCGAACAACGCTTAGCAGCTCTAGAAGGTGGTATTGCTGGTGTGGTAACGGCTTCTGGTACCGCAGCGATTAATACGACTTTGCTTACGTTACTAAAGGCAGGAGATCATATTGTTGCTTCTAGTAGTCTTTATGGTGGGACATACAATCTTTTGAACGTTACGCTTCCTAGATTTGGGATTACTACAACGTTTGTAGACCCATCAGATGCCGATAATTTCAAAAATGCTGTTCAGGAAAATACGAGAGTATTTTTTGTAGAGTCATTAGGAAATCCAAAATTAGACGTGTTGGATCTTAAAGCGATCTCAACACAAGCAAAAGCATATAAAGTGCCTCTAATCGTAGATAATACTGTAGCTACTCCTGCACTACTAAACCCAATTGAGCATGGCGCTAATATTGTGATTCATTCGCTTACAAAATATATTAGCGGTAACGGAACCTCGCTCGGAGGAGTCATTATAGATGCCGGAACTTTTGATTGGTCTAGCGGTAAGTTTCCTGAATTCACAGAACCCTCTGCTGGATATCATGGATTAGTATATCATGAAGCACTTGGGCCGGCAGCATTTATTGCAAAAGCTAGAATAGAGGGATTGCGTGATCATGGCGCAGCGTTAAGTCCATTTAATGCATTTCAGATTTTACAAGGTTTAGAAACCTTAGACATTCGAATCAAAAAGCATAGCGAAAATGCACTCTCTTTAGCAAAGTGGTTGCAAAATCAAGATGAAGTTACCTGGGTGAAATATCCTGGACTCGAGCAGGACCCTTATTATGATTTAGCAAAAGAATACCTGCCAAAAGGTCAAAGTGGCATCATAACATTTGGAATTAAAGGCGGTTTTGATTCTGCTAAAACAGTTGCAGATGAAACTAAAATATTTTCATTATTAGCAAATATCGGAGATTCAAAATCATTAATTATACATCCGGCAAGTACAACACACCAACAACTTGATGAAAAACAGCAAGAATCTACAGGGGTTACCCAAGATTTAATACGATTATCTGTTGGCCTTGAAGATATCGGAGACCTCAAAGCAGATCTCAAAGCTGCTTTTGTGAAAGTAAGTGAAACTGTAAAATAATCAGGAAGAACGCTTCTATGTTAAAAAAAATAGACATTCTCAACTTTACTACGGTAAAGAATCACTTTATCAATGCAATTCCTTTAACGTATGAAGTTTTTGGAAAACCGCTACATACTGCACCCATAGTTTTGGTTAATCATGCGCTAACAGGTAATTCTACGGTATGCGGAAAAAATGGCTGGTGGAATGGCCTGATTGGAGAAGGAAAGTGTATCGATACAAATCGATATACTGTTTTATCCTTTAATATTCCAGGCAATGGATATGATGGAATTGAAGCGCATTTGATTGATGATTATAAAATGTTTATTGCCAGAGATGTTGCCGCTATTTTTTCAAAAGGTTTAGCGGTATTAAAGATTGAAAAATTGCATGCGGTTATTGGTGGTTCGATAGGAGGGGGTATTGCTTGGGAGCTGGCAGCGCTTCAACCCAATTTGATACAACATGTAATACCGATAGCCGCCGATTGGAAATCTACAGATTGGTTAAAAGCAAATTGCCTTGTGCAAGAACAGATTTTATTAAATTCAGAGCACCCTGTTCGCGATGCACGGCTTCATGCCATGTTAATTTATAGATCTCCAGAATCCTTTAAAGAAAAGTTTGATCGATCCTATAATGAAGATAAAAACATGTATAATGTTGAAAGTTGGTTATTGCATCATGGAGAGAAGTTGTATAAACGATTTAGTGTTTCTGCATATAAACAATTAAATTATGTTTTGGCAAATATTGATATCACTGAAGGAAGAGGCAGTTTTTGCGAAACAGTAAAATCTATAGCATCAAATATTCATATCATAAGTGTAGACTCTGATGGTTTTTTTACGCTTGCAGAAGATAAAAGCACAGTCGAAGAGATAAAAAAAGTAAAACAAAACGTTACGCATAAGGTGATTAATTCTATTCATGGGCATGATGCATTTTTGATAGAATTTGAGCAACTAAGTCGCTTGCTAAAAGATGTATTTTAAAAGAAAAGAAAAATGAAGGTATTAAAGTTTGGAGGAAAATCATTAGCCAACGGAAAAGGAATCGATACGGTAGTAGAAATCATTGAAGATAAAGTTAGAAATGGAGAAACAATCACCGTAGTACTTTCAGCCAGAGGAAATACAACGGATGAGCTAGAACAAATTCTTGAAAAATCGAGCAGGAACGAAGAGTATGCCGTACAACTAGAGACGTTCAAAAAATACCAAACTGAAGGATTCGAGGATGTTGATTTTACAGTAGAGTTTTCAACCTTAGATAAGCTCTTTGAAGGCGTCTCTCTTTTAGGCGATTATAGCAAGAGGATAAAAGATCAGGTGTTGTCCCAGGGAGAGGTGATTTCTGCGAAACTACTGACTCAAATTTTAAAAAACAGAAATATCGATGCTAATTTCACAGATAGTAGAACACTAATTATCACAAATGGACAGTTTGGCGATGCGCAACCTTTGGATACCTTATCCAAAGAAAATGTAATTCATCATTTTCAAAAACATAACGGAACAACTGTAAATATCGTAACTGGATTTATTGCATCTAATACCAAAAATGAAACGACCACATTAGGAAGAAACGGAAGCAATTATACAGCTTCACTACTGGCAAATTATTTGGATGCCGAAGAACTCCAGAATTTCACACACGTTGATGGAATTTATACTGCCAATCCTGATTTGGTACCAAATGCAAAAAAAATTGAAAAATTATCGTTTACCGAAGCTAATGAATTGGCTTATTTTGGAGCCAATATTTTACATGCAAAAACGATTATCCCGTTAATAGAAAAGGACATTCCTCTTCGTATCCTCAATACTTTTGATCATAAAAGTGAAGGGACATTAATCACCTCGGCTGTAAATAAGAAAGGAATTAAGTCACTCTCGGTATTAGAAAATGTTGCTTTAATTAATCTAGAAGGAAGAGGGCTTTTGGGAAAAGCAGGGGTAGATGCAAGAATATTTAGAGCATTGGCGCAAAAAAATATCAGTGTGAGTGTTATTTCTCAGGGATCATCTGAGCGAGGAATCGGTTTTATCGTTGAAGCGGATAAGGCAAATGAGACCAAAGCTGTACTCGAGAAAGAATTCGAAGCCGATATTCAAAAACGTGATGTAAGTACTATTTCTTTGGAGAAGAACGTGTCCGTAATTTCTATAATAGGTCAAGATCTTAGTACATTTCATAAGCCCTACAATGCCTTGATTAAAAATCGAGTAATTCCATTGCTTTTTAATAATACGGTTACAGGTAGAAATGTGAGTCTTGTGGTTCAAAAATCGCAATTGCACCGTGCTTTGAATGTTATTCATGGCGAAATTTTTGATATTTCAAAAAAAGTAAATCTAGCTATATTTGGTCATGGATTAGTCGGAGGGACATTGATTGACCAAATTTTGAAATCTGCAAAACAAATTGAAAAGCGAAAAAAGAGTAACCTCACTATTTTTGCTGTTGCAAATTCTAGAAAAGTATTGTTCGATAAAAACGGAATTGGCACGGATTGGAAAACTAAAATTGAAACACAAGGAGTTTCATATCGTATAGAAGATGTCATAAAATTTGCAGATAAACATCATCTCGAAAACCTAATTGCTATCGATAATACTGCCAGCCAAAAATTCACAGATAACTATTTAGATTTAGTAACACACGGCTTTGATTTGGTATCGTCTAATAAAGTGGCTAATACCCTAAGTTTTGATTTTTATAAACAGTTAAGAGCAAAACTTGAAGAAAATCAAAAGCAATATCTATACGAAACGAATGTAGGTGCCGGGCTTCCTTTAATAGACACTATAAAATTGCTACATGTATCGGGAGAGAATATTACTAGAATTAAAGGGGTGTTCTCTGGATCACTAAGCTATTTATTCAATACATTTTCTGTTGAAGAAAGGGAGTTTAGCGAAGTATTACAAGAAGCAATAGACAAAGGGTTTACCGAGCCAGATCCAAGAGAAGATTTATGTGGCAATGATGTGGGTAGAAAACTATTGATTTTAGCCAGAGAGCTAGATTTAAGCAATGAATTTAGTGATGTTGCTATTCATAACCTTATTCCCGAAAATCTTAGAGATGGTGATGCTAATCAGTTTTTGAGTACACTAAAAGATTTAGATCCGGTTTATCAAAAAATTAAAGAAGCACAAAAAACCGATCATGTATTGCGATATATTGGCGATCTTTGGGGTGATTTATCTCAGGAAAAAGGAAATCTAGATGTAAAATTAGTTTCTGTTCCTAAAAATAGTGCGTTAGGACAAGTAAAAGGTTCTGACTCTATATTTGAAATTTATACAGAATCGTATGGAGATCAGCCTATAGTAATTCAAGGTGCTGGTGCTGGTTCGGCAGTAACAGCAAGAGGTGTCTTTGGCGATATATTGCGGTTAGCAGACAAAGGATAAAAAAACTAGTGCGTTAAGCCTGCCTGCCGGCAGGCAGGGATTGAAGCGGCATCCTTTTAATCGCTTTCTCCCTGAGCGAAGCCGAAGGGTATAGAAAGCGATTAAAAGATATAGCGAAAAGCCTGACCCTGATTGAAGCAGAAGGGTAACGCCAAAATATAAAATAATGAAAATACAACTTAAACGAATAGACAAGGATTATCATTTTGAGTTAAAAAATGAAAGAGGACATGTTACTCATATTGATAGCAAAGCCGAAGTGGGAGGACATGATTTGGCTCCTAGTCCAATGGAGTACGTGTTAATGGGGGTAGCGGGATGTAGTGCTATTGATGTGATTTCTATCCTAAAAAAACAACGACAAGAAATTACTGACTATAGCGCCGAGGTTCATGGCATTAGAGAAAAAATCGATGGTGCATCACCGTTTAAACATATTACGGTAACGGTGTATCTTGAAGGTGATATAGCGCCTGAAAAAGCCAAAAGAGCAGCACAGTTGTCTTTTGAAAAGTATTGTTCGGTATCTAAAACGTTAGAACCTACCGCAGAAATAAAATATAAGGTTGTGGTCAATAATATAGAAGTATGAGTACAGAAAGTAAACATTTCGAAACACAAGCGGTAAGAACACAAACAGAGAAAACGCAATTTCTGGAGCATTCTACACCAATGTATCTTACCTCTGGCTTTGTTTTTGAAGATGCTGAAGAAATGCGAGCGGCCTTTGCCGAAGAAAAAGAAAGAAATCTTTACAGCAGATTTAGCAATCCTAATACGACAGAATTCGTAGATAAGATTTGTAAACTTGAAGGCGCAGAAGAGGGTTATGCTTTTGCAACGGGTATGGCAGCAGTTTTTTCTACGTTTGCTGCACTTCTGGATTCTGGCGATCATATAGTTTCTGCACGATCCGTATTTGGATCTACACATACTTTATTTACCAAGTATTTTCCAAAATGGAACATAGAAACTAGTTATTTTAGAATAGATGAGGTAGAGAAGATAGAAAGCTTAATTCAGCCCAACACCAAAATTATTTATGCAGAATCACCAACGAACCCTGGTGTCGATATTTTAGATTTAGAACTGTTAGGCAAGATTGCCAAAAAGCATAATTTACTTTTGATTATTGATAATTGTTTTGCGACTCCGTATCTTCAGAATCCCATAAAATTTGGTGCGGATTTGGTAATCCATTCGGCTACAAAATTAATTGATGGTCAAGGAAGAGTACTAGGTGGTGTTACCGTTGGGAAAAAAGAATTGATAAGAGAGATTTATTTATTTTCTCGAAATACCGGTCCGGCTTTATCGCCTTTTAATGCATGGATGTTATCCAAAAGTCTAGAAACTTTGGCGGTAAGAGTAGATCGTCATTGTGAAAATGCACTCAAATTAGCTGAATTTCTTGAAGCACATCCAAAAGTGAATTGGGTAAAATATCCATTTCTGAAATCGCATCCACAATATGGTATAGCCAAAAAACAAATGAAATTAGGGGGTAATATTGTTGCTTTTGAAATAAAAGGGGGTGTTATGGCCGGGAAGACTTTTTTTGATAGTATAAACATGTGTTCATTATCTGCTAATCTTGGAGATACCAGAACTATTGTTACCCATCCTGCTTCTACAACACATAGTAAATTAGGAAAAGAGGATAAGCTGGTTGTGGGTATTACAGACGGTATGGTGCGATGCTCTGTAGGCTTGGAGCATATAGATGATATTATACAGGATATTGAAAAGGCTTTAGAGCAATTATAAATCATATATGTGAATAGGCTAAGAATTTTCTTAGCCTCATTTCTTTTTGAGGCTATCCGAAAAAATACATTATTTACATTACTGTCACATTAAGCTTGTCTACCGATAAGGCAGCCTTCAAATGACAAATAAAATTGCTTTTCAGATAGCCTCTTCTATTTAATCTGCGATCTTCGTTGTCAAATAGTTACCTGCACTATTTACATGGTACAAGACATTCGTAATAGCACAACCACTCGGGTAAATCCCATGGACACGAATTATAGCAGCGAGTATCTAGACATAGATCATTAACTGGACCAGGATACCCTCCCTTAATTGATTTTTGTTGATCCTTCTTGATCACTTTAAAACCTTTTAAATTTTTGAATTTCATAATATTAGTATTTAAGATGATGAATGTGAAATATCGTCAGTATCGCCTATATAACAAATAGCAAGTTTGTAGTTTGTGATTATTACTTTATAGCTGGCCTATTATGGACTATAAGTATATCTGCATTTAATAATCAGAGTTAGATATGAAATTAGCAGATATTCATTTAATTATATTATATATTGTTCCTGCGCCTTCTGGGAGACGTACAGGATAAGGGCTTTCATAATAGTTGCCTTCACAATTCGTTCTTAGAGGGAGAGAATTAAAATACTTATAAATAAGATAGTAATTTTATGTCTGATGCAACAGTAATCCTGAGTAGATCTTACAGGCCCAAAGGCCTTTATACAAAAATGTACAACCTGCTTTAGTCAGATTTTCTGTATTTTTACAATGATATTGTATCTTCGAGGCTTCTCTACAGTGTGATGACAGGTCAATTGATCAAGATCTATTCTCTTGATTAGTGAGATCTGATTGCAGTCAACCGATTTATAAGGCTTGATATAAGATGTGTCAGAGTCTTGTTATCTTTCGGAGGTTATTTATGACTAATCATAGCATATAGTACTACCTTGCAAGCGTAATAAATTGATCACCAGTTACAGATGCAATAATTGTCTCGGCTCCAAATTCTACCGTAATCTCTTCATCTACAGCAATTTTTAAGGTCATCGATTGTTCGGTTAGAGAAGTAATTTCATTTGAGGTAGTTTCTTGCTGAACAGTAACCGAAAGTGTATTCCCGTTTACTGTCCATTCACTTGTACCAATAAGTTCAGTAACATTTTGCTTGACTTCGATAGGGTCTTGAAATGGTATTGTAAAATTTGCGACCAGTATAAAGCCTCCCGAACCTGCTACTATATTAGGTTCATTTTCTGAAGTAGATTCAGTAAATGTAGCAGTTGCTGTGTAGTCTCTACCAGTTACACTATAATCGCCATTTACAGGAAGTCCGCCAATCGTGGCAGAAGCTCTTCCATTCTCTGATCGGGTTTCTGTTAAACTCCACTCGCCGGGGATTAAGGTCTCATCTGCTACGAAGGGAGCATCATCATCGCTACTACAGGAAACAATTAAAGTAGTTGTAGTTAAGAACAACAAGAAGGCTAATTTTTTCATAATGTTTTGATTAGATATTGTGTAGCTAAATAACTTAAAACGCAATTTTCCTTATTGCTTCTCGCACAGTGGTGATGAAAGCACCAACAGAAAAAGCTGTACAAAATTTACTATCATTTTTTAAGAGTTCTAATAATCTACTAAATTAGTAGACTTTTTACTGATAATATCATAATTCTTGATTTTACCTTAAGAATTTTTGATATTTTGGACTGATAAATAAATTTAAATAGTATATATTTGCTTAATATCCTACTAATCCGATAGGGTAATAGAATTTAAATAGCGTATGATTGTAGATCAAATGATATTAGATAAAGTAGCTTCAAAGAAAACAACGTATGAGGATGATAAAACCTCTGAGAAACCAATACGTAGTATTGCAAAAGCAGTGAGTTGGAGAGTAATAGGAACTCTAGATACCTTGATTGTATCCTACATACTTACTGGTGAAATAGTCTTGGCTACCTCTATTGCTTCTATTGATTTTGTGACCAAAATGATTCTTTATTTCTTTCATGAAAGAATGTGGAATCGTATTAAATGGGGGAAGTAATTGCTGAATTAGAAAAGAATGTTAGCTATGAGTTTGACAACAGAAGAAATAGAAAGTTTAAATAAGACGCTTAAGGACAAAACACCTTTGGAGATTACACAATGGGCAATCCTGAATGCTAAGAAGCCGGTTGTGACTACTAATTTTAGACCTTATGAAGCGGCAATTTTAAATGTGTGTTCAAAAGCATTGTCTGATATACCAGTAATATGGTGCGATTCAGGATACAATACACCGAAGACATACAAACATGCAGAAGAGCTTATTGAACAATTAGGTATAAATGTCAAATTATATGTACCCAAGCAAACCACAGCTCATAGAGATGTGATTATGGGTATTCCTGACATAAATGATCCCATGCATAAAATTTTTACATATCAGGTAAAATTAGAGCCGTTCAAAAGAGCGATGACCGATTTTACTCCAGATGTTTGGTTTACGAATCTTAGAAAAGGACAGACAGCCTTAAGAGATTCTTTAGACATTTTGAGTATGGGTAAAGATGGTGTTTTAAAAGTAAGTCCGTTTTATTATTACTCAGATGCAGAACTGGATATATACTTAAAGGAAAATAAGTTGCCTAACGAGTTCAAATATTTTGACCCAACAAAGGTATTAGAGAACAGAGAATGTGGGTTACATACGAACTAATAAATGACGAAAAAGATTAGCATGGAAATATTAGAAAAGAAAAAAGAACAATTGAATGGGACAGCTAATAATTTGGCAGAAACTTCAGTTCTTACTGTGAATCCTTTAGAGAGTGAAGCTATTTATATATTTAGAGAAGTAGTAGCACAGTTTGAAAAGCCGGTGTTGCTTTTTTCAGGAGGAAAGGATTCTATTACCTTGGTAAGATTAGCACAGAAAGCGTTCTACCCGGGGAAAATCCCTTTTCCATTATTACATATAGATACCGGTCATAATTTCCCTGAAACTATCGAATTTAGAGATAAATTAGCAAAAGAACTTGGTGTTGAGCTTATTGTTCGTCATGTTCAGGATTCTATTGATCAAGGTAAAGTAGTAGAAGAAAAAGGAAAATATGCTAGTCGTAATAGTTTACAAACTACTACGCTCCTTGATGCATTAGAAGAATTTAAGTTTGATGCAGCGATTGGTGGAGCCCGCAGAGATGAAGAGAAAGCAAGAGCCAAAGAGCGTATCTTTTCTGTACGAGATGATTTTGGGCAGTGGGACGAAAAAAATCAACGGCCAGAATTGTTTGATCACCTTAATGGAAAAATTGATCTGGGACAAAATGTACGTGTATTTCCTATTAGTAACTGGACAGAATTAGACGTGTGGAGTTATATCGAAAAAGAAGAAATTGAAATTCCGTCAATCTATTTTGCACATGCCCGTAAAACATTTGTTAGAGACGGGATGATTTGGTCTGCAGAGGATGATGTTGTGTATCGCGAAGATGATGAGGTTGTAGAAGAAAGAATGGTACGTTTTCGTACTGTAGGCGATATGTCTTGTACTGCGGCTGTGCTTTCTGATGCTATAACTATTGATAAAGTAGTCTCAGAAATTAGAGAATCAACAATTTCAGAACGCGGTGCCCGTATCGATGATAAACGATCTGAAGCCGCTATGGAAAGACGTAAACAACAAGGGTATTTTTGAGATTATAAATTAGAAAAAAAACAATAGAATATATAATAATTTAATTTTCAAAAATTCTTCCCCTTTTTCAGGGGGAGGTGCCGAAGGCGGAGGGGGTTTTTGAAATTTTATAAAGTTTTAATTAGAACTAAATAGCTATGGACGTATTAAAAATAGCAACAGCAGGAAGTGTAGATGATGGTAAAAGTACCTTGATTGGTCGTATTCTATATGATACAAAATCATTAACTACAGATAAATTAGAAGCTATAGAAGCTAGGAGTAAAGCGAATGGTTTTGATTATCTTGATTTTTCTTTGGTGACCGATGGATTGGTAGCCGAGCGTGAGCAAGGAATTACAATCGATGTGGCTCATATTTACTTCTCTACCCGTAAGAAAAGTTACATCATTGCAGATACTCCAGGACATATTGAGTACACAAGAAATATGGTTACCGGTGCATCAACTTCGCAAGCATCAATAATTTTGGTAGACGCTCGAAAAGGGGTTATAGAACAAACCTACCGTCACTTCTTTATCAATAATTTGCTAAGAGTAAAAGATGTAATTGTAGCCGTTAATAAAATGGATCTTGTAGATTTTTCTCAAGAAAAATATGATGCTATAAAAGCAGATTTCGAAACGCTTATTGAAAAAAGTAATTATAAGGAGCAGCATATAACCTTTATCCCAGTGAGTGCCTTGCAAGGTGATAATGTGGTTTCTGCTTCAGAAAATACCCCTTGGTATACTGGGCAAACACTTTTGGAGCATCTGGAAGAGCTAGATGCACAAGATGTCTATGAAAAATCACAAGCTCGTTTTCCGATTCAAACTGTGATCCGCCCCAAGAAAGATGAATTTCATGATTTTAGAGGGTATGCTGGTAAGTTGTATGGCGGAGACCTCTCAGTAGGTGATGAGGTGACTATTTTGCCATCCTTGACAACATCAAAAGTAAAGGAGATTTACTTTTTTGATCAAAAATTTGAAACCGCAGGTAGAGGAAGTTCTTGTACAATTACGCTCGATGATGATGTGAATGTAAGTAGAGGTGATATGATTGTAAAATCAATAGAAAAACCAAAAGTAGAGAAGCAACTTACTGCAACAGTATGCTGGATGGATAGTAAAGACCTTAATCCTGGAAGTAACTACTTTGTACAAAGCGGAAGTAATCGAATTCTTGCTAAAGTAAAGGGGGTAAGCGGAACAATTGCAACTGATTTTTCGGGAGAAGATACATCTAAGAATTCTTTACAACTCAATGAAGTTGGAAAAGTACACATCCAGCTAAGTAAACCTTTGGCTTTTGATGCATATAGTAAAAATAAAGCTTCAGGGTCATTTATATTAATAGATTCTCAAACCAATACTACTTCAGGAGTAGGCTTTATAGAATAGATGAAAATCTCTCACTAAGAAGAAGAAAAAAAAGAATTTTTGAATCCATAAATCAGGTATACAAAAGTCATAATTATGTTCTTTTTTAAGAGCAGAAATACGAAAAAAAATGCAAAGTTTTAGAACCGAAATAGAAAACCCGATTGTCCAAAAAGATGTTATAGAATTAGCTGATAAAATTGAGCAATTTCATAAAGGAAAGATTGATGAAGAGAAATTTCGTAGTCTGCGTCTAGCACGTGGTGTCTATGGGCAGCGACAAGAAGGCGTACAAATGATTCGTATAAAATTACCGTATGGTAAAGTATTGAGCAATCAGTTGAGACGTATTTGTAATGTGTCTGATGAATATTCTAGAGGTCGATTGCATATTACAACACGCCAAGATATTCAGATTCATTATGTGGATCTTAATAGAACGCCAGAGCTTTGGGCAGAGTTAGAACGAGATGATGTAACACTAAGAGAAGCCTGCGGTAACACAGTGCGTAATGTAACAGCATCAGAAACCGCCGGGATTGATCCCAAAGAACCTTTTGATGTGTCACCTTATGCAGACGCACTATTTCGCTTCTTTTTAAGAAACCCTATCTGTCAGGAAATGGGTCGTAAATTTAAAGTTTCGTTTTCAGGAACCGAAGAAGATACAGGATTATCATACATGCACGACCTGGGTTTTATTGCCAAAATCAAAAATGGAGTACGAGGCTTTAAAGTGATGTTGGGGGGTGGATTAGGATCTCAACCAAGGCATGCAGACGAACTATATAGCTTTTTGCCTTCAGATAAGATTATTCCTTTGATGGAGGGCGTATTACGAATATTTGACCGTCACGGTGAGCGCAAGAGTAGAGCCAAAGCAAGAATGAAATTCTTACTAAAAGATATAGGTCTTGATGCTTTCAAAGCGTTGGTAGAAGCGGAGCAAAAGGCAATTGTGCAAAAAACAGTAGCGATTGATGCAGAAGCTTACAAAACATCAGTTCCGGTTTCTGTAGAAGTACCACAAGTAGAAATCAAAGATCAAAAAGCTTTTGATTTATGGAAGTCTACAAATGTAATTCCTCAAAAACAAAAAGGATATGTCGCTATAGGGATCAAGGTTTTACTCGGAGATTTTTATACCGATAAAGCTAGATTATTAGCTGATTTGGTTGAGAAATATGCAGCAGGAGAAATCAGATTATCGCTGCGCCAAAATATTTTAATTCCATTTGTAAAAGCAGATGTACTTCCTTTTTTTTACCAGCAATTAGAAAAGTTAGGTTTTGTAGCATCTGGATATAATAAAGCTGTAGATATAACAGCTTGCCCAGGTACAGATACCTGTAACTTAGGAATTGCAAGTAGTACTGGTATCGCCGAAGAGTTAGAAAGAGTGATTAAAACAGAATATCCGCAATATCTCGAAAAAGAAGATTTAGTGATTAAGATTAGTGGGTGTATGAATGCCTGTGGACAACACAATATGGCTAATATTGGTTTTCAGGGAATGTCGGTTCGTACCAAAGATAAATTAGTCGCTCCTGCATTACAGGTTTTATTAGGAGGAGGAAATCTAGGAGACGGAAAAGGGCGTTTTGCAGATAAAGTAGTAAAAATTCCAAGTAGAAGAGGGCCTGAGGCACTACGTAGAATCCTTAATGATTTTGAAGCCAATGCAAACGGTAAGTTGTTTGTTGAGTATTATGAAGAAAAAGGAGAAAAATATTTCTATAATTTCTTAACAGATTTATCTAATGTAGATAATCTTACTCAAGATGATTTTATCGATTGGGGAACCGAAGAGGAGTATGTAAAAGCTATCGGAGTTGGAGAATGTGCAGGCGTAGTTATAGATTTGATTGCTACCTTGTTTTTAGAAAGCGAAGAAAAGATAGCAAATGCTAAACACACATTTGATAATGGGATCTACTCTGATGCTGTATATCACGCCTATAGTTCTTTGGTAAATTCGGCAAAAGCGTTGTTGCTTGCAGAAAACAAAAAAACCAATACGCACGCAGGAATTATAAGTCAGTTTGACGAAGAATTTGTTACTAGCGGTAAGATACATCTTGATGGAACATTCGCAGATTTGATATACCAACTTCAGAAAAATGCACCAAGTGAGGATTTTGCAGTAGATTATATCAAAAAAGCAGATCAATTTTTACAAAAAGTGCAAGCGTTTAGAGCCATTGAAGTAGAAAATGTATAATATCTTTATGATCTCGTAGTAGTTTGAGCGGTATTAGATAAATTAATGAAAATGAATACTAAAACACCAAAATTAACCGTAGTAGGAGCAGGGCCCGGTGATCCAGAACTGATTACGCTCAAAGCACTCAAAGCTTTGGCTGCTGCAGATGTGGTGTTATACGATGCACTCATCAATGAGCAATTATTGAATTATGCTCCCGGAGCAGAAAAAATATTTGTAGGGAAACGCAAAGGATGCTACGCATATCAACAAGAACAAATTAATGAACTTATTGTAAGCAGAGCAAAGAGCCACGGACATATAGTGCGATTAAAAGGTGGAGATCCATTCGTTTTTGGTCGTGGAGCAGAAGAAATTGATTATGTACAGCAATTTGATGTAGAAACAGCTATGGTACCAGGAATATCATCATCGCTTGCGGTACCAGCATATCAAGGAATTCCATTAACAAAGAGAGGAGCTGCAGAAAGCTTTTGGGTGATCACAGGGACAACAAAAGCTCATAAATTATCACAAGATATTTATCTGGCTGCAAAATCAAATGCAACGGTAGTAATTTTAATGGGAATGAGTAAGTTACCTGAAATAGTTAGTATCTTTACAGCCGAAAATAAGCAAGATATTCCAGTTGCAATAATTCAGAATGGAACCACTGAAAAAGAGAAGTTTGGTTTTGGTTCCATACACACTATCGAGCAGGTGGTTGCAGAAAAAAAATTATCGTCACCAGCCATTATTGTGATTGGTGAAGTAGTAAATCAAAGAGCTAAGCTTGCTTCGGTTTACAAAGAAATTCAGCAAGAAAACGTATCTTGATAGTTCAGGATAGCTATAAAGATGGAAGAAAGAAATAATTTATATCCGGTTTTTTTGAAGGTTAAGAATCTAGAAATTCTAATCGTAGGAGGAGGAAATGTAGCCGAAGAAAAACTTACGTTCTTATTAAAATCTAGTCCAGATGCAAAAGTTACTATGGTGTCCCCAATGTTTAGAGAAGACACTGTGAAATTAGCACAGAAGTTTGGAGTAGAAATTATAAATAAAAAATATCACAGACGGTTTTTAAAAGGAAAACATATTGTGATTGCTACCACTGATGTTCCTGTAGTCAATATACAAGTGTATAAAGATTGTAGGAAGCGAAGTAAATTGGTTAATGTAGCCGACAATCCACCATATTGCGATTTTTACATGGGCGGGATTGTAACCAAAGGTAATGTGAAGGTAGCTATTTCGACTAACGGAAAGTCACCCACCACAGCCAAACGACTACGTCAATTTTTTGAAGCAGTACTTCCCGAAAATATTGATGATTTAGTCAAAAATTTAAATGAATACAGAAAAACAATACAAGGTGATTTCGAAGAAAAAGTAGAAGTACTTAATGAATTCACTAAAGGATTAATTGAAAAAAAAGAAGTTGAAAATGATCAAGACTGATATTTTAATCATCGGAGCGGGACCCACAGGATTATTTACTGTTTTTGAAGCAGGATTACTGAAGTTGAAAACACATCTTATTGATGCGTTACCGCAACCAGGAGGACAGTGTTCTGAAATTTATCCAAAGAAACCAATTTATGATATTCCTGGATTTCCAGAGATTCTGGCAGGGGATTTGGTAGATAATTTGATGGAACAAATCAAACCTTTTAATCCTGGTTTTACCTTGGGAGAAAGAGCAGAAACTATCGAGAAACTAGAAGATGATACGTTTTTAGTTACCACCAATAAAGGAACGCAACATAATGCGCCAGTAGTTGCCATAGCAGGAGGATTGGGTTCTTTTGAACCGCGTAAACCACCGATCCCAAATATTACAGATTTTGAAGATAAAGGAGTAGCATACATTATTCGAGATCCAGAGGTGTATAGAGATAAAAGAGTAGTGATTTCCGGAGGAGGAGATTCTGCACTGGATTGGACAATTTTCTTAGCCGACGTGGCTAGTGAAGTAACTTTGGTACACAGAAGAAATGAGTTTCGTGGTGCACTGGATTCTGTAGAAAGAGTAGCAGAACTTACTAAGCTAGGTAAAGTAAACTTGATTACCGAAGCTGAGGTAAAAGAGTTAAAAGGAAACGATCACGTAACTGGTGTTGGTATCAAACATAAAACTGAAGGAGATATTCATGTAGATACGGATTATTTTATTCCCTTATTTGGATTATCACCAAAATTAGGTCCAATAGGAGATTGGGGCTTAGAAATAGAGAAAAACGCGATCAAAGTTGATAATTCATACGATTATCAAACCAATATACCAGGTATTTATGCTATCGGTGATGTAAATACCTATAAAGGAAAGCTAAAATTAATTCTTTCAGGTTTCCATGAAGCGGCAATTATGTGTCAAAGTGCGTATCAAAGAATTTTCCCTGACAAAAAGTATGTGATGAAATATACTACTGTAGGCGGGGTAGAAGGATTTGATGGTACCAAAAAAGAAGCTAAGAAAGAAGTAGTAAAAGCTATCGTGTAAATTTTAGAATATCAAATGTCCTCGCAAACAATGCTGATTACTTTTCAGTATATTTGCGAGGTTTTTTAAAATCAATACTAATTTAAAATAACCCATTAAACTCCCTTCTCCCTTTGGGAGAGGGGCTGGGGATGAGGGATGGATATTACCATAAAAATCAAAGACAGAGAAGGTGAAGTACACCAAGTACAAGCGCCTACAGATATGGCAATGAACCTTATGGAAGTTTGTAAAGCATACGAACTACCTGTAGAAGGTACTTGTGGAGGTATGGCGATGTGTGCATCTTGTCAATGCTATGTATTATCTGATCATCAATTACCAGAAATGGGGCAAGATGAAGATTTGATGCTGGCCGAAGCTTTTTATGTAGAAGATAATAGTAGGTTAGGATGCCAAATCCCCATTACTCTAGAGCTAGATGGTTTAGAGGTTGAATTAGCTCCAGAATCATAGCTTTGTAAATTAAAATTATTATGTATTTGTCACCTCGAGCGGAGTCGAGAGGTAGTGATAGCACCTTATTTCTTTTCAAAAATTTTAATACTTTCTTTTTCAGGTTTTTTTATCCTAACGGTAATTTTTTGGTATTCCCAATGTTTACCTTTGCGATGTGCAATAATATCTAGCTTACCTTTCTTTTTAGTCCCTAATAGATTTACAGTAACTGCTACAGTATTATGATTGTCACTATATAATACGTCCCCCTCAATTAATCGTAAAAAATTATACGAAGATAGCTTACCTAACTTTTGATTAACTATTTCATTTTCATCAGCCATTTCATAGGCTTTATCAATCAATCCGGGTTGTAAATGAGCTGATCCATATCTAAAAGTTGCGTTGCCAGTCATTAAAAAGAAGAAGGTGATCACACAGAGTATAGCCGAAACAGGTAATATCCATTTCCAATTTCTTTTCCACCAGCTTTTTTTTAGTATTGTCTCATTCATATAACCTCTGATTTATGTGTTGTATGATATAAACTGTAGATTGAATGGGTGTGTTGCATATTAAGCACAGGCAACGATTAATCCCAAAACGATTATTTTTTAGTAATATCGTTACCTAATGTGAATATTCGATTGATAATAGCGATAGACTCTTATATTCATATTATTAATATATTTTGAGATATTTTCGTATTTAATTTGGATAAGAAATAGTTATGCCATTTCTTTGTACATAGTTCATAAATTTATTTTTATTGTTATCAAGAAAGGTGGAGGGAATAGACCCTATGATACCTTAGCAACCCTTTATAAGTTTTGATATCTTCATCAGAATTTTAAAGAAGGTGCTACATTCTATTCGTTTATACGAAATAGATAACGAAGACACATAGCCTCGCTATACTTTCCATTATTTTCTTGACACTTATTTATGTATTCCTTTATAGATAAAGGACTAATGTTATTATGTTTAAAAAATGAGCGTTAACAAGTTCAGCTTTATAATGTGTAGATGAAAGACTTACAAAAAATAATAGAAGAGAGAATCCTTGTACTCGATGGGGCTATGGGAACCATGTTACAAAGGCATAAGTTTACTGAAGAAGATTTTAGGGGAGAGCGATTCAAAGATTGGCCAGTTCCTCTTCAGGGTAATAATGACTTATTAAGCATCACGCAACCCGAAGCAATCAAAGAAGTACATCGACTATATTTTGAAGCCGGAGCTGATATTATAGAAACCAATACCTTTTCGGGGACTACCATAGCTATGGCAGATTATGAAATGGAAAGTGTCGTGTATGATTTGAATTATCAATCTGCAAAAATAGCAAAAGAAGTAGCCGATGAGTTTACTGCCAAAGAACCACACAAACCTCGATTTGTAGCTGGATCTATAGGTCCAACAAACAGAACAGCAAGTATGTCTCCCGATGTTAATGATCCGGGTTACAGAGCTGTTACTTTTGATGAATTGCGGATTGCTTATAAACAACAGATTGAAGCGTTAATTGATGGTGGAGCTGATATTTTATTAGTTGAAACTGTCTTTGATACGCTTAATGCCAAAGCAGCCCTTTTTGCGATAGAAGAAGTAAAAGAAGAAAGAAGTATAGAAATTCCAGTCATGGTGAGTGGTACTATTACAGATGCTAGTGGTAGAACATTATCAGGTCAAACCGCCGAAGCTTTTTTGATATCGATATCCCATATTCCTATGCTTTCTGTAGGGTTTAATTGTGCGTTGGGAGCAAATCAATTGACACCACATTTAGAAGTCCTTTCTCAAAAAACTCTTTTTGCAGTGTCTGCTCACCCCAATGCCGGATTACCAAACGCATTTGGAGAATATGATGAGACTCCCGAACAGATGGCTTCTCAAATTAAAGAATATTTAGATAAAAGTCTTGTCAACATTGTTGGGGGATGCTGTGGTACTACTCCAGAGCATATTAAGGCAATTGCAGAATTAGCTAAAAAGTATAAACCACGCTCCCTAGCCCCGAATGAGGGAATACTTAGCGAAACGAATAGATTATAATTATTTCTGAATGAAATTGAGGGTATTCAAAGTATGAGTAAAGAAGAAAAAAATAGATCTAAAGAGAATCAAGTTCCCCCTTTGGGGGCAGAGGGGGCTAGAAAGTACCTAAAACTCTCTGGTCTTGAACCCATGATCGTTTCGGCAGAAACAAATTTTATCAATGTTGGAGAGCGTACCAATGTGGCGGGATCACGTAAGTTTTTACGTTTGATCAAAGAAGAACAATTCGATGAAGCACTGGATATTGCAAGACATCAGGTAGAAGGAGGAGCTCAGGTGATCGATATCAATATGGATGACGGGCTTATTGATGGAAAAGAAGCGATGGTACGATTTCTAAATCTTATCATGGCCGAACCCGATATTGCCAGAGTGCCTATTATGATTGATAGCTCAAAATGGGATATTATAGAGGCTGGATTGCAAGTGGTGCAAGGGAAGTGTGTGGTAAACTCTATTAGTCTTAAAGAAGGTGAAAAAGAATTTATCGCGCATGCAAAAGCGATAAAAAGATATGGTGCCGCAGTCATCGTAATGGCATTCGATGAGGTGGGACAAGCTGACAATTACGAACGTAGAATCGAAATTTCAAAGCGCTCTTATGACATCTTAGTGAATGTGGTGAAATTTCCGCCAGAAGATATCATTTTTGACCTTAATATTTTTCCGGTGGCTACAGGAATGGAAGAACACCGTAAAAACGCAATCGATTTTATTGAAGCCACACGATGGGTACGAGAAAATCTCCCGCATTGTAGTGTGAGTGGTGGAGTAAGTAACGTTTCTTTTTCTTTCAGAGGGAACAATCCCGTTAGAGAAGCTATGCACTCTGTATTTTTATTCCATGCCATCAAAGCAGGCATGAATATGGGAATTGTAAATCCTACAATGCTCGAGGTGTATGATGATATCCCCAAAGACCTTTTAGAACATGTAGAAGATGTAATTCTAGATCGCAGAGATGATGCGACAGAACGATTGTTGGAGTTTGCTGAAACCGTAGTAGGAACGAGTAAAGAAAAAACGATAGATCTTTCGTGGAGAGAGGAATCCTTACAAAATAGAATCACCAGAGCTTTGGTGAAAGGAATCGATCAATATATTGTTGATGATGTAGAAGAAGCAAGACAAAAGGCAAGCAAGCCTATCGAAGTGATAGAAGGAAATCTAATGACCGGGATGAATGTAGTTGGTGACTTATTCGGATCGGGTAAGATGTTTTTGCCACAAGTGGTTAAGTCAGCGCGAGTGATGAAAAAAGCCGTAGCGTATTTACTACCCTACATCGAAGAAGAAAAGAAAAAAAATGCCTTGGAAGGAGTGGAGGAAGTAGGGAATAATTCTAACGGGCGTATTTTGATGGCAACCGTAAAAGGAGATGTACACGATATAGGGAAAAATATCGTGTCTGTCGTTTTAGGCTGTAACAACTATGAGATTGTCGATATGGGGGTCATGGTGCCTCCAGA
Source organism: uncultured Aquimarina sp. (assembly GCA_947495425.1). GTDB lineage: Bacteria > Bacteroidota > Bacteroidia > Flavobacteriales > Flavobacteriaceae > Aquimarina. Next base: position 46,085 of record CANLYR010000037.1, read on the forward strand.
AAAAATTATTCAAACTGCTATTGATGAACAAGTAGATATTATTGGGCTTAGTGGATTAATCACGCCTTCACTAGATGAGATGGTATATCTAGCCAAAGAGATGGAACGTAAAAATTTTAAAGTTCCTTTGTTAATTGGTGGTGCAACTACTTCCAAAGCGCATACGGCTGTCAAAATTGATCCACAATACAAAAACGCCGTAGTACACGTTAATGATGCTTCTAGAGCAGTAACGGTAGTTGGAGACTTATTGAATAAAAGAAGTAATCAGAAATATGTTGGAGACCTAAAAGAAGATTACGAGAAATTTAGAGAAGGTTTCTTAAAGAGAACCAAGAAAAAAGAATATTTAGCCATTGATGAAGCTCGAAAAAATAAATATAGTATTGATTGGTCAACTTCTGAAATTAAAAAACCTAACAAATTAGGAATTCAAGTTATTGAAGATTTCGATATACGATTACTAGAACCCTATATCGATTGGACTCCATTTTTCAGGTCCTGGGATTTGCATGGTAAATATCCTGCGATTCTAACAGATGCTATTGTTGGCGAACAAGCAACGTCATTATTTAAAGACGGACAAGAATTACTGCAACGGGTTTTTGATGAAAAACTCCTAAGTGCAAAGGCTATCTATGGATTGTTTAAAGCCAATACAGTGAATGATGATGATATTGAAGTAAACTATAATCATGATGAGCCTCTCGAGAATGTACAAGACGAACCAGGTCGAAGCGCTGAAAAGGGTAAGTATATATTCAGAACGCTGCGCCAACAGCTAAAAAAGCATGAGGGCAAGCCTAACTTTGCATTATCTGATTTTATAGCGCCCATAGAAAGTGGGATACAGGATTATATAGGCTGCTTTTGTGTCTCCACAGGTTTTGGAACCAAAGAGCTGGCAGAAGCTTTTGAAGCGGATCTCGATGATTATAATTCGATTATGATCAAAGCATTAGCCGATCGTCTGGCAGAAGCTTTTGCAGAATACCTGCACAAAAAAGTGCGAATAGAAGATTGGGGGTATGCAAGTACAGAACAACTTACTAATGAAGAATTAATTAAGGAATCGTACAAAGGAATTCGCCCAGCACCAGGATATCCTGCTTGCCCTGATCATCTCGAAAAATTAACCATTTGGGAGCTGCTTAATGTAAAAGAACAAATTGGAGTCGAATTAACAGAAAGTCTGGCGATGTGGCCCGCAGCATCAGTATCAGGGTATTATTTTGGAAATCCTGAAGCGCGTTATTTTGGATTAGGAAAAATAAAAGAAGATCAAGTGAGCGATTTTGCAGAAAGGAAAGATATAGATTTTGAATATGCCAAAAAATGGCTTAATCCCAATATGCAAGACTAATTAAATAGCTTATTTGGGTAGTTAGATATAGTGCCTGCTCGCAGGCACGGTCCTGAGGAATGCAAGATCGGTCCTGAGGAATGCAAGATCGGTCCTGAGGAATGCAAGATCGGTCCTGAGGAATGCAAGATCGGTCCTGAGGAAT